>JAGUZU010000106.1 GCA_020060625.1 Anaerolineales bacterium | reverse complement strand
GTTCTAGTCCCCGCGCAGTTGATAATATAGTCGGCATTGCATGTCCCTCCACCCGTACACGCCTTGCACGTCCCATCCGCCTTGACTCCGCACTCACAAGTCCCCGGCGCTGGCGGATCCGGCGGGTAGCTGCAACAACTCTGCGCATCGCACGACCCGTCCGGCGCACACCAAGAATCTCCATCACAGAAAAAATCCGAGTCCGGCAAACACTCCGCCCTCACCGACACAGTCAAAAAAGCCAAAAAACTGCCAAAGATAAATAATGTCAAAAAAATCAGCCACCCGCTCCTCATCCCCTCCACTATGTCACAATAATAACTCTCGCGTCAAATCGCCTACTTTACTACTTCAAAGCCGTGTGCTAAATATTCCTCTTTTGCCTGTTTCTCAATTGGGTTATTTGCTACCAATTTGGGTTTATTGTTCCCATCAAACTTGGCTATCCACTCTCCTACAAGTATTTTTGCTCCCGCCAAATCAAGCGAAGCCCATTGCATACTAAACCGATATGAGGGACTCCCTACCAATAATAATTCTTTTCCTGCCTCGTCTACCACTGTCCCAAATCCCCATCCTGACTGAGAAGTCTGAACCAGTCCTGGAATATTATCTTTCATCTCAATCCCCGGCACACCATCAGAAATAGCCCCTTCCACGTCCAGCGTCGAGAGCGTGTCAATCGGGATCACCCCTTCCGGCACCTGCATCTCCGTCCCCATCCGAAACACTATTTTTACCTCGCTGTACTTCCCCTCCAGCCCTTGCGACAGCAGATACGCCGGGATCGTCATCACCGCTTCGCTCGCCGGTATCTCGCCCTGCTGCGCCTGGGCAATCCTCTCCAGTGCCGCCGCTATCTGCTCATCACTCGGCTGCCCCTCCTGCCCTTCCGCCCCAAAGCGGTGCATAAACCGCGCCATGTACCCACCCAGTATCTCCTCTGCCAACGCTTCCGGCATCTGGATCTCACAGCCAAAGCACAGTTTCTCATCCACCTCAAACGCCCCCGCAATCCTCGGCGTCGTCTCCGTCCCTGCGATCTCTACCGGCAGGCTCGAGGTAATTTTGATAAAATCCTCGATGTGCGGGGTTTCGAGGGGCGTTTCTGTCATCGTCGGCGCGGGCACTGGCGTGTCCGTCATTGTCGGCGGAGGCGTCGAAGTGACTGTCGCTTCGGGAGTGGTTGTCACCTGCGGGGCGCTCGAGCAGGCGGAAATCAAAGCAAAAGCGGCGAGAAAAAGGACCGGTTTTTTCATCGTAAGTTCCCTCTGATTCTACAACAAGTTTACGGGCATTTGTGGTTCACGCCCAAGCCGTTCAGCGTCAGGTACACATACATCCCTTCGCGGATTTCGACCTTCTGGATTTCCGGTTCGCCCGGCACGAACAGGTCGAAGGCGGTGTACACGCCGGGGTCCACTTGCGCTTCATTCAGGTAATCGGCATTGGTGCGCGCCGAATATAGATAGATCTCTCCGGGTTCGAGCAGGATGTCATGCTCGGTGCAGTTTTTTACGTAGGCGGGCTGGGGCCAGTCGGTGAAGGTGAAGTCTGGCACGGCGCTCAGATCGCCTTCGATGCTGCTGAAATCGGTCATGATGGAGACCCAGCCGGTCGCATCCGAGCCGGGGATCTGGACTTGCACCCAGCGCGAGAGCACATCCTGCCCGATGACGTTGGCGCTTTCGCCTTTATGCAGCACGCCGATCTGGTTGTAGGGCAGGCCCGGTCCGCGGCGGATGTAGAGGTTGCCTTTAGCCGCCGTAATGGTCACGCCCGGCAAAGGCGTTGGAGAAACTTCGGTGACTGCCGGAACAAGCGTCGGCGTGGGGGGCGGCGTTGAAGTGATCGTGGCTGTTGGACGCTGGAGGGTGGAGGTCGCTTCCATGATTTGGGGCGCATTGTCCATCGTCTGCGCTCGAAAACATCCCTGCAAAAATAAGATCAATGTCAGGGCAAATAAAATCCTTTTGCGCGCAGTCATGTCTACTCGTAACGAAGCGCTTCGACGGGTTCGAGGTTGGCGGCGCGGCTGGCAGGGTAAATGCCGAAGAACAAACCGATGACCGCCGAGAAGCCTGTCGAAAGCAGGATCGCATCCACGCCCACGACCGGGACGAAATCGTTCCCGGTAGCTGCGGCGACTTGCCCCACTACGAAGGCGATGAACCAGCCGAACATGATGCCGATGATTCCGCCGATGAGGCTCAGCAGGGATGATTCGGTCAGGAATTGGAGCAGGATGTCGCGTTTGCGCGCGCCCAATGCCTTGCGCAGACCGATCTCGCGCGTGCGTTCGGTGACGGAAACCAGCATGATGTTCATGATGCCGATGCCGCCAACCAGCAAAGAGATTCCGGCAATGCCGCCAAGGAAGATGGTCAACACGCCTGTGATGGTTTCAAAAGTGGAGAGAAAGTCCTGCTGGGTGAAGACGGTGAAATCGTCGTACCCGATGGGCGTGCGGTGGCGCGCGCGGATGACGTTCGAGATTTCTTCGACCGCCAGCGGAACGGCTTCGGCGGAAATCGCCTGCACGAAAATAACGTCCACTTCATCGAGCGCGCCTCGTTTGATGAGACGCGCCTGGGCTGTGGTAAATGGGACGTATGCGGCGTTATCCTCGCTGCCAAAGGCGCCGCCGCCTTTTTCAACCAGCACGCCGATGACGCGGAAGGGCTGTCCCTCGATGCGGATCGTCTCGCCGACTATGCCGTCGGCATGACCGAATAGATTGACCGCGGTTTCAGGTCCCAACACCACAACGGACATCCGCCCGAGGATGTGTTCCTCGTTGATGACTTCGCCTTCCGCGACCTGCATATTGCGCACCGTGAAATATGCGGGCGTGATGCCGGAAATGCTTGTGGTGGTGTTTTCGCCGGAAAAGGTCAGGGCGCCGTTTCCTTGAATGACCGGCGCGACCAGTTCCACCGAAGGCGCGGCAAACGGGTCTGCGATCGCTTCCGCATCTCCCAACGTGAGCGGACGGTCATTATTGCCGCTTCTTCCTCCGCCGGGTCCGCCTCGCGGACCTCCCTCCATTCCGCCGCTGAACACAAACAACAGGTTGGTTCCAATGTCGGAGATGGAGCCTGTGATGGTCGCCTGCGCGCCATTGCCGACTGCAAGCATCGCGATGACCGCCGCCACGCCGATCACAATTCCAAGCACGGTCAGACCGGAACGCATTTTGTTTCCGTTCAAACTCTCGAGCGCTTCGAGAATGGCTTGTCCGAAGGTCATTTCTTCCTCACTATGGTCTCGTTGTTTTCAGGGTCGAGTTCGCCGTCGCGCAGGCGGATAACGCGCTGGGTCTGCGCGGCAATATTGGGGTCGTGAGTCACAATGATCAATGTCGTGCCAAGTTCCTTATTCAAGTTAAGCAGAAGATTCATGATCTCCCTGCCGACTTTGGAATCCAGGTTGCCGGTCGGCTCATCCGCCATGATGATGGCGGGATTGTTGACCAATGCGCGCGCGACCGCCACGCGCTGCTGCTGTCCGCCGGAAAGTTCGTAGGGACGATGGGTCATACGATCCTGCAAGCCGACCGCTTCAAGAGCGGCTCGCGCTTTCTCACGGCGCCCCTCGGCGATGCCCGCATAGCGCAGGGGAAGTTCCACATTGCCAAGCGCGGTGAGGCGGGAGAGCAGGTTGAAACTTTGAAAGACAAATCCCACCTTGCGGTTGCGGACGCTGGCAAGCTGGTCGTCGGTCATCTCGGCGACGGATTCGCCGTCCAGAATATATTCGCCGGACGTGGGACGATCCAGACAGCCGAGCGTGTTCATCATGGTGGACTTCCCCGAACCGGAGGGACCCATAATGGACAGCACCTCGCCGCGTTCGATCTCGAAAGATACGCCCCGCAGGGCATGCACTTCGATCTCACCCATCTTGTAGGTCTTTGTCAAGCCGCGCGCTTCGATCACCCGATCCATCTGTTTAGCCTCCAAACATGCCCCCGTTGAAGGACGGCGGGTTGAGAATGATCAAATCGCCTTCTTTAATGTCGCCGTCAACCAGCACGCTCGCGGTGTCCGATGAAGCGCCAAGCCTGATCCGAACTTGAACGGGCAAGCCGTCTTTCAGCACATACACCACCCGGTTTCCATCCACGAGGCGGACGGCGCGATTCGGAATGAGGATAACATCCTTCACTTCCTCGACCACGATGTTGACGGCGGCGGTCATGCCGGGTTTCACCAGTTCATCCGCATCGGTCAGTTCGATGGTCACGGTGAAACTGACCACGCCCTGCACCGTCTCGCCAGCCTGACCGACCCGTATCACCTCGCCGTGATATTCCCTGCCGAGGATCGCATCGAACAACAAAATCGCAGGCTGCCCCACGAAGACGCTGTTAATATCCACCTCGGAGACCTGCACATCCACCAGCAGGCTGGAAAGATCGTCAATGCGGAAACCGGCGCTTCCCGTCGTTACCTGGTCTCCAACGGCGGGCGACGCCTGCGTGACAGTTCCATTAAAAGGCGCGGTCAGGCGCGCCATGTTCAATGTGGCTTTGGCGGCATCCACGCGCGCCTGCGCCGCAATGACTTCATCGGAATCGGGTCCTTTCAGGAGGCGTTCGTATTCGCGGCGGGCATCGTTCAGGCGCGACTCGGCGAGCGCCAGGTCTTTATCCGCCTGATCAATGACCTCCTGGCTGGCGTACCCCCTGTATTCCTTTAAACGTAATTCGCCGAACTGGTCGTACACCCATTCCTTGATGTCGATCTTGCCGTTCAATTGGACGCGCCAGTTGTAGGCTTTGTCGTAGGCTTTTTCCGCTTTATCCACGGCTTGTTGGGCTTCGAGCAGGGCGGTATCGGAAGCGAGCAGTTCATCCAGCGCTTTCTGGGCGTTCACCAGGTCGGCTTCGGCAAGGATGATGTTCTGGCTGAGGGAAGCTTTGTCGAGGCTGGCAAGCACAAAGTCCCGTGAGACGCGATCCCCAATCTCCGCGTTGACCGATTCCACGATTCCGTTCGTCTGCCAGTTCAGACTGGCGCTCTGTCGCGCGCGGACGCTTCCTGTCGCGCCGACAAATGCCACCAGGTTCCCGCGCTCGACCTCCGCTGTTTGGAATGCAACTGCCGGGTCCTGCCTGCGGGCGCTGAGGAGCAGGACAATCAGCGCCACTGCCGCCAGTATGCCGAGAATAATCCAGGTACGGCGGGAAAATCTCGAAAAAAACTTTTTCATTACATATCCTCCGGAATAAAGTCCGCCAAGAGCGGACGTTCTTGATAAACCATACGTGAAAATTACATGGCGGTTTTTACACCACGCAGGATTGTAATTCAAATGGCGCGGCGCGGCGTTCTTTTGACATTATGATTAACAATTGTCTAATGATAAAGTCGTGACGATTGTCCCCTGCTTTTGTGACATTTACGCCTATGTATGTCCGAATGGATTGAGTATCATCGCAGGAGCGTATTTATATGTATCGCTTTATTTCATTGGAGGCACAATGCAGATCGTCCCAGGCGAATTTTTAGCAATTGACAGGAAGGAACGCGCCAACCGCCCGTTTTTTGATTTGGACCTTCGTCCGCCCGAGGTTCGCACCTGCGATTTCGAGGATGTCGTCATCGAATTCGACCCGGAGCGCGCCATGGTGGAGGCGTCGCGCTGCATCCATTGCCCGGATCCCGCGCCTTGTATGCTGGCATGCCCCACCCACAACGACATCCCCTCCGCCATGTGGCTGATCGAACAGGGGCGTTTTGTGGAAGCGGCGGGCGTGTACCACAAGACCAGTTCGCTCCCGGAAATATGCGGGCGCGTTTGTCCGCATGAGGCGTTATGCCAGGGCTCCTGCGTATTGAACAAGCACCAACAGCCCGTGCTGTGCGGCGAGTTGGAAGCCTTTACCGTGGACTACGAACGTCGGACGCAAGGCTACATCATTCCGGTGGGAATACCAACCGGAAAGAAAGTCGCCATCATCGGCGCAGGTCCTGCCGGGCTGGGATGCGCGGACATCCTCGTTTCAAAGGGATACGAGATCACAATCTTCGATTCAAAACCCGCCCCCGGCGGCTTGCTGGTATACGGCATTCCAAACTTCAAACTCTCGAAGGAAGTCTGGCAGGAAAAATGGGAGGAGTTCGAACGCGCCGGAGTGAAGTTTTCACCGAACACCTACATCGGCAGGGACAAGACGATTGACGACCTTTTCAATGAAGGCTTCGAGGCGGTCTTCATCGGCGTCGGCTCGGAAGTGGATGCGAAGATGGAGGATACGCCGGGAACAGACCTGCCCGGAGTCTATGAAGCGACCGACTTCCTCATCCGCGGGAACGTCTCACAGGATCAACTTCCGGAGGACATGAAGGAACCGCCTCGGATCGGGAAGCGCGTGGTCGTCATCGGCGGCGGTGACACCGCTTCCGACTGCCTGCGTACCGCGCTGCGTCTCGGCGCCGAAGAAGTGACCTGTCTCTATCGCCGCACTGAAAATGAAATGCCCGGCGGAAAGAAAGACCGCAAGATGGCGCGCGAGGAAGGCGCGAAATACCGCTTCCTCACCCAGCCGGTCAAGTTCATCGCCGGCGCGGACGGAAACCTTGCCGCTGTGGAGTGCATCGAAATGAAACTCGGCGAGCCGGATGCAAAAGGACGCCGCAAGCCCGTGCCGGTCGAAGGCTCCAATTTCAGCATCGCCGCGGACACCGCCATCCTTGCGCTTGGCTACTGGCCCGATCCCATCATCGGCAAGACCACGCCCGATCTCGAAACGCACAACTGGGGTTTGATTGCCGTCAAAGACAAAACCACCGGCGCGACTTCGCGCGAAGGCGTCTTCTCCGGTGGAGACTGTGTCACTGGACCGGACCTTGTCGTCACCGCCATGGTTGGCGGGCGCAAAGCCGGTCTCGCGATTGATGAGTATTTGAAGAACAAGAAATAGTTTTTCCGCTCCCGCAGGGTCTACGACCCGCGAAGAGCCTTTCCATAGTAAATACCTGTGAGGGCAGGGTACACCAAGCACGGCGGAGTTGAGTAAACTCCGCCGTGCTAGTGGAAGTCAAGTATTTCTGATCACAGATGCGGTGTTTGCGCCCGAAAAGGTCAAAGCGTACTCATTATCACCTCTAAAGCAAATCGTTCGGGTTATCGCGCTGAAACTTTTTTCAGCGTTTCAAATGTGATGTTATATGCCTTGCCAAAGCCTGCGATGAAGCGTCCGCCTTTCGGGATAATGCGCCAAAAATTAAAATCCTGGAGATGGAACAGCGGCTCGGATTGGGGAAAACGCGCAAGATACATCTCTTTGATGGGGGTGTAACCCGGCTCCCCGTTTTGCAGGCTTTCCGCCGCGCCTCGAATGGACACGCGCGCGAGAGTCTGCGGGTCGGGTCTACCGTCGTCGTTTTCGGCGATCAGCAGGCTCACGCGCTTGTTCTTTTGCATATCCATGGTGTGCTGGGCGAGGCGGCTGACAAAAATATAGAAGGCGGAAAAATCATCCGCCGCCGCATACGTCACCATGGACACTTGCGGCGAGTCGTCGCGCAGCGTGGCAAGCGCCGCCATGCGCGAAGCGCGGACGACGCGGGCAAGCAGTTTTTCCGACTGGGCATCCATATACTTTATTCGCCTTGCGGGGGGTTGTCCAAGCGCAATCCGTGTCCGCGCACGGTGTTGATGTATTGATGGCTTGGGTCCAGCACAGCCAGGCGGTCGCGCAGGCGGCGGATCAACGCATCCAAAGCCTGGTCGGAGACGCCCGCCACTTGCTCCTCGCCCCATACAACCGAAACGAGTTCGCTGCGGCTGATGACCTGTCCCTGCTTTTCATATATCAGCCATAGAAGCTTGAACTGCTGCGCGGAAAGCGGCGGCGCAAGCTGTTGCTGCTTGACCCACACCTGCCGCGATTTTTGATCCATCAGCAAACGCCCGGAGCGGGTTCCACCCTGCGCGAGAGGCATGGTGGCATCGGACGTAAGGAAGATAAATTGCTGCGCGAGCGCGATCCCGAGCAGGTCGCCATCCTGCAACATGACCGGCGCGGACAGTTCCACGCCGTTGTGGTTCGTGCCATTCTTGCTTCCGAGGTCTTCGAGAGTCACCCCTTCCGGCGTCGGCGTGAGCCGCGCGTGAAAGCGGGATACCTGCCGGTCTTGAACGTGGATGTCGCAACTCGGATCGCGCCCCACTACCAGCGTGTGATTCAATGACCATCGTTGTCCATTCAGGGGACCGTCCTGCGCAACAAGGACCGGGAATTCATCTTCGTGTTCCATAGCCGCTCAACCACCGCCTTTTATAAGTTTCGAAAAATAACAATTCTAAAGACTGCATATTCCACAAGAGCAAAGACGTTTATAATATAGCAGAAAAGTGGATTTCGTGCATGATTATATTGTAAATTGCGCGAATCCTGATACGCAAGTGATACGACGCCGAAACGAATCACGTATCAGCAAAATCCGCAGAAAGCACCAAAGGAGAAGATTTGCCCCAATCGTTAAAGAAAGGGGAGATCCTGCGCGAACGCTACAAGGTCCGCGAACAGATCGGGCAGGGCGGCACCGGCAATATTTATCTTGCCGAGGATTTACGTCTGCAAGGCCGCCTTTGCGCGCTCAAGGAAGTTGAGCATAACCAGGCTCTCCCGCCGGATATTTTTGCGCAAGCCCGCGAGCAGTTCTTTCGCGAGGCATCTGTTCTTGCGCGCCTCGATCACCCCAACCTGCCAAAGGTCTCGGATTATTTCCCCGAGGGTGCGCGCGATTATCTGGTGATGGATTACGTCCCCGGCAAGGACCTGCGCGAGCGAATGCAGGAAGCGCGCCGCAACAAATCCTTCCTTTCGGAAAACGAAGTGCTGCGCTGGGCGGTACAAATCGCGGACGCGTTGAATTATCTCCACCATCAGGACCCGCCCATCATCCACCGCGACATCAAACCCAGCAACTTGAAACTCACGCCCAGCGGACTGGTCAAACTTGTGGATTTCGGCCTCGTAAAAATCATGGCTCCCGATGAAGTGACCATCACCGTTATTCAAGGTCAGGGAACTGCGCTTTACACCCCGTTGGAACAATACGGCGGGGACGATACGCATACCGACCCGCGCGCGGATATCTTTTCATTCGGCGCGACTCTCTATCACCTGCTGACAAACGAACCGCCCGCCGAGGTACGCAAACGCTTCCTGACTCCCCGCAGCCTGATCCCGCCTCGTGAGATCAATCCACGCATCAGCCCCCATGTGGAAAAAGCCATCCAGTGGGCAATGTCCCTGCACCCGGACAGCCGCCCGCCGAACGTCACCACCTTCCGCGATGCGCTTCTTGGAAAGCGGGAAATCCCGTCGGGACACAATTTCGATCATCTGAGTTTTGAAGCGCCGCGCATCACATTGTTCACACCCGAGCAGATCGCGGGGTACATCGCAATCGGTTTGTTCTTTCTTGGTTTGATAACCACGTTATTAAGATAAAAAATGCGCCGTCGAAAACCCGGCGCATTTTTATTCAGTTTCAACCTTTGCCTTTTCGACCATCCTGCAAAATGAGCACAAGCCAGGCGCGGACGTGGGCTGTCCGCAATTGGGGCAGGCATGCAAACGCGCATGTTCGATATTCTTTTCGACAAACAATTCCCCGCTTTTTCTCGCTTCCAGAAACTTCAGATAAAACGTCAGCTTTGCGCCGGGACGGGCGCTCTCCAGTTGATTGAGCGCCTCTTTGTAGAAGATCTGCTGCGAACCCTCCGCAAAGGGACATTCGTCGTAGATATATTCGATTCCCCGCGCCAGCGCGTAGGCGGTCATCTCGCGTTCATAGAAGCGGCACAACGGCTTGACTTTGCGCGCGAAACCATCCGAAGCGGGCAGGACAGGTCCTTGCCGGAGCAGGTATTCCGCAGACCAATTCAAGGTGTTGCCAAAGAGGACGGCAGCTTCATCGTCGAGGTTATGCCCTGTGGCGAGGACATCATACCCGAGGTCCCGCGCGATGCGGTTCATTTCATGGCGCTTCGCTAAACCGCAAACGGCGCACGGCTTGCCATGTCCGCGATGGCTGATTTCTGAAAGAACGGGAATGGAATGCCCATATTCCCCTTCGATATCCACCACATGCAATTTGAGGTTGTTTTCATCCGCAAACTTTTGGCTCAACCGCTGAGACTCATGGGAATAGCCGATGCCGCCGTCAATCCCAAGACCAAGATACAGTCCATCCGCCTGATAACCGAGACGCGCGAGAATATCCCAAAGCGAGAGCGAATCCTTGCCGCCCGAAACCGCCACCAGAATTCTCTCATCGCGGGCAAACATGTGATATTTCTTTATGAAGCGTTCGGTCTGTTCGGGAATCCATTCAAGGTAATGTTCCTTGCACAATGCCAGTTTATGCTGGCGCATGTTGACCGAAGCTTTGCCGCCGCATTTTCTACATTTCATAGTTTTCACCTGTCGCTGCGAGTGGCGCCTCGCGCCATGAAGCAGTCTCCGCCTTAAACGGAGATTGCTTCGGCGGAAGAACGCTGCCTCGCAATGACATTATCCACCCGATATCACCGCGATCAATTTTATCTTCTCACCGTCTTTCAAAATCTCATCCTCCGTGATCATTTCGCCGTCACGGGTCGCGATCACGGATTCCGGAACGATGTTGCTTTTCTTCAACGCATCCAGCAGGGTCATGCCTGCCTTCACTTCATATTCCTTGTCGCGTAACACAAGCGTCACCGGCATCTTTTCTCCTTAAGGGCTTCCATTCTACCATGCCCGAATTCCCGCTTGACATTCGCCTGCCCATGCCGTAGCATATCGGTATGCGCATCGGAATGATGGTTGACAGCTACAAACCGTATATCAGCGGCATAACCAATTATGTCGAGATCAATAAACAGCACCTTGAAAAAGCCGGACACGAGGTATTTGTTTTTACCTTTGGCGATCTGGAATACGAAGATAATGAACCGAATGTAATTCGCAGTCCGGGAGTGCCGCTGGCGGATACGGGCTTTTACCTCTCCATGCGCTACACGCGCGCCGCGAAGAAACTCCTGCAAACCATGGACGTCGTCCACGTTCATCACCCGTTCCTGAGCGGACGCCTCGCTCTTCGTTACTGCCGCCCCCTGCGAATCCCCATCCTTTTCACCAACCACACCCGCTACGACCTGTACGCGCAAGCCTACCTCCCGCTCATGCCCGACGAGGTCAGCAACGGGCTTTTGCAAGCCTACATGCCGCCCTTCTGCAAGGCAGTAGACCTTGTCATCACACCTTCAGCGGGCATGGAAAAGGTTTTGCGCGAACTCAATGTCGAGGGCAAGATCGAGATCGTTCCCAACGGCGTAGACTTGAAAAATTTCCACGCGGCAACACCGCTCCCCCGCGCGCAGTTCGGCTACAAGGAAGACGATATCCTTCTTGTTTATGCGGGACGCATCGCGCCCGAAAAGAATATTCCATTTCTGCTCGAGTCGTTTTCAGGCATCGCCAAAGCCATCCCGAACGTTCATCTCATGCTCATTGGCGGCGGTTCCCAGCAATTCGAGCATGAAATCCGTTCACTCATCAATGACTTGAACGTCGCATCACGCGTCCGCATGGCGGGCAAGGTGGACTACGGCAAACTCCCCGCCTATCTCGCCATGGGCAATATCTTCGTCACGGCATCGGTTACGGAGGTGCATCCGCTTTCCATCATCGAAGCGATGGGGACGGGGCTTCCGGTCATGGGCATCGAATCCGTCGGCGTGAGCGACACGGTGGAAGACGGCAAGACAGGCTTCCTTGCGACGCACGACCAGCCTGCCTTCACCGCCAAACTCACCCGCCTCGTCCTCGACCCAGTCCTGCGCACTCAAATGAGCCATTCAGCACGCGACGCCTCCATCGCCTACGACATCGAACGCACAACCAAACTCATGCTGAGCCGCTATGAAAACCTGGTCAATGAATTCAGACCGCGCAAAAGCAGCTGGCGCGCCCGCCTGCGCGGTTTCATGGAGCGTTTCGTTTCATGACGAATCACAACCAGCGTGTGGGAGCCTGGGGCGAGGAAACAGCCGTCGGCTTTATGATGAAGCGGGGTTTTTGCATCGTCGCCCGCAATGTGCGCACTCCCTATGGCGAGATTGACATCGTCGCCGAACAAAATGGGACAACGATCTTCGTCGAAGTGAAAACGCTGACCTCCAGCAAAAACTTCCTGCCGGAACATCAAATCACTACACGCAAGCGCGAGCACATGCTCAACGCCGCAAATTACTATGCCGCCGAACACGGGATAGATCACTGGCAGATAGACGTGATTGCTATCGAGGGCAAGCCCGGCGCGAACCCCGTGATTACTCATTTTGAAAATGCCCTGTAAATCCTGTATAATTTTTTTAAAGCCAACTAACAACAAGGAGTGAATATCATGGCGAACGTCATCGGACCCGATGTTAGTTTTTATCAGGACGACCCGCAAACCCCCGAAGGCATTGACTTCAGGAGAATGCGCGCCAACGCGGGCTATGTCATCATCCGCGCCGGGCAAAATCTCTGGTCAGACCGCGACTTCAAGGTCAACTGGCGCGAGGCAAAACTGGCGGGCATCCCGCGCGGCTCGTACTGGTTCTACGACAGCCGCGTCGATCCCAAAAAACAGGCGGAGTTATGGGCGTCGTTATTCGACGGGGAGTACGGCGAACTGCCCCATTGGGCGGATTTCGAAGATAACTACAACGGCTCGTTCAGGGGATGGAAACACTGGTACACCTTCCTTGAACGCATCAAGGAACTCATCCCCGGCAAAGAGATCGGCATCTATACCGCCTATTACTACTGGCTCGAAAACACGGTTGCTGCGGGCATCCCCACTGCATCCCTGAACTACTTCAAACAATATCCTCTTTGGGTCGCAAATTATGGCGCCGCCAGCCCGCTCGTCCCCAAACCGTGGACGGATTGGACGTTCTGGCAATTTACCGACAACGGCGACGGCTCCCTGTACGGCGTGGAAAGCAAGAACATAGACCTGAACTATTTCAACGGCGACATCGAAGCGTTCCGCGCGAGGTTCAATCTCAGCGAAACGCCCATCCCCGAACCGCCGCCCCTCAGCAAATTCTTCCGCGTTACCGTGCCATCCCTCAAAGTGCGCGAAGGACCCGGGTTGACCCATAAACAAATCGGCAGCATTCTCCTCAATCAAGTGGTGGAGGAGATCGGCGCAAATTCAGACCGGACCTGGCTCAACATCAAAAGAGAAGATGGGTTGACCGGATGGAGTTTCGCCGCCTATCTGCAGCGAGTGAGCGCGCCTCAACCGACGCCCGAGCCTGAACCTGAACCCGAACCGGAGCCAACGCCCGAGCCGGAGCCAACGCCCGAGCCGGAACCAACGCCCGAGCCGCCTCCCACATCGAAGTGGCATCGCGTCACAACCGCATCCCTGCGGGTACGCGAAGGACCCGGCGTAAACTTCAACCAGGTTGGAAGCATCTTCTTCAATGATGTGGTGCGGGAGATCGGAGCAAATACCGACCGCTCCTGGCTTCAAATCCGCAAAACGGATGACAGCCTGACCGGCTGGAGTTCCAACGATTACTTAGCAGAGACAGACGCGCCGACGCCGACGCCCGCGCCAGAACCCACACCTCCGCCAGAAGAAGAGGACACAAACTGGTATCGCGTCACTGCCTCGTCGCTGAAAGTCCGCTCGGGACCGGGACTGGAACATGACTCGATAGGGCTGGTCTACTTCGGCGAACTCGTCGAAAAGATCGGCGAAACCACCGACGGCTCCTGGACCAACATCCGCAACCAGGATGGAACCCTCATCGGCTGGAGTTACAGCGAATACCTGATCAGTGTCCATGCGCCGCAGCCGACCGAACCCCCGCCGACCACGCCAGTGCCCGATCACAAAGACAGGACTTGGTATCGCGTCAACACCACCGTTCTCAACGTCCGCGAGGGACCAGGCTTGAACGACAAAATCACCGCCAAGGTTTTGAAAAACGATACCCTCCCCGCCCTCGATGATTCGACCACCCCCGGCTGGGTGCAAATTCAAAAACTGGACGGTCTCATCGGCTGGTGTTCAAAGGATTACCTTGTCCCGATTGGAAACGAGCGCCCGTCCTCGATCACACAGAGCATTACCCCCGGCATTACCTACCTGCGAAAGGATTTAACATCCCCGCGCCCAATCGTCGTCCATGTCATGGCAATCGACCTGCAAACCGCAAAGTTGGAATTCCTGGTAACGCCCTCATCAAACAACACGGACATTCTGTGTACGCGTACCGCATCCAAATTCCTCGATGAATTCAAACTGCACGTCGCCGTCAACGGCGGATATTTCAGTTACCTGGACGCCTCCTACAGCCCCGCCGCGCTTTGCCCGAACGGCGGCGAGCCCGTCCGCGTCTCCGATTTCGCCGCCTCGCGCGGAACGATCTACTCGCCAAAGAAGACCATCCAACCTGTCCTCTACATCGGGAGGAAGAATCAAGTCTCTTTCAACAAATTCGGCGGCAACGTTTTCAACGCGGTCTCCGGCGACCGCATGGTGGTAATGGACGGAAAAACAGTCAAGAATCTGGCGGCGCAAGCCCCCGCGCCCCGCACCGCCATCGGCGTGAACAAAAACGCGCGCTGGCTTACCCTCATGGTCGTGGATGGACGCCAGCCCGGGTACAGCGAAGGCGTCACCTTCCCCGAACTGGCGGAACTGCTGATCTCCTACGGCGTCCATCACGGAGCCAACATGGACGGCGGCGGTTCCTCCACCATGGTCATTCAAGGCTTCGACGGCAAAGCCCGCGTGCTAAACTCCCCCGTCGACCTCGGCAAACCCGGCAGGGAACGCGCTGTTGCCAATCATCTTGGGCTTTACATCAGACCATAGAAACAGAATCAAAAAAACAGTCCGGTTTGAGCCGGGCTGTTTTTTGATTCGCTTCGGGGGCTCTGTCACTCGGAAACAAGCATCCATTTTGCCAGTTTGCCGTGCAATTGTGAAACTCCGCGCACAATGTGCATGAAGATCGTCCACAGCAAAATGCCGCCCAAAACGCACAGAGGATAAGACCAGGCGGGGAAGTAGTGAGAGGTCCCGTTGTAGTATATGAATGCTGTGCCAGGAAAGGATGTCTGGATAGCTGGCTGGAGGAACGGGATGGCAATGAATGCCAGCGAGAAACTCAGCACGACTGTGATCATCACAAAATACACCGTCCCCAATACGAATTGCAGCAGCATATAGATCAGCATCATCCATGTGGCTTTATCCGTCATCAACGCCTTGAGCCTGTCGAACCACTTCATGCCTTGATGTGAAAACAACGGGCGGCGCGGCATCCGAACGCCGAGCAAAGCCTCCACAAGGCGTCCCTCCAGCAGCGCCAGCCCGCGCACAGAAAGCAGGAACAAAAGCGCCAGCGGAAAGCCAAAGATAAAGATCAGCAGGGACACAGAGAGGGAAATTCCCGTCACCGCCCAGGTCAAATAGAATATACCCGTGATGAACGCAATAAACATATACAACAGCCCGCCCCATGCGCGCGGATCAACATACACGCCAAAGAAACGCCCAAGCAACGAACGCGGCTTGACGACCTGCTTCAGCGCGGGTGACATGCGCCGCTCCACTTCTCGATAGGCGGAGGCAGTCTCTTCGGGCAAACCGTACTCCTCCACAATGGACTTCAACGCCTCCTCCGCCCCGACGGCTGGATTCACCGCCCGAGCCGCTTCCAACGCCGTTGTCAAGTGTTCGCGCGCATCGGAAAGCGCATCCTGCAGCAAAGCCGGGTCCGCATCCTTCAATTCGGTTTTCAAAGCATTCAGATATTCTTCGATTGTCTTGAACATAATGTCATCCTTTCAAAATCACATCTACAAATTTTTTTGTTTGTTTCCACAGTTCCACCCACTCGACCAACGTCGAGCGCCCCTCTTCCGTGATCTTGTAATAACGCCGCGGCGGACCGGTAACCGAAGGTTCCACCGTGCTTTCCAGCAACCCGTTCTCCTCCAGCGAGCGCAGCACAGGGTACAAAGTCCCTTGCTTCATCATCGGCACGCCCGGACCGCTCTCTTCCAGCATCTTTGCAATCTGGTATCCGTACAACGGTTCGCCGCTACGGTTCAACACGCTCAACAACACCAGCGACGACGTCCCTGCGTTCAATTCTTTTTGGAATTTTTTGGTTTGCGCGGTAGGCTCGATCATTCCATTTCCTTTCTCAAATAATATTTACTTCAATCTATTAGCAATCTAATAATAGTACTGATTTGATAATATGTCAAGGTACTTAAGTCCTGCCCCCCCTGCACAAAAAACAGCCCCGCCTCTCGACGGGACTGCCTGCCAATCGCTAATGGCTTCTTAACCGCTATTTATCTTGAATCTCTGCCGCCCTGAGCGTGTTCGCCATCAACATCGCAATTGTCATGGGACCCACACCGCCAGGCACAGGGGTAATAAAGCCAGCCACTTCATTCGCTTCCGCAAAATTCACGTCACCGACCAGTTTCTGGCGCGGTTTGCCCGTCTTCTGGCTGATGACCGGGGAGCCGTCTTCGTTCAGCATCGGGATGCCGTTGATGCCCACGTCAATGACCGCCGCGCCGGGCTTGATCCAATCGCCGCGCACCATCTCCGCGCGACCAATGGCGGCAATGATGATGTCCGCATCGCGCAGCACGGCAGGAATATCCTTTGTCTTCGAATGGACAACGGTCACTGTGGCATTTTCCTTGATGAGCAGGAGCGCGGCGGGCATACCAACGATGTTGGAACGTCCCAGCACTACCGCGTTCGCGCCAGCGATCTTCACGCCCGCTTCCTTCAAAAGATAGATACAACCATACGGCGTGCAAGGCACGAACAACGGCTCGCGTCCCTTTTGAGCCAAACGACCAAGATTGATGGGCGAGAAACCGTCCACATCCTTCTCGATGCTGATGAGCTGCAAAATGCGTTCTTCATCCAAATGATCGGGCAGGGGCAATTGCACCAGAATGCCGTGTACCTTCGGGTCGGCGTTTAATTCCTTGATGAGTTTTTCCAGGTCTTCCTGGGTAATATCCGCGGGAACAGGATGGTGAAAGGATGTCATTCCCAACTCGGCGCACGCCTTCTGTTTCATATTAACGTAAGTTGCCGAGTCAATCCGTTCCCCCACCAGCACGGTCGCCAGCCCGGGTTGTGACTTGCCCTCCGCAATGCGTTTGGCAACTTTTTCCTTCACCTCATCGCGCACTTTTTTCGCAATGGCAGTGCCGTCAATTAATTGAGCCGTCATAGTTTGCTCCTTTTTATAGAATTACCGTAGGACAAGTCTACAGACTTGTCCTACAATTTATTTTCGCAAGAAAATTATACAATCCCTCCCCCGTTTCAAGTAGTGACATTTGTAACAGGAAGTCAAAATATCAAATATTTCGAACCGTCTCATTTCGGGACAGTGATTTCCCTTCAACCGTTTTCTCCCATACAATCTGAACGAATGTTAAAAAAGAAGGAATAAATACTATAATTTGCGGGACAAGGAACAAGCGCGTTTCCGCAATGACACTCGCGACCAAATGAACAGCCACCCACAACGGCACCATCACAATAAAAAAACGTTTCAACATACTATTCCATCGCATGAAGACCGCCAGTGCCAGAATTGGAATCACACTAAAAAAACGTAGAAACGCCATATAAGGTGGGGGAAATAAGTTATAGACCAACAGAGGTATTCCAGGTTGCTGTCCATAGGGAATGAAAATTTCGCGGTCCAAGTAGATCACGCGCAGCCCGAAAAATACCAGCGTCCAAGACGTCAAAGCGCCCAAAACAAAGCCGACCTTTGATCTTCGATCCTCCAGATCAAGATTCGCCAATAAAGCCAAAATGGGAATCATCCCGCTTGTCTCGCGATTCAAAGCGGCGAACACCATGATCAACGGAAGCCACCTAAAGGATCGATTCAGGATTAGATGTATAGACACAAGATAAAAAATAAGGTCGAAATAGGTGTTCAGCGAAATGCCAGTATTGTAATATGAAGTCAGGAGAGATCCCGATAGAAACAAGATACCGATCAGCGCAACAGAAGCCGAATGATTTAGCTTGCGAAAATAGGAGTAGGACAGGAAATAAATCAAGATATTTTGAATAATACGAATCGCCATTGACGCAAAATAGAACGACCTTTCATAACCCAATGGCGACAACAAACCCATCAAGCCCGCCAATATCCACTCAGAAAACACCCGATATTGCCAGGGGCTTGGAGCCTCGCCGGACAAAATCGCCAAGTGATAACTGATTTGAAGGTCCAACCTATTCTTTACATCATCGCTTTGAAAATGTGCGCACACCAACAACAAGCCAAGTGTTAAAAGAAATATTGGCACTATTATCCTTTGCGACTGGGGGGCGACAGATACAAACATCGAAAAAAAGACAAACAGGGTATAAAATACAACGAAAAAGCGGGCGACTATGATGGCCGCATAATACGAGACGGGAGTGGGGCTTCTTCTAACGAATGAAACAGGGGTACCATCAAGCAGGGCAGAATTGACTTCTCCATCCCAAAGAACGGTGATATTGGCTGGTATGCTCATTGGGAAAATGGTTAACTTTGCCCGCTCGGCAATCTTTCCTCGCCAGAACAGTTCGCCCCTCAAAGCCGGATCGATAAAATACCGTCCTGACCTGCCAACCCATTCAGCGGAAAGATCAAAATCTGCGTAGGAAAGCCTCTCGTCATCAATGTCCAACCAAACCCCTCTCAATTGCACCTCCTTCATAGTGCTTTCTGGAAAAGTAATCCTAATTTCCAGTTCGCTTGTAGGGCGAAACAAAGGAGAAAGGGGGAAATGCGGGATAGGCAAAATATGCAAAGTGAGCAATGCGGAAATGACAGACCAAAAGCCAATTGACGCCATTAGGGAAGCTCGGCTATGGTGAAGGTACTTGTCAAGTATATACACGGTCAGGGAGTACGTTATCCATGCCAGGGTAAGATAAACAAATACCCCCGCCGCAACCCGACTCACACTCAATCCAAATGACTGCAAGAAATGCACATAGACCAGAACGCATATACTTGCCGAAACCACGAGGGAAATCGGCGCGATCACTGGAAGATTCGAGTTAGCGGGACGCAAGCCGCCTGCCATATTTCAATTCTCCCTTTCATAACACCTGACTTTGATCACGCCATTGAATTTCTCCACCGAAAACCTGCGTTCCATGGGACTCAACTTTTTCCGGCTGGAAAAATTATCATACGGCAGGGAATATGCATCCAACTTAGATTCAATATCAGTTCTGCGGTGAAAAATCAGGCAAAGACCCGGCTTAGGCTCGCGGAAATCGTCAACAGCAATCGGTATCCCTGCGGGATTTTCGACATTTCCTGAATAAAATTGAATATTGGCATATCCTCCAGGAGGCAGACCAATCGCAGATATCTCATCCGGGCGGTGTTCAAGCGAAAACTCGATTGCAGATCGGAGATCAAAACTGCCAAAATCTTCGACACTGCGCGCCGGGTATGAGACAAAATAATCCCGTTGATACCGGGCAGATTCAAGCGCATGAGCAAGAAACAGGCATGTCAACAAGGCGGTTTTCAGGACGTGATGCCATCTCGAATCGATCACTATCGCCAACCCATAACAGGATATGAGCAAAATGTAGTACACAACCAACATGCTGCGCAAAGCATGGGGCGCGCCCTCAGTCACCAATGCCGCCGCAATGGGGGAAATCGTAAGGTTCACAAGAAGGAAAACCGGAAATCGTTCGCGACGTTTCTTTAACAGTAAATGCAGAAAGCCCAGAACGAACAGGACAATTGTCACGACAAACAAAACGCCGCCATATCCGGTTGAGTGACGCAGGTTCGGGTCGCCATGAAAAATCAAAAAATCAGGCGACCAGTAGACTCCATAGTTTCCGAAGAAAATGGATGCTTTCTCAGAGAAGGACAACGGATCATCCACATAGGACAATTCAAGAAATCTCTCCGCTACAATCCCCGGGTTATTGAATGAAAAAACAAGAAAGGGTATCAAGGCAATCAAGTAAGCAAAGGAAAGAGCCAAAAGTTTCTTGAAGTTATTCCGATTGATATACACTGCCCACAAAACAACCAGCATCAAACTTGATAAAAGCCGCTGTGTGGTGTAACTATATGTGGAAAGACCGAGAAGCCCGCCGCTTACAATCGCGGGAAACAATAAGCCCTTTTCTGCATTCCTCCCATGGAATGCCGCCCAGATTGTCAAAGTCGCGGCAGAGACCAATGTCCATTGCGTGATGACCTCGAACGCAACTCTTGATAAAACAAAGAACAAAGGTGTAAATCCGAAGCCAATCAGCGCATAGATGGTTAGAATTCTGTTTCCATCGAAAATCTTTCGAATTAACAGAACCGAAAACAGCAAAGCAAATCCAAAGAAAAGAGCGCTTGTTAACCGAAGGTTGAACTCGGAAGCGCCCAACAATTTAAATACGAATGCAACAGCATAGATGAAGACTGGATTTTTATAATCGCCAACCGATTCGAAATATACAGGATAGTGTTTGCCATGCTCGTCGTAACCGGTTTCCATGATGCGAATCGCGTTATAACCAATCGAAGATTCGTCGAAGAACAAACCCGGGGGAGCGGCTTCCAAATTATAGATTCTTGAGGCGATAATCCAAGGTATTAAAACCAATAAAAGAAAATAATAAAATGCGCCCGGGGCGCTTTTTAAGAGACGTCCAAAAAGGGGGCGCGCAACTCCGGTCATAAATTAACGATCTCGCCTTTCATCGTAACACCCAGCATTTCCTTCAACACCACTTCATCCACTTCATTCCAGCGTGGCGAGGGAGCGGTGGCGGTCACGCGCAGATAGTTCCCAGACCAGCCTTCCATGCGCCAGCCGTATTCGCCGTACTCCATTGTGGATTCCCACAGCACGGACATCGTCCGCCCGATAAATCTCTCGCGGTAGGACTTTGCCGACCCTTCGATTGTCTCTTGCAGGATGCGGTTCCGCCTCTTTCTTAACTCCGGCTTGACCTGCCCCTTCATCCTTGCCGCCCCCGTGCCGGGACGCGCCGAATATGAAAAGATATGTCCGCCCGCAAAGTACATTTCTTTCACGAACTCAAGCGTCTCTGCAAATTCGTCTTCCGTTTCGCCGGGGAAGCCTGCAATAATGTCGGTGGTGATGGCGGCGTCTGGAACGACAGTTCTTGCGGCGCCCACCAACTCGCGGAAGGATGCGGGTGTGGTCTTGCGCGCCATCCGTTTCAGCGTGGATTCGCTCCCGGATTGCAGAGGCAGGTGAAGGTGAGGCATGAGGCGTCCGTCTTCCCAAAGGGAAAAGAAGTCTGCATCCAAATCCCAGGGTTCGAGGGAAGATAATCGCAAACGTTTCACGTCCGTTTCGCGCAAAATGGCTTGAACCAAATCACGCAGATGAACGTTCGTCTCCTGCCCCCACGAGCCGAGATGCACGCCCGTGAGGACGATTTCTTTTGAGCCGCCCGCAAGCGCGGCGTTGACATCGGCGATGACATCCGCCAGCGGACGGCTACGCCCTTCGCCGCGCGCGATGGTGGTGACGCAGAAAGTGCATTTGTTGTCGCAGCCGTCCTGCACTTTGATGAAGGCGCGGGTGCGGCGGCGCAGACCGGGGATGGGGGTGCGGTCTATCGGTTCAAGGTCGAAGGCGCCGCCCTGAGTGTGTCGAAGGGTTGAAGGTTCAAGGTCGAAGGTTGAAGGTTCAAGGTTAAGGGCGGAAGGAACGAGCAGATCTTTTTTGTCGTTGGTGACGACGTGTTTGACGTTGGGCAGCGCGGCAGCTTCCCTGGGTTGCAGGCTGGTCCAGCAGCCTGTGGCGACGATCTCGCCGACGCCCGCGCGCGCGATGGCGCGGATCCTTCCGCGCGAATCGGATGCCGCCTGCGTGGTGACCGCGCAGGTGTTGACCACCGCCATATCTGCATGGTCGGCGGAAGCGACGATCTCATGCCCCGCCGCGCGGAACTGGCGCGCCATATTTTCTATTTCCGCCTGGTTGAGGCGGCAGCCGATGGTATCAAGGAAAATCTTCATGAATCCTGGACAATGGGCGATGGACGACAGACGATGAACTCGCGGTCTGCCATCCATCGCCCATGTTCTGTTTACGGTTGCAAGACCACAAAATTATCGAACACAATATCCACGCCGGGGGTATCGAACGTGCCAGCCAGTATGCCGACATCGCCGGATGTCAGCGTGGAATCCTGAACTTGCGCAATTTGAAATCCGTTCACATAGAACGTAAGCGTGTTCCCGGCGCAGTCGGCGCGGAGATGATTGACGGCAAGCCCCTTGTTGATATTGGCGGAAGATTGCATTTCGCTTTGACCGAGCAAAGCCGCCTGCCCATCCTTGAACAAGCCTGCGCCGTAAAACCCGTCGCTGGAGATGATAAAGAAATAATAATTGTTTTGATTGAAGCGGCAGATTATCCCGATGCGGTTTTCGTCGGGACCAGCCAGTTTGCCCGCATCCACTTCGATGCGCGCGTCGAAAAAAATTCGGCGCGGCGTCGCCCAGAAATTCGTCTGCAAGGAATTGACGAGAATGCGGTATCCGCCCGCGTCGTAGTCCATGATGCCTTCAGAAACCAGTAAACGATCCCAGCCCGTGGTCTGGCGGCTGAAATCATCCTGAAACAACACCGACCCCGCAGACGGCGCCGCCTGCGGCACGGAAGTCACCGGCGTGGCTGCACATGCAAGCGAAAGCGCCATCAAAATCAATAAAGATATGCCACTTCGATTCATGGGCGTGATTTTATCACGGAGCGTCATGGAAAATACCGCCCCAACAACTGCATGGCGGTTTCACGATATATGCCGGAGGAATCCGCATCGCGCACATACGTAAGGCTGTTGAAGGCAGCGGCGCGGTCTCCCTGGGCAAGATAATTCATGGCAAGGTGAATGTGCGCGGAAAAATGTTCCGGCGCGATTTCAATTGCTCTTAATAAATTTTCCCCGGCGCTGGCGTACCGCCCCGATGAAAAATAAAGATACCCCAACGTGTCGAGCGCAAATGGGTCATCTGGCGCGAGCGTCACTGCCTGCTGCGCGGCGGGCAACCCGATCTCCTCCACATACACACTGTTTTCGGCGCAAAAGACCGCCAACAGCCGCCAATATCTCGTTTCATCCGGCGCAAGTTCCACCGCGCGTTGATACGCCGTCAACGCGGCGATCAGGTCGCCGAGCTTCACATAGGCATCCCCAATCCCCGCCTGCCACGCGGGATTTTCCGGTTCGGTTTCCGCCGCAACGAGATACTCCTCCAACGCCTGCCAATGGCTCCCTTGACGACTCCAATACAGAGCGCGCAGCGCGCGAACGTTGACCGACGTCTGATCGAGCGACAATGCCGTGTCGAGTTCCACGCTTCCATCCTGACCTGTTTGCTGTTTCGCCTCCCCAAGCCACGCCCACGCCTCCGCATTCTTCGGGTCGGCTTGCACGGCTCCTTCGAACGCCGCAAGCGACAACTCCCATTCCTGTACCAAGCCCAGGGCGCGACCAATCGTCAGCAGTTTTTGCGACTCGTCCGATTGGACGCCGGACAAGGCTAAGGCGGAGCGCAAGGTCTGGACGGCGGAATCAACTTCCGGGTTAAGAGAGGAGGCGAGAGTCAGTTCGTCGAGGGCAAGTTGGGGCGAGGATAAAGTCAACAAAAGCCCCAGTCTGTAATGGGCATAGGCGTCATTGGATTCGAGGCGAAGTTGGTTTTCGAGAGCAAGGCGCTCGGACTGCCAATCCTGCTGGTTACGGTGGGCAAATGCCAACAGGCGATACAGCCGGGCGGAATCAAAATGCCGCGCGCCCTCCTCCGCGGCGCGAATGGCGGATGGCATGTCGCCGAGTTGAAAATGGGACGTCGCCAGCCACAACCAGCCTTCCTCTGAAAGATCGGGGGAGGCGCTGAAATAAGCGAGGGCAGTTTGAAAGTCGTTTCCACGCGCGGCGGAGATGCCCGCCATCTCCCACAGGTCTTCGCGCCAAAATAAAATCTGCGCGGCTCGCGCATAGGACGAAGAGGCGCCGGCATGGTCCTTTCGGGCGTGGGCGGATTCCGCCCTTCGGACGTGGGAATGTCCCACGATCATCACAGAGGCGGCAATGATGATGGCAAGCCCGATGAAAAATGGAATCCGTTTCCCTTGAGACATGGCGACAATTCTACGCCATAATTTTGAACTGGCAGTATAATCACGATTGCATGAGCGCATTCTCCAGTTTGGTTCTTACACAATTAACCGTCCCGCCGGGCGATCTTATCTACTACACAGTGCTGGTGTTTGCGGTAGCCAGCGCGCTTCAATCGGCTTTTAACCACTGGCGGGCAAGTGAATTTCCACAGGCGCGGCGGGCGTTCGCAGGGCTTGGTATTTTGCTTTTTGCGCAGATTATCATGTTCCTGTTTAGCGGGCTGGGCTGGCAGGAAATCATCGACCCCAAGGCGATCCTGCCGCCTTTGGACCGCGCCTTCATTATGTTTGGGATCGTCTGGATCACGTGGCTGTATGCGTACCCCGAACCGAATCGCGCGGCGGACGCCGGTGTGGCGATTCTCAGTTTGTTCGTCGTGACCGCCCTGGGATTAAGCCTGCTCTCCTGGCAATCGCAGGCGGCATCACTCAGTTATAACCAGACCGCCGATGACTGGCTCTGGCAGGTCGGCTCGATTTTTCTCGCGCTTCTCGGCATCGCCACGCTTGCCATCCGCAGACCCGACGGGATGTGGTACGGAATACTCCTGCTGTTTTTGGGCTTTTTAGGGCATACCGGACATTTACTGTTTCGCATGGATGGCTACTATTCCGGCATTGTCCGGCTCGCCTACATGGCGGCTTATCCGATTCTGCTCACCCTGCCCCAGCGATTCGCCATCCCCGCCGAAGCGGTGATATCCCACCAAAAACCAACCACGTTAAAACAGGATACAACCGGACGCCCCGAACGCAGGCGGTACAGCACCGATCCCAAGACCTTCCACGCGCTGCTCGCCATTGCAGCGGAGACGAACCCGACCAAAACAAGCCAGTCCATTACCCGCGCCATAGCGCAGACAATGCTGGCAGACCTGTGTTTCCTGATCTACCTGACCGACAACAACAACCAAATGATTATCTCAGGCGGATACGACCTGATCCGCGAGGACAGCCTGGAAGGCGGCTCGCTCAACAAGAGTTCGATCCCCATGCTGGCAAATTCGCTTCAGCGCGGACGTCCGTTGCGGATGCCCGCCAGCAGCACGTCCGCCGACGTCAAGGGGCTGGGGGATATTCTTGGGCTGACCAACCCCGGTCATTTATTGAGCGTGCCGATCCTCACGCCGGATAAGGAAGCCCTGGGCGGCATTCTATTGCTTTCGCCGTATTCCGACCGCACATGGACCGCCGAAGACCAGGCGTTCCTTGCAAACATTGCCGCTTCGTTGGTGCCGATCATCCAGCGCAACCAGAAGGTCAACAAGCTGGAGGCGCAGAGCGAACAGGCGCGTCTCCAGGTAACGGACATGGAGCGGCGAATACGGGAATTGACAGAACAACTGGAGAAGGCGCGCGCCGACCTTGAAAAAAGCTCGGCGGTGGATGCCGCCTCGCTCATGGCGGCTCAGGAAGAATCCCAGCACATCATCGAACAGCTGCAACAGGAAAACGCCGACTTGCGAGCCGGCAAGAGCCTGGGAACTTCGCCCGCCCAACTGGAAAACGACCTGAAGAAAACGCTCCAGGAGATGGCGCATCTGCAAAACCAGCTTGCGGAAGCCAACATGCGCGCCCATGAACTCGAGAAGGGGCAGATCGCCACAAGAACCACGGAACAAGCGGAAGTGGTCGCCTCGATCTCGCAGGAACTTCGCCAGCCGTTATCCTCCATCGTGGGATACACAGACCTTTTGCTCGGCGAATCGGTTGGGATTCTCGGCGCGCTTCAGCGCAAATTCGTCGAACGGATCAAGGCGTCCACGGAGCGCATCCGCAGCCTGACGGACGATATGATCCAGATTACCACGCTCGAAACCGAATTGAACGCGCTCAACCCCGAAGCGGTGGACTTGGATTTGATCATTGACAATGCCATGTCCTACACCAGTTCGCAGATGCGCGAGAAGAACATTTCCATGCACCTCGAATTGCCAAAGACGCTCGCACCCACCCACGCCGACCGCGAAGCCCTGCAACAGATCCTGATCCACCTTTTGCAAAATGCCGGGGCTGCGACTCCGTTTGAGGGGACGATCAAGCTCAAGGTTCAGACACGAACCGAAGATGGTCAGGAATTCATCCTGATCCAGGTTTCCGACAGCGGCGGGGGCATCGCGTCGGACGACCTGCCGCGAGTCTTTACCCGCCTGTATCGCGCGGACAATGTCCTCATCGAGGGGGTGGGCGATACCGGCGTGGGACTGTCCATCGCAAAAACATTGACCGAGGCGCAGCGCGGGCGCATCTGGGTGGAAAGTGAGATGGGAGCGGGGTCCACATTCAGCGTGCTTTTGCCGATTGCAAGCGAAACGGCGGCGGAAAAACACGGGAAAAAAGGGAAGAAGTAATGCGAGGTCTGCGCGAGTTTGCGAACGCGCTGGTGGTGGCAATTCTTTCGGTTGGATTGATGCTTGGGGCGTTATCCATCTCGCTCGTGGAGTTCGTGCCGCAGGCGACGCCAGCCGAAACCCTTCCCGCATTTCCATCCCCCGCGCCCGTCACCGCCACATCTACAGACCTGCCCACTTTTACGCCGGCTCCGGGGCTCGATACGCCAACCGCTTTTGCGACAAATACGTCCACGCCGCCAAGTTCATCCTGTCCGCCGCCCTCAAACTGGACGCCCATCATCATCCAGCCAAGCGACACGCTGGATGGACTCGCCTCAAAATACCGCGTCAGCAAGGATGCGTTGAGAAGCGCAAACTGCCTGCTGAGCGACAACCTGATCGCAGGCACGATATTCTACGTGCCGCCTGCCCCCACCAGCACGCCGGTCGCCTGCTCGCCGGGCGCGGTCGGCTGGGTAAAAAATTACACCGTAAAACCCGGCGATACCCTGTATTCGATTGCCACAAACCACTATACCAATGTGAACCTGCTAAAAAGCGTGAACTGCCGCGCCAGTGACCGCATTTATTCGGGCGAAGTCTTATGGGTTCCAAACGTCGCCACCCGAACGCCCATCCCAACCTCATTGCCGGGCGTGACCATTACCCCCTACCCAACCGATCCATTGACTGAAACGGCGCTTCCCTTCACAGCGACAGTTGTTCCGACCAATACATCCGTTCCCGCCACGTCAACAACCGCCCCCTCCCCAACTCCCGTCTCGACGTCAACCGCAAGCCCGACAGCGTTTCCATCAGCAGCGCCCTGAAAAAATCCGCCAACTGCATGAAAGCCTCGATTCGTTCATCATTGCTTGCCGTATGCGCCGCGTTATTGTGGGCTTGTGGAGCGCCTCCCGCCGCGCCGGAACAGGCATCCCTGCCGTTCGTCTTAATCACGTCGGCGCCGAATGCGACCGCCACGCCCACGCCCTTTCAACCTTCGCTCTACACGCCCACCCAACCGCCCTTTTTCTCTTCTGACTCAAATTCCCAACCCCTGCTGATCCTCCAATCCGAGACACCCTCCCCGACTCCGTCGCCTCGATCCTCGCCGACGGCGACAGCCGCCATCGAACAGCTTTTCCCCACCCAAGCCGCGCCTCCGCCCGAATCGCTGGCTGTCAGCCCCACCCCCCTGCCGCCCCTCACCGACAGTGAAACCATCAACGTCCTGCTCATCGGCTCGGACCGCCGTCCCACAGGGACGTCGCACCGCACCGATACACTGCTCATCGCAATCGTCTGGCACAAGGAGGGACAGGTCTCGCTCATTTCCATTCCCCGCGATCTGTGGATACACATTCCAACCGTCGGAATGCAGCGCATCAACACCGCCTATCAAAGCGGAGAATTCGGCGGCTACCCGGGAGGCGGAATGGGCTTGTTGAAAGACACCATCCTGCAAAACCTCGGCATCCGCATCGACCACACTGCCATGGTCGAATTCGACGGCTTCCGCCGCATCGTGGACACCCTCGGCGGGATCGATCTTCCCGTCGCCTGCGCCTACACCGACTGGCGGCTGATCGATCCATCCTACGACCCATACAATGAAAACAACTGGTGGCTCTACACGGTGGGACCCGGTCAGGTACACATGGACGGCGACCTTGCCCTATGGTACGCCCGCTCCCGCTCCAAATCCAACGACTTCGACCGCGGACGCCGCCAGCAGGAAGTCCTGCGCACTCTCTTCCAAAAAGCCCTGCAAACGGACACTTTCGGAAAAGTCCCGCAACTGTACGACGATCTCTCCAGCACCGTCATTACAGACCTTGGGCTTACGGATCTCCTCCGCATGGCGCCCTACGCCGTCAACTTCACCAACGCAAACATCCGCAGTTATTACATCCGTCCGCCTTACGTCGCATCGTGGATGACGCCCGGCGGGGCATCCGTTCTCCTCCCGCAGGAAGAGGCGTTAAGGCAAATGCTCCTCGAAGCCGCCACGCTGTCGCCGTATGCCGCCGTCCGCGAAACCATCACCGTCGAAGTCCAGAACGGCTCATATTTTGAAACATTGGAATCACTCGCCGCCTCTCGACTCAATTACGCCGGGTACCAAACCATCATCGGGAACGCCGACCACCGCGACTACGGTTCCTCCGTCATTGTAGACTTCACCCCCGGGCAGGATTCCGCCCAACAGCAGACGCTCATCTCCGTACTCGGCTTGTATTCCGCAAATGTGCTTTCCCTCCCCGACGCCAACAGCCCCGCGCAATACCGCGTCATCCTCGGCAACGACTACGAGCCGTGCTTCAAGCCGGAGGATTTATCGCATTAGCCAAATCCCCGGTTGACAACCCTCCCCATATTCGCTAAACTATACGAAAAGGCTATGCGCTATTGCGTAAGGACTTAACTCATGACAAAAACATCCGATTCCGCTCACATCAATGCGAAGACACACCTCCCAACCGCCATCAACGGCTGGGAGATGTTCCTTCTCGACCAGGGACGCTCGCCAAACACCGTCAAAGCCTTCCTCTCCGACGCGCGCCTGCTCAACCAATTCATTTCGCCGGATCAACCCATCGGGTCCATCACCACCGACGACCTCAACCGCTTCTTCGAATGGATGGAAAAAGGACGCGGTGTTCCGTGCAGCCCAAAGACCTTGTCGCGGCGCATCACTTCCGTAAAGTCGTTCTTCCGCTGGCTTCACCAGCACGGCGCGCTGACAATTGATCCCGCTGAAAAAGTCCTGCAGCGATCCGCGATCAGCCCGCTCCCGCAGGTGCTGGACTCCGAAGAATACGACGCCGTCCTGCTCGCCGCCGACCGTCACCGCCGCGCCAAAAAGCCGGACGCCCGTCCCTACACATTGGTCTGCCTCCTGCTTACAACCGCCATCAAGAAAAGCGAATGCCTCGGAATCCACGTCAATCACATTGACCTCGACGCGAAAAACGGAGCCCATCTGTTTGTCCGTTACGCCAGCCCGGCAAACCGGTACAAGGAACGCAAGATCGAACTCGAAGAGGATTGGGTGGACGCATACCAGGAATACCTCGCCCAATACCAGCCCGTTGACCAGGTCTTCCCGTGGTCGCCGCGCAGGCTGGAATACCTGCTCGAAGACATCGGCGAGGAAGCCGGCATCGCAAAACATCTCTCCTTCGACATGTGCCGCTGGACATCCGCCCTGCGCGATTATCAGGCAGGCATCGAACCGGATAAGATCCGCCAAAAACTCGGCGTGTCGAAAATCCAATGGCGCGAGTTGTTCATCAAATTAAAACAATTGAACGGTGAAATGAAGTAAACGAACTCCCCGTCCATCATGGGCGGGGAGTTTCATTTGGCGAAACCTTCTCCAACGGGCGCATCATCGAAAAATAAACCACACTCCGCGTGGAATCCTTCAACCGGTGACGATGGGCAGGGCGATAGCCCGGAACCCAAATGATCTCGTCGCCCGCGCACAGCAGGGGCCAATGCTCTCGCGCGCGCTGCGGCACCTTTTCGTTGACGAAGAAATCGGAAAGCTTCTGTGAGTGACCGTCCATACCAAGCGGTGAAAAATGGTCTCCCTGACGCCGCACCCGCAGTTCGAGCTGCTCGGGCAGTTCATCCGCATCCAACCAGACCTGGAACTGGTCTTCGTTTCGTTCAGCCTGTTCCTTCGCCAGAGCCGGGAGACGCCAGCGCTCGCAGGTCAACTTCCACCCGCCAGCCAATGCCACCTGCTTCGGGATCGAGATCGTCAGCGAGGATTCGTCTGCCCGCATTTGGGGCCACAAGTTAAACGGAAGTTCCGCATCCGACGTACAAATATAAATCCGGTTGGATTCGCGGAACATGGTCAAACTGGCTTTCAAGTCTGCGCGGGAGGATTGGGTGGTGGAATTGATCAGGTGGACCGCGCGATCGAGGATGGAGAAGGTGATGTCCACGCCCGGGCGGAGAGTCTGCATGGCGTGTTTGACCAGATTGCGTTGGAGTCCGAGCGAGAGGTCGGAAAGGCGTTCGGCGTCGAAGGTGACGATCTCCTCGTCCAGCCCGATCACCGTCTCCCTCCACGCATTTTCGAGGGTTTCCATCACAAAGGCATGATCGCCTTTCAGGGACTGGGACATGCGCAGGATGGCTTCGCGGAATTTCGGGTTGTAGGTTTCAAGGGATGGAATCAGAAGATGGCGGATGCGGTTGCGTTGGAAATTAAGGGAGTCGTTGCTCGAATCATAATGCGGGCGCAAGCCGTTTACCGCGCAAAAGATAACAGTCTCTTCGCGCCACAAATCGAGTAAGGGGCGCACAATGGGAATGTCGGGATCGAAGGTTTTGATGATCGAGCGGTAGGACATGCCCTTCAACCCGGCAAGCCCGCTCCCGCGCAGGAAGTGCATGAGGATGGTTTCCACCTGGTCGTCGGCGGTGTGACCGACCGCCACCGCCTGCGCCCGCTGACGACGGGCAAGATCGAACATGAAGCGGTAACGCAGGTTGCGCGCCGCCTCTTCGATGGAGATCTTCCTTTCCTCGGCATAGCCGCGCACATCCGCGCCGTCGATCACGCAGGGAAGCATCAAGCGCGTGGCAGTTTTTTCCACCATTCGCCCATCCAGTCCGGAATCCGGGCGGAGTTGGTGATCGAAATATGCGGCAATGAGGGGGTATCCCGCCTGCCGTAAGACTTCCATCAGGCAAAGGCTGTCCGGTCCGCCAGAGACGCCCACGATAATGGGTCTGTCCTTTACAAGACTGCATTCATCCAGAAGGATTGTCTCGATATTTTTCAACATCTATGCTGAAATCTGGTAGAGTTCCACCAACACCCCGCCCGTGGACTCGGGGTGAATGAAGGCGTATTTTTTTCCGTCGTCTGAAATGCGCGGCTCTTCGTTTATCAAACGGATACTTTTTTCTCTCAATTGGGACATCATGCCTTCGATATCGTCCACTTCGAGGCAGATGTGGTGCATGCCGGGTCCGCGTTTGGCGAGGTATTTGGCAATGCCAGAGTCATCGGTGGTCGGCATGACAAGTTCCACTTCCGCGCCGGCGAGGGGCAAAAACGCCACCTGCGATTTTTCGGCAGGGACATTGCGCAATTCGTGAAGTTCGATCCCCAGCGCGTCGCGCCAGAAGGCTAGGGATTTTTCCATATCATCTACGACGACGGCGACATGATTGATGGATTTGATGGCTGGCATGGCTAATCCTCCGGCGCTTCGCGGACGATATACAAAGGTCTGCCTTTGGCTTCGTCATACAGGCGTCCGATGTATTCGCCTAAAATGCCGAGCGAAATCAATTGCACGCCGCCGAGGAACAGGACGGCGATCAGCGTGGTGGCTTGACCAAAAAATGCGCCGCTGCCCGTCATGCGCATGTAGATGACAACGGGAATTGCCAAGATGGCAATGCCTGCGGAAACAAAACCGAAAAAGGTTGCCACTTGCAACGGGAAATAAGAAAATCCCGTAATGGCGTTGACAGCCAGCCTGAACATTTTTTTGAAGGGATATTTCGTCACACCCGCGTGACGCGCCGCGCGTTTGTACGTGACGCCGATCTGTTTGAAGCCAACCCAGGCGGACATGCCGCGCGGGAAGCGATGACGCTCCTTCATCTTCTTGAGAACGTCCACTACTTTGCGGTCCATCAAACGGAAGTCACCGGTGTCCACTGGGATTTTAACATCAGTGATGCGATAAATAAGACGATAGAAAAGAGAAGCGGTCCACAGTTTGAACCAGGATTCGCCCTCGCGTTCGCCGCGCACGGCGTACACGACTTCGTAGCCTTCCTTCCATTTCGAGGCGAGGTCGAGAATGACTTCCGGCGGGTCTTGCAAGTCGGCGTCAATGATGATGACGGCGTCGCCGCGGGCGTAATCCCAACCGGCGGTGATGGCAACCTGATGTCCAAAATTGCGGGCAAAGATGACCGGACGGACGGTCTTATCCTGCCTTGCCAATTCGCGTATCTTTTCAGTGGAACCGTCGCTGGAGCCATCGTCCACCAGGATTAGCTCCCAGGGTTCGCCGGAGGCATCCATGACCTCCTTCACACGGCGATAGAGTTCGGGGATAGTTTGAATTTCGTTATAAATGGGCGCAATGATGGAGTATGTAATTTTCATGAGGTCTTTTTCTTTTTTCCTGCGGAACGGCTCGTCCGCGATCTTATTTTTTCAGGAGGAACGGAAAACAGGCGCGAGCCGTCATCTTCAAAGGGGGGCAAACCCAAAATGCGGCGGCGCAGGTAATCCACGATCACCATCACAGAGGCAAGCACCGGCACAACCAGCAAGGCGCCCATGATGCCTTCAAGGATCGTGGCAGTGATGATCGTCACGAAGATCAATCCTTCATTCATGTGCAGGCTCCGACCCATGATATATGGACGGAGAAAAAAATTCTTCAGGCTGATCAACACCAAATACACCAGCATGACAATGCTTGCCACCCAGAAATTCGACAGGCCCGAAAGAAATTCCCAGTTCGAGCCTTCGAGCAGAGCCACCCCCACTGCCAAAATCGCCGCCAGGAAAGGTCCCACATCGGGGATCAATGTGAAGAGTCCCGCCGCAACACCCAAAACCAATGCGCCCGGGATGCCCAGTATCGACCAGGCAATCGTAAAAACAACTCCCACCACCACCATCAACACGATCTGCCCGCGCAGGTACGCCATCCACACATCGCGCAGCCGCGAATAGAGTATGTTCATTTCTTCGGAGTACGAAGGGATGAGTTCGATCAACCAATCGCGGATGCGGGGCCAGTGACTCATCAGCAAATGCACGGTTACCAGGATCACAAGGAACCACAACACGTTGACCGAGGTCGTCTCCAGAAGAGCCAGCGCCTCCTCCGGCAGCGGCTTCAGCACAACATCCCCAACATGAGACAACCCCTCCGCAAGTTCGTCAAAGTGGAAAACCATCCCGGCAAAATGAACAGGCGCCGAAAGCATGGCGCTAAACTCATTCGAAAGCTCCAGCAGATCCTGCGCCACGATCTTGATGTCGTCGAAAAAGATCGGAGTCAACGCGGCAGGCGCGCCCACCAGCAGGATCAGGGCGGAGAAATAAACAATATTGACCGCCGCCTTCCGCGACATGCGCGCGCGCCCAATCAGAAAATTAACCGCCGGGCTGATCAGGTACGCGGCAAACGCCGCAATGGTAAACATCTTCACAGCCTCGCGCGCGTACAGCAGGAACGCCACAAAGCCGATGAATAAAATGATCGCGAGAATATAACGAAAAGGTAAACTCCACGTTTTGTTCTTGACGCTCATAGCACCTTTCTCACTGCCTCTAAAGTGGGTTCGATTATGGGAGCGGACGCAACCGCCCGCATCGCCGCGCGGATGTCCTTTAATCCACTGCCCGTATTCAACACAAGGATCGGATCCTCGCTTCCGACCACGCCCAGGCTTGTTCCTTTGACCAGTCCGGCATACGCCGCCGCCCCAGCCGGTTCGGCAAAGACACCCTGCTTCCCAATCTCCGCAATGGACTGGATGATCTCGTCGTCACTCACCGTGACATACGTTCCGTCGGTCTGCATCACCGCCCGCACCGCGCGGACTCCGTCCCGCGGCAAATCCACCGATATGCTGTCTGCGAGCGTTTTTGCGGAAACCGGCGTGATGGTCTCCGTATTCGCATGGAAGGCGTTGGCAATCGCCGCCGAGCCCTCCGCCTGCACTCCGACGATGCGCGGCATGTTTGGAATCCAGCCCAACGCCAGCAATTCCTTGAACCCCTTGTGGATCCCCGAAATGATGTTTCCGTCGCCGACGGAAACAAAGATCGTAAGCGGCGGATGGTTATCCAGCGGGCTGTCCTTCTTGTGCCAGTCGCGGTGCGCCTCCATCCACCATTCCCAGATCTCAAAGGCGGCGGTCTTCTTCCCCTCCAGTGTGAACGGGTTGTAGCCCGTGTTGCGGCAATACCAGCCGAATTCGTCCGCGGCTTTGATCGTCAGGTCGAAGGCGTCGTCGTAGGTTCCATCCACCAAAATGACCTTCGCGCCGAAGACCAGCAGCTGCGCCACCTTCGCCTGCGGCGCGGACTTGGGCGCGAAAATAACCGCCTTCTGACCGATTGCCGCAGCCATGCCCGCCAGCGCCGCCCCCGCGTTGCCGGTGGAAGCCGTGACAACAACCTCGGATTTCAACTCGCGCGCGCGAGTCACAACGACTGCGCTTGCCCTGTCCTTGAAGGAGGCTGTGGGGTTGCGCGACTCATCCTTGAGCCAGAGATGCTTCAGGCGTAGTTTTTCTGCCAGGCGCGGCAGGGCAAATACCGGCGTCCAGCCTGCGGCGCGCAAGGGCGTGGAATCCCCTTCGGGTTCGGAGACAGGCAGCAGCGGCAGGTATCTCCACAACGAAAATTCCGTCCGCGACGTAATATCTTCAGGTTGGAATTTTTTTCGGATGGCGTCGTAATCGAGGATGACATCCAGGTTGCCGCCGTCCTTTGGGCAGGCGTAGGTAACCTGCCCTTGAAGGTATTCGGTTCCGCACAACGAGCATTTATAGCCGGAAAAATTTTTCATAGCCCCGTAATTTTATCAGACCTCCGAATTCTTATAAAACTCGGAGGTCTTGAATTCTTTAATCTCTTTCAAACGGCACGCCCAGCGCCGCCGGAGGCGAGGCGCGCAGGGCGCGCAGCAACTTCGACAAAAGTTTTCGAGCCGATTCGGGCATGGCGGCGAGCGCGCGCTCCACCCATTCGGCATCGCCGATGTTGACCAGTAAAAGCGTAAGGATCATCAATGGAAAAGGCGCAACCTGCAACACCTGCGAAGGAACCTGCGTCAGCACGGGTTGAAGCACCAACCCAAGCCATTGCAGGAACGCGAACAGGTACGCGCCGAATGCGCCGCGCAGGGGGTTCCATCCGCCAAAAATGGTGATGGAAAGCGCGATCCAACCGACTCCATCCAGACCTGAGATTGTACCCATCCATCCGGCGCGGATGGCGAGCGAATACGCCGGACCCGCCAGCCCGATCAACGCGCCGCCCACGACCGTGTACACATAACGCATCAAGTTGACGTTCGCGCCTCGAATATACGCCGCGGCTGGTTTCTCACCAATGCCCTGAAGCATCAGCCCTGGGCGGGTTCGGAAGATCCAAGCCCATGCGAGAAAAATGGCGATGAAACTGACATAGGTAATCAAATCATGCCGGAAGAACAGCACGCCAAGTACGGGAATATCGGCAAGGACGGGTATCGGTATCGCCTGCAAACGCGGACCTGGCACGCCCATGTAAGGGTTTCCAAGAAAATAGGAAAGGTCGCGGCAAGTCAACGCGAGGACAAAGCCAACCGCCACCTGAGATTGCTTCAACGTGATGCTGGCAAAAGCGACGATCAACGCCACGATTGCGCCAATCAACATCCCGGCAAGAAAGCCAAGAAGAATATTATCCGTGTTGTAGGCGACGGCAAATCCGCCCATGGCGGCAAGCAGGATGGTGCCATTCATGGACAGGTTGATGACACCCGCGCGTTCCGAAAGCGTTTCGCCAAGCACAGCGAAAATCACAGGAGCCGCCGAAGCGAGGACGCCAGCCAGACCAATAAGTATCGTTTCCTGAGTCATAGTTACGCCTTCTTCGAGAATTTTTGCCGCACGCCAGCCGCCAGCAGGACAAACAATACCAATACGCCCTGCAAAACGCCTGAAAGGGACGAATCAAGTTTCATCAAAATGGGAAGTTGAATGCTGCCGATATTCAATCCCGCAAAGAACAGCGCAACTGGCACCGCCCAAACCGCCCGGTAGTTGATCAGCATGGCAACCATAAGTCCGAGATAGCCGTATCCGCTCGATATGGAGGGAATGAGGCGGTGATAAACCGCCGCCACTTGCATCGCGCCAGCCGCGCCGGCGAGCGCCCCGCAAACCAAGAAGGAATACATCGAATACTGCCAGGTGGGAATGCCGAGCAGGTACGCGGCGCGAAAGTTCTTCCCCACCGCCTTGAGACGCAGACCAAAATATGTCCCTTGCAAAAGGAAATATATGACAACGATGCCAACCAGCGAAATACCCAGCGCCCACGGGCTGATGCGCAACGCGGCAAGCTGCGGCAGGGAGAACTCATCAGGAAACGGGACTGTCCCGCTCATGGAGGCGACACCGGGACGCTTCCATGGACCGAAGATCAGGTAAATCGTCAGCGCAGTGGCGACAAAGTTCAAACCAAGCCCGCCAAATATCTCATTCACGCCGCCGAAAACCTTCAGCACGCCCGCCAGCGCAGCCCAGATCGCGCCACCGACCATCCCGCCGAGGATTGCAAGCGTGATGATCAGCGCGGGAGGCAATCCACTGTCAAGAAAGAAGCGGTAAACCCACGTCGTTGCGATGGCGCCCAACACCACCTGTCCCTCCACGCCGATATTCCACAGACCTGAGGAAAACGTCGCCAGCAATCCCGCCGTGACCAGCAACAAAGGCACAAAAGCGACAAGCACTTCGGCAAATTTTCGCATCGAGCCGAAGGAGCCTGTGAACATATTCCTATAGGCGTCCCACGGGGAGGCGCCCACGGAAAGCAGGATCAACGAGACCACGCCGAAGGCAAGAAGAAGCGCCCCGATCTGATACAAAAGGCTGATCAACTGTTTCTTAAACATCCGCCTCTCCCTTCCCCGCCCAGCCTTTGCCGCCAATCAACTGCCCCAATTGCTCGACGCTCGTCTTCGACGCATCCATGGGATCGGATACCTCTCCGTTGAAGAAGACCAGAACCCGGTCGCTGTACTGCAAGATTTCCTCCAAGTCCGAAGATATGAAAATGATCGAAGCGCCCTGCCCGCATCGTTCCTTCAATTTGCCCCAAATGTAGATGACTGATTCGATGTCAAGACCGCGTGTTGGATGTTCGAGCAAAACCAGTGAAAGCGGAGACTGCAACAACGCCAATTCAGCCCGCTGTTGATTCCCGCCCGAAAGGGACTCCACAGGGGTGAGCGGCGCGCCGCGAATATTAAAGGATTTGATCCGCTCGTCCGCCAGTTTTTGTCCGGCGGCATGATCGATGAAGAGCCCTCTCGGCTCCTCTGCCAGAATAAAGTGGTCGGTGAGCGTCAAACCGGGGACCAGTCCCTCTTCGAGGCGCGCAGCGGGCAGAAAATTCACGCCTTCGCGCTTGAAAGGATGGTAAGACTTTCCGGTCAAATCCCTGCCTTTGAGGAGAATCCTGCCGCCGACGGGGCGCACCAACCCCGCGCAGGATCGGATGAATAAATCCTGTCCGGAGCCTTCCATGCCTGCCAGACCGATCACCTCACCCGAGCGCACTTCCAAATTCACATTTTTGATTCTCAGGCGAACATCCTCGAGCGACACATCCTTCAAGGCAAGGACGATCTCGCCCGCTTTTGCGGGTTGTCTTTCGCCAAGCGTGATTTCCTTTCCAAACATCATCTCTACAAGGTTGGCAGTGACGTACGGGGTTTGGGTCTCGCCGACCAGTTCGCCCGCGCGGAGGACCGCCACTCGATGGCAGAGATTTTCCACGTCCTCCAGTTTGTGAGACACAAAAATGATCGTCATGCCCTGCCCGGCAAGTTTTTTCAACGTGTCAAAAAGTTTGGCTTTCTGCGAGGCGCTGATGCCCGTCGTCGGTTCATCGAGGATGAGGACGCGCGCGCCCAGCCACAAGAGACGGATGATCTCAAGCTGCTGGCGTTCGCCCACAGTAAGCGCATCCACGTAATTGTCGGGGTCGAGGGAAAAGTCGAATTGCCCGGCAAGCCGCTTGAAGTCCTGCGCGACCGCATTTCTGTTTGGGAAAAGTCCGCCCGATTGACCGAGCAAAAAATTGTCGAGAACGCGCATGGGAGGAAAGTCCAGCGGGTCCTGATGCAGCATTCCGATGCCGACGTGAATCGCATCGGCGGGCGATTGAATAACGGTGGGAGTTCCATCCAAAATGATTTCACCGCCCGGGTCGGCTTGAATAAATCCTGAAAGAATCTTCATCAAGGTGCTTTTTCCAGCGCCATTTTCCCCCAGAATCCCCTGTATTGTGCCGGAGGGGACGTTGAGATTGATCCCCTTGTTGGCATAGACATTGCCAAAATGTTTGTGGATGTTCCGCAGTTCGACATTCATGAGCTGTGTTTCTCCATGGCGGGACAATTTGAAAAAAGGGGCGCAGAAGAACTGCGCCCCTCAGGGTGGATCGAATTAACTATTCAGACGCGCTCAAGCCTTCCATGCCTTCGAGCAGCTGCGGCAGGTACCAGACCTGCTGGTCGGTGCCGACTTCACCATCCGCAAGATAGGCAGTGCCATCCTGCAGGTTGATGGGACCGGTCCACAGATTCAGCCCGCCAGCGAGGTCGGCAATGAAGGCATCCAACGCTGTTGCAGCATCGGCGCCCAACGCGTTGCCCTTGACGAAGCCAATCGCGGACGTATCGTGATTGTTGATGTCAGCCCAGTCGGGACCCTGCCACAGGAATTCAGACTTCCAGGAACCATCCTGCGCGGACTTGATGGCGTTCATGTAATCGGGACCCCAGTTGAAGTACGGTACGCCGAGACAGACATCGGGCGCGGCATCGCAGGCGGCGACGTAATCGTAGGCAACGCCAAAGGAGGGTTTGCCTTCAGATGTCTGCTTCTGCGCTTCGCCGAGGTTGACAGGGTTGTCAATGCCGGAGATTACAACGTCATAGCCAGTGGTGTAGAACTCGTTGGATACTTGAACGGGGTCGGTGGTCACGCCGGGGATGTGGAACCAGAAGCCGATCCAGGTTACCTTGAATTCCAGATTGGCGGCGTCGTTGCCAGCCTGTTCCCAGCAGTGCTTCGCGCCAAGATAGGCGGAGGCGGCGAGACGGCGGGTTTCGTCGTTGATCAATGGTCCAAGATAACCGATCTTGCCGGTTTCGGTGGAGAGCGCGGCGGCGCAGCCGGCGATCATCTTGCCGTATTCCATGCGCCCCATGATGTTCATCAGGTTGGAGATTTCCTCGTAAGCCTGACCATCCGCCCAGACCTGGTCACCCGAAGCCATGATGACAAAGACGTCAGGATTGGCTTTTGCGAAGGTGGTGGAGGCGTCCTTCATATCATCCGAGTTGAAGATGACGAGCTTGGCGCCCTGCGCTACCAGTTCTTCCGCCAGTTGATCCGGGGTGGTTCCGGGGCGGTCGGCGGGATTGACCTTGTCGAGATAGATCATCTTCGCGCCGAGTTTCTCTTCCACATACAAACCGGCTTCATAGTGCGCCTGACTCCAGCCGTTATCGTTGTACGGACCAACCATGAGCATACCGAAAACAAACTGTTCTTCCATCGGCGCTTCTTCTGTTGCGGCGGGCGCCTCTTCGGTAGCGGCTGGCGCTTCTTCCGTTGCGGGCGCCACTTCCGTCGGCGCGGGGGTTCCCCCACACGCCGATAGGACGAGCATGAGAGCCAATGCAAGTGCTGCGAGGCGAGCGAGATACTTGTTCATACTTCTTCTCCTTTATGAAATTTGGATTTTCCGACGAACTGAGTGGAAATGTTGAATTCGTGCCTCCTTTCAGTTGTCTAAACAATTTTACCAAAAATACCGTTTTTATGAAGAAAAGAACATTGCATTTTTCTAAGAGAGTTTCTGAAAACTTCTTGGTTTTTTGGAATCCCGAAGTTCTACTTCGGAGTGCGAGTTTCCGAAAGTAGAACTTTCGGATTCCTCGCCCGAAAAACATACTTTCTAAGGCTTGCACTCAAAGTTTTCAGCCTCTTGCAGTAAAGCAGATTCGCGCTCTGAAGTATTTTTTGTTTCACGTTCGATGCGGTCCCACAGTTTGCACAAAAGCGGACCGACGTAATTCTTCGAAACCTTATATGATTCTACCGACAATTCTACCGCTTTTTTCCAACCGCCAACATGGGCATATCCTTCGATGAAAACAAAACGCTCCACCGGGTCATTGGGATGATCGTCGAGCGCGAAAGCGGTCTCGCCCAACCGCACAACTTCATCCCAATTTCCATTTTGACGCGCAAGGTCTGCCTTTTCGAAATAATAACACCATCCGTGCGAGGGTTCGGGACCGTACACATCCGGCATACGCGAAGTCTGTTCGGAAAGGATGGGCGCGGTGGAAGATAAACTTGCGGCATCACGCAGCAGTGTCTCATCTGGAATGAGGCGGTTGATCGAATCGATTTCGGGGTCGAGCAGGCGCAGGCATTTCGGCGGCGAATAATGGAAGACTAGCACCTGCGATGTATTGCCCTTGAAACTACCGGCAATGAAATCATATTCAAACGGAACATTCGGTTCCAGCGAAAGGTTTCTGCGGTTGGTCGGATAGAACAGGACGTAATCAATGTCGTCCGTGTGATTCTCCGGCGCATAGATCCAATTCAACGCTGCGCCAAGCGAATTATCCGCGTAATACAAAAGATGTTCATTCACCAGCACGATGGTCTTCTTTTCCAAGCCGGGCGCGCGCCACGTCATCTGCCAGAACATATTCTTTTGAGAAGCCCAATCGCGCCGAAATTCGTTCGCCCACAAAAACTGCCTGCCAGATGCCAGCGCCGCCACAATCACAAGCACAGCGTAACGTATCCGCGCGGGCAGATATTCCAATGCTCCGGCAAAAAACAGACTCACGCCCAACATGAACGAGAGCGTAGCGCGGTTTGCGGGAAAACCAAGCGAGATCGGGACATTTGTCAACCAGAAGGGCGGACCGCCGAGAAGCATCAGGACGACTCCCAACAAAAGCGCCCACGAAATTTCGCGCCCGCCTCTTTCCTGACCCTGAGCCTGCTTCCACAACCCAAACATAGTCAACGCCCCGGCGGCGGCGGCGACGAATCCGTACAGCATTGTTGTACGCGGACCATCCGCGCCGAGGCTTGGGAACTTGAACATCAACGCCCAGGCGGCAAACGCCGTCTGCCACAGACTCGACACGATGGTTTGGATCAACTGTCCCGTTGTTTCGAGAGGCGCCTTTCTCAATTCATCCGCGAGGCTGTACCCAAATCCGGGATGACTAAAGACGAACGCCCTGTATCCAATTGCAAGAAGGAAAACCACCAGATATGGCGTCCAAACCTTCAAAACACGTTTTATCTTTTCGCGCGTTTCGGCTGGGTCGTCTCGCAATGAAATCCAAATGATGATTGGGCGCGCCAGTTCGAGCAAAAAGAAATACTCGAGCATGAGGAGATTCAACGCCGAAAGGATCAGCGCGGGCATCGTCCAGCGGCGAAGCATCGCGTACCAGGAGAAAAGCAGAAAGAACAAAACGATAAAGAAATGGGCGTAAAGATAACTCACCCACTGTTGATTGAAACCGGGGTAAAGCAAAAAGAACAGGCTTGCCGCAAAGGCAAAACTGCGGCGATTGGGGAACAGCCGGATAAAGATCGCCCACAAAACGACGGCATCGAGCCAGCGCCAGAACAGCGCGAATACCTGCCAGACGATTGGATTCTGTGGGAGAACGGCGGTTGTGACCTGATACAGGTATGCCCAGATCGGTCTGCTGGTGGAAAAATATCTTGTCATTCCCTCCACACCCAAGTGATATCGGATCCAGGACATGGGCAGGTCATCCCAATAGAAGCCCAACTGAGGGATGAGAATCCCATAGGCGAGGATGGCTGTAACGAGCAGTGACAGGGACGGGTGTATTCTTTTCATCTTCGACGCGGCAGGGACAAGGCGGAGGCAATGCCCCTGCTCAATTCATTAAGGGACGATCCAGGTTCCGGTTTCGCCTTTCAAGGCACGCCCGATGCTTTCGGGGTTCGTAATCAACGCCTGCTTGCCGCCGTTCTCCAGGAACCAGATGATCGCTTCAATCTTCGGCGCCATCGAGCCTTTTGCAAAATGCGTCCCTTCGGCGAGATAGGCTTTGGCTTCGGCAAGCGTCATTTTATCGAGCCATTTCTGGTCGGGCTTGCCAAAGTTGACGGCAACCTTTTCAACGGCGGTGGAGATCAGGAACAGGTCGGCTTTGAGAAGACGCGCCAACAGGCTGGAGGCGAAATCCTTGTCAATGACTGCGGCGACGCCTTGATAACCTTCCTCTCCGGCTTGGATAACGGGAATGCCGCCGCCGCCAACCGTGATGACGATCATCCCCGCATCTATCAGCGTTTTCACCGCTTCGAGCTCGACCACTTCCTTTGGCAGCGGTGAAGCGACCACGCGCCGCCAGCCGCGTCCCGCATCCTCGACAACCGACCAGCCCATGTCCTTTTCGCGGTGTTTGGCTTCGGTTTCATCCATGAAAGAGCCAATGGGCTTGGATGGATTCTTGAAGGCGGGGTCGTCCTTATCCACCAGCACCTGCGTAACCACCGTCGCGACAGGTTTTTTGATGCCGCGGCGATTCAATTCGTTTTGGAGAGTCTGCTGAAGGGCGTACCCAATGGCGCCCTGTGAATCCGCGCCGCAGACATCCAGCGGGACTTCGTGCATGCCTTCGGCTTTTGCAGCGATCTCCGAACGCCTTAAAATAAACCCGACCTGCGGACCATTGCCGTGACCGATGGCAACCGTCCAACCGGCTTCGATCATATCCGCGATGTGAAACGTGGTTTCTTTGGCGGCTTGATATTGATCTTCGACAGTCTTATGTTTCTCGTCCTTGATCAGGGAATTGCCGCCGATTGCAACGACTGCGAGTTTGTTAGCCATATAATCTCCTTATTTGTCATTGCGAGCGAAGCAATCTTCAAATTTGAGGGGAGGGATTGCTTCGTCACTTCGCTCCTCGCAATGACATGTTACGCCATCGTCAACGCCATGACCGCCTTCTGGGCGTGGAGGCGATTCTCGGCTTCATCGAAGACAACCGAATTGGGACCATCCAAAACCTTGCTGGTCACTTCGATATCGCGGTCGGCGGGAAGCGGGTGCATGTAGATCGCGTCCTTTTTGGCGACCTTGAGCTTGGCGTCGTCCATGATCCAATCCTTGAATGAATCCTGGAGTTTTTTGCCTTCGACCTTGTCATTCGTGGTCAACAACGGACCCCATGATTTGGCATAGATGACGTCGGCATCCTTGCAGGCTTCGGTCATGCCGTCCTTGCTGTCGATGATCTCGAAATTGGTTCCGGCGATCTTCGCCTGTTCCTTCGCCTGCTCGACAATATCGGGCATGAGCTGGAAGCCGGGCGGATAGGCAAGAGTCACATCCATGCCGAAGCGGGGCATTTGCAGGATCAGGGATTGGGGAACCGAGATCGGCTTGAGGTACGAGGCGGCGTACGCCCACGAGACAACAATCTTCTTTTTGCGGAGGTCGCGCCCCTTCTTTTCCATGATGGTCATCAAGTCGGCAAGGCACTGGAAGGGATGGTAAATATCGCACTGCATGTTGAGAACAGGCGCGCGGCTGGATTTGGCGACATCGTTCAAATATTTGTTGCCGTCGCCGAAATCGCAGTGACGGATGGCGATACCGTCGAAATAGCGTCCGAAGATCTCGCCGATCTCGACGGGCGTGTCGCCGTGAGAAATCTGGGTGGTGTTCGAGTCAATGAATGCGCCGTGACCGCCAAGCTGGGCGATGCCCGCCTCGAACGATCCGCGCGTGCGCGTGGACGAGAAGAAGAACAACATCGCCAGCACTTTGTCGCGCAGGTAGGCGTGCGGTTCGCCGAGCGCGCGTTTGCGCTTGAGGTCCCAGGCAACATCCAAAACGGTTTCAACTTCCTCCTTTGTAAAGTCCAGGTCGCCGATAAAATCTCGACCGCGAAAATTGGTTTGCATATATTCACTCCTTGATTTTTGATTAGGATTTTGTTCCTGTGAAGCCGGGAGCGTGGGAGACGGAAAACGCTCCCGGCGAGGATTTGCTCTTTGGTCTGAATCCGCTTCCAGTCAAGCCGGAGGCGGGTTATTCCTTCCCATGCTGTTCCTGTACCTGTGACGTGTCCTCGGTCAGCGCGTCCAAAATTTGATGGAGGTCGCGCGCCGCTTCATTCAACCAAGTGACTGTATTCTTGAATTCATCCACGCTGATTTCTTCGGGTAGGCATTCGCAGATGCGGTCGCTCGCTGTTTGAAGCAGGTGCGCGGACGATTCGACGGTAACAATGGGACGGAGCAATTCGCGCCGCAGAACCAGCAGTTTTTGTTCCGCGCTTGCTGTGCCGTAATTCCTGCGCAGTTCATCGAAAATCGTTGTCATGTGCGTCTCCTATTCCATTGCGCCAAGCACAAGCGCCAAAAGCGTCATGCGCATGACGACTCCGTTGAAGGCTTCCTGCCAATAACGCGACCAGCGCGTGATGTCCACATCGGTGGGGATTTCATCCATGCGCGGCAGGGAGTGCAACAGGATGGCATCCGGCTTGGCTTTCTTCTCCAGCAGTTCGCGCGTGATCTTGTAATTTGCAGGCGTAAGGTCGAGCTCGCCGGTGCGCTCGTCGCGGGACTTGGTGTAATCAGGCTGTACCACCGGCTCGACCAGGATTACATCGGCATCGGCGATTGCCTTCTCCACGTGGTCGGCTTCCTTGAAGTTCACGCTGTATTGTTTGAGTTCCTTTTTGAACTCGTCGGTGAGATTCATCTCCGGCGGCGCGACGAACGTGATCGGGCAATCGAACTGGCTCAACGCGTAGCCGAGGGAGTGCATCGTCCGCATACGCATATCGCCAACCGCCAGCCACTTCAACCCGTCAATGCGACCCTTCTCACGCAGGACGGTGTACAGGTCGGTGAGAATTTGGGTGGGATGCTCGCCCCAGCCGTCGCCGCCGTTGATGATGGGGATGCTCGCCCATTTTGCGGCTTCATGCGGCGCGCCCTGTTGGAAGTGGCGCATCACGATCACATCGCCATAGAACTCCAGCATCTTGACCGTATCCTTGATGGACTCCTGGTAGAAGTCCCCGGCGCGGGTCATCTTGGCGTCGGAAAAACCCGTCACGTGACCGCCGAGGCGGTGCATGGCGGCTTCATGCGCCAGGCGCGTGCGGGTGGATGGCTGGTAAAAGGCTGTCACCAGCGTCTTTTCCTTGAGCAAGTCCACGTTTTTTCTGGCGCGGGCGATTGGCTCCATTTTCTGAGCCACATCGAACACGTGGAAGAACTCATTCCGCTCGAATTCCTTGAGCGAAAGAATATCACGACCAGCAAAGCTGCGCATACGAACCTCCTATTCAATTGTGAAAACGATTTTTTCGACGGCTCCAAGTCTCCTTTGCTTCGATGTGTCCTTCTTTGGCGTTTCTTCTATTGAAGTTTCTCGCTCAGCATTAGCGGGAACAGGGCGTAGAACTCGGTTGCCGCGACAACTTCATTCAACGGGACCTGGTCCATGGTGGTGTGAGCGTAGATCTCATCTCCAGGACCAAACCCAATGGAGGGAATCCCAGCCTTGCCAGCCCAATATGTCCCATTTGTGGAGAAACTCCACTTCCCACTGGGACGCGTTTCCTTCCATAATTGTCGAATGGTTTCCTGCCCCGCCCGGACGATTGGATGCGCCTCTTCCAACGCCCAGGCTGGGTAATACTTATCCACAGGGAAGACGAAGCCGGTATATGACGGCTCGTCATAAAACAGTTCCTCGACCTTGATCTGATCCCGCAGATAGCCGGGGACGAGGTCTCTCACTTGTTGGATCGCCTCCTCCTTGGTTTCGCCGAACGTCAGGCGGCGGTCAATGAAGATGGTGAAGCCGTCCGGCACGGCGTTGATGGAGGCGGTGCTGATGCGGGTGTCCGTCACCATGATGGTTCCCTTGCCAAGAAATTCATGCGTCTTCAAATGCGCGTCGAGGTCGCGGATGCCCGAAATTACGCTGAGCATTTTGTACAAGGCGCTGTCGCCCAGTTGATGCGATGCCGCGTGCGCCGACCTGCCCGTCGACGTGACCTTGAGTTCGACGCGCCCTTTATGTCCGCGATAGACCTGCATCTTTGTCGGCTCGCCGATGACGACAAAATCAGGCTTGACCTTCGGGTCCACTTCCACGAAGGTGTTGGGCGCGATGCCGTCGCACCACTCCTCCATGTTGCCGAAGTAATATGCCGTCCAACCATCGAGCAAACCCAGGTCGCGAGCCATCGCCAGCCCATAGACCATGCCCGGCGTCGAGCCTTTCTCGTCACACGCGCCGCGCGCATATAAAATATCATTCTCGACTTTGCCCTTGAATGGATCCCATTCCCAACTGGCTGGGTCGCCGATGCCGACCGTGTCAATGTGGGAGTCGTACACGACCACGCGCTTCCCGTTCCCAATCCGCCCCATGATATTGCCCATTTTGTCGAAGCGGACTTCATCGAAGCCGAGCTTGTTCATCTCTTGTGCAATGCGCTCGCCAACGTCCTTAAGCTGGGATTCCATCGAGGGAATTGCCACAATATCCAACATGAACTGAATAATATCGTTTCGCGCCGCCTGAACGCGTTTTTGTATTTCTGTTACCTTGTCTGACATTCGTTCTCCTTGTAATTATCACAGAGTCACGGGGACTCGAATTTTTTATTTTTATACCGAAGCAATAAATCCAATAAAATCTACTGTTGCATTCCTCCCACCCGGCGGACGACGTGAAAGTGAAAATATCCGGGAATGAAATAACTCAACGAGTAATCCACAATTCCGCCGTTTGCATCGAACAAAAGGGAATTGAAATGCAGAAGGACGTCGCCGCGTTGTATCTCCAGCGCCTTGGCGACCTCCGCTGTCGCGCCAATCGCGCTGACGTTCGCGCGGGAGGTGGTCAACGGGATGCCGCGATTCAGCAAAAAGTCCAGAACCGAGCCGTTGAAATCCGAAGGCATATCCCTGGCATGAAGCGTGGACTCCGGCAGGACATCCACCAGATATGCCACCGGGCGGCGATCTGCGCGGATGACGCGGCGCACGCGGGTCAAGCCCGTGCCGGCAGATACATTCAACGCCTCCGCAAGTTCGGGAGAAGCGGATTCGCTTTCAATCGCAAGGTCGCTAACCGAGATTTCAAGACCCAACCGCCTGGCAATCGTATCCAGGCTTTCCAGCACTTCCAACCCGCTGTCCAAGACCTGCATCTTGCCGACCACAAACGTCCCCGACCCCTGCCTGCGGCGGATCATGCCCTGCGTTTCAAAGGAACGCATCGCCTCGCGCAGGGTGGCGCGCGAAACGCCAAGCTGCTTCGCAAGCTCCGGTTCCGAAGGCAGCCGCTGACCTGCCGGCGTATTGGATATCAATGTCGCCAGATCAGCCTGCAATCGTTGGAACGGAAAGTTAGCCATGTTTTCTCTCTTTGCCGGCTGAGTCACAGAAACCCGGAGATTTCTCCCAGAACCTCTGCGGCTCGGCGTTTAATTAATCTTCCAACACCGGGATGAAATCGAACTGCGTCACATCCACAAGCCCCTTGTCGGAAATTCTCAACTCCGGGATGACCACCAAAGCCAGCAGGCTTAACTGCATGTTCGGGTTATTCAATTCACTGCCGCACATTTTGAAACCATCCAGCACCGTGCCAGCCTTTTTCGCCACAACATCCGCGCGTTCATTGGACATCAAACCCGCAATCTGCAACTCCACCAGCCCGATCACCTTGCCATCCAACACCACCACCTGACCGCCGCCGCACCTTGCCAGTTCGTTCGCGGCAACCGCCATGCTTTCTTCATCCGTGCCGGCCACGATCATGTGATGGCTGTCGTGCGCCACCGTCGAGCCGACGGCGCATTTGCGCGTAAAGCCAAATCCGCTCGTCAACCCAACAATAACTTTTCCCGTTGCGCGATGTCTTTCGACCAGCGCAATCTTTGCAAGGTCGCGTTTTATATCCACCTTGACTTCGCCGTCCTCGGCTTTGACCTTCATCTTTAGATGACGGGTCGGCGCCTGATTCTCGATCACGCCAATGACATTCGCCTCGACCTCCGCCCCGTCGCCTGCTCTTGTCCGAAGGACAAAATCCTCTGCTGTGAGTTTTTTCTTCATCTTCATGGATTTCTTGACCCACTGCGGGTACTTCACCACCGGCAGTTTGACCTGCCACTCGCCTTTCTCTGCAATCACCTGTCCCTTTGCAATGACCACATCCGCGCTGAAATTCATCAGGTCTTCCGCCAGCAAAACATCGCCCCAGCGACCCGGCGCGATCATGCCCATCTCGCGGCTCATCCCGAAATGCTCCGCCGTGTTGATGGTCATCATCTGAATGGCAGTCATCGGGTTCAAGCCTTCGCTGATGGCATGCCGCAGGACGCGATCCATGTGTCCTTCCTGGGTCAATGTCTCGGCGTGAGAATCATCCGTACACAGGATGAAGCGGCGCGAATCCAGTTTCTTTTCGGTAATGGCTTTGACCTGCGCGGCGACGTCGAACCAGGCGGAGCCATATCGCAGCATCGGTTTCATGCCCTGCCGCACGCGCGCAATCGCGTCATCCATGCGCGTGCCTTCGTGATCGTCTTCCGCGCCGCCCGCCGCGTAACCGTGGAAAGGCAGTCCGAGATCGGGCGAAGCATAATGCCCGCCAACGACCTTGCCTGCCGCATGAGTCGCCGACATTTCATCCAGCATCTTTTTATCGCCCATAAACACACCGGGAAAGTTCATCATCTCGCCCAAACCGATGATGCCCTTCCATGTCATCGCTTCGGTAATTTCCTTCGGTCCGATCGAAGCGCCGGGTGTTTCCAGCCCAGGAGCGGACGGCACGCACGACGGCATCTGCACCCAGACGTGAATGGGTTGTTTCCGCGCTTCATCCACCATCAACTTGACGCCTTTGAGACCGAACACATTGGCGATCTCATGCGGGTCGATGAACATGCCCGTCGTGCCGCGAACCGCCACCGCGCGGACGAACTCCGTCACTGTGACCATGCCCGATTCAACGTGCATGTGCGCATCCAGCAAGCCGGGAACGAGGAAGCGTCCCTTCGCCTCGACGATCTTCGTCTTTTTGCCAATCGTGTGGCTCGCATCCCGCCCAACAAAGGCGATGCGTCCCTGCACAATGGCGACATCGGTGTTCGGGATGATCTCACCGGATTGCACGCTTACCCATTTCCCGCCGCGAATGACGAGGTCGGCAGAGGCGCGCCCCATGGCAACATCAATGAGGGCGGCATTCAGTTTTGTGGAAGGTGTCATGGATAAAATCTCCTATTCTACGACAGGCGTTATTTGTATGCTTCCAACAGATAATCGTATTGACCCGTATTGAACTTCCATATTTCGACGATGCGATCCCAATCGTTCAACGGTCCGGCGACGACAAACTGCAATTTGGAATAATAAAGCGATAGATCCGGGTCGGCGATCCGGTTTTCGCCTGTTTCCAGGGTCTCAAGATAGCCGTCGGGCACGTCGCGGCGAAAATGCCCGATGGACCATTCCGCGGCAGGCAGCCGCGCCAGCAGGGGATCGGACAGGGCGAAATTATCTATCACATAAATATTTGGACCTTTTTTATACCCAGGCTTGCCCAGCGCGTCAGCAACATAGACCTGGCGAAAACCGGTGAAATGCCACTCGCCCCCGGCGAATTCCGATCCCAATTCTGGATTCAAAAACCCATTTTCGACAAAACTATTGTATTGACCCTTGTTGTCGTTTCCAAAATAATGCAGCCTCTGATCGGATATGCGGTTGTGATCGCTGATGGGGTACGTGGGCAGATACAGCACCATGTTCGACGCCCAAAGCGGTGACCGCAGGGAAAACGCGCCCAAAAGGATCGCGACGCCCAAACCGACCAACTGGCTCCGCTTTGCAGCGAGTTGATTCGAAATAATCGCTGTGGATAAAAACAGGGGCGCGGTCAGGAATCTGCCCGCCATAAAGTCGCCGCCGATCTTTACAATATACGCCAGATAAAGCAGCACCCCGGCGAACAGAAAAATAAATTTCCCGTTCCTTTCAAAGAATAGCGTGACGCCTGCCAGCCCAATGGAGAAAAAGACAATCGGGTCCCAGTTGATCGAATTCAGGAAGTAATCGAATCCCTGCAACGCCAGCGAAACGCCGGAAACTCCCGTGTTCAACTTGGCATACGCCGTATTCGGGAAGGGAAACCCGAAATAGAACAGGGAAAACAATTCCCATAACAGCATCGGGATAAGACCCACAAATATTTTCACGAGATTGCTTTTACGCTGGGCAGAAGTCCACCAGGCATACGCAAGCGCGGGCGCAACCAGGACAAGAGAGTCCGCCCGGTTCAACATAATCAACGATGAAAGGAGGGATAAAAGGAAAAGGTTCGGGTTTTCCGCCAGATATGCAACGACAAAGACAGCAAGAAGGAAATGGGTTAACGGATTCTCCATTCCCGAAGTCGAAAAATCAATGAATCCGTTGGAAAGGCTCAGCATCAATACCGCCAATCCCAACGGCAGGAGCCCGGGTTTGGAAATCCTGGACAACAGCAAAAAGACCGCCAGAAGGGAAAACAAAACCGACAGGAATACCATGATGTAAAAGAGCGCGTTCGGCGCGCTGGAAACGAACAAGCCCGCCACAAAATACGGGAGCGAAATCACAAACATCCACAACGGGTGAGTGAAGACCTGCACGCGGACAAACGGATTGTAGCCCAGCCCATAACCCGCCAAAAAATTCTCCACCACGCGGAAGGTGATCATCCCATCATCCGAAATCCACGCGCTGCGAACGACCAGCAGCACATAAAAAATCAGCAGGGGATAAACGACGATTGCAGTCTCTCTTTGCAAATGTTTCATCGGGAAATTCCCTTTTGGCGCAAAAACAAACGGAACCGGCAAGCCTGTCATCAAGGAGATCAAACGCCGCTAAAATCGGAAGCCACAAGCCGGAAGAGATAATAAACCAGATACCCAACGGATGGAAGCGGCAGGAGCCATGCAAGCAGGGTATCTTCGCGGCTGATGGCAATGACGGAAAGCAGGGGAAAGAGCGGCATCAACCGCACCACCACAAGAAGTCCCCACCATGCCCCAAGAGTGTACGCCAACGGAACGAGCAGGAAAGCCGCAATGATCATCATTGTCGTATCCCTGCGAATCAAAGCAAGCAGGATCAACGTCAGCGCCAACCCTCCAACCACAAAACCCGGAATCCCCGTGGAAAGGGACAACATCAAGATGGTAAAGAAATTCATAAGTGAAAGACCTCTATCCAGTCAGCAAACGTCTTGCCGCCTGATTATGTTTTTCGATCAACTTGTGTTTGTCCACCGTCACAAGCCGACCGTCCTTGACGATAAACTTCCCATTTACAACCGTGTAATCCACATTGACGGACTGTCCGAAAACAATTGCCGAAACGGGATCATGCGCGCCTGTGAATTCGAGCCGGTTCAAATTCACGGCGAAAAAATCGGCGCACTTTCCACTCTCCAAACTTCCAATATCGTTTCGACCTAAAACGGCTGCGCCGCCGCGGGTGCCGAGATACAACGCTTCGCGGGCTGTCATCAATTTTCGTTCGCCCCCACCCTGCCCTCCCCCAGAGGGAGAGGGGGAAGCGGAAAAGCCCGTCAGTCCTTCTTTGACACGCGAGACCAGCATGGCATTGCGGACTTCCGCCAGCAGATGCGAGCCGTCGTTGGAAGCGGAACCGTCCACGCCCAACCCTACGTTCACGCCTGCTGACCGGTATTCCCTGACCGGAGCGATTCCTGACGCCAACCGCATGTTCGACGACGGGCAATGCGCCACGCCGCAGTTATGTTTGGCAAAGGCTTTGATTTCCTCGTCATTGACCCAGACCGTGTGCGCAAACCAGACGTCATCCCCCATCCAGTCCACTTCCTGCATATAACCGACGGGGCGATGACCGAACATCTGCATACAGAATTGCTCTTCGTCTTCGGTCTCTGCAAGATGGGTATGCAAATGGACACCGTATTCACGCGCCAACTTCGCAGACTGCTTCATCAAGTCTGAGGTGACGCTGAAGGGCGAGCAGGGCGCAAGGACAATTTGCGTCATCGCGCCGGGGTTGGCATCGTGATATTTTTCGATGAGACGCTGCGAGTCTTTGAGGATGTTCTCTTCGGTATCCACCACGCTGTCGGGCGGAAGCCCGCCTTTGGATTCGCCGAGGCTCATCGAGCCGCGAGACGCTTGCAGACGCAGACCAACTTCGAGAGCGGCATCAATTTCATCGTCAAGTTTCGAGGCGTTCGGGAAGAGGTAGAGATGGTCCGACGCGGTGGTACATCCCGATAAAGCGAGTTCCGATAGAGCGGTTTGAGTCGAAATAAAAATGTCTTCGGGTTGGATTTTTGCCCAAATGGGATAGAGCGTTTTGAGCCAGTTGAAGAGATTGGCATCCTGCGCGGCGGGAACGGCGCGTGTGAGGGTTTGGTAAAAGTGATGATGCGTGTTGACCAGCCCCGGCAGAAGGACATGACCTTTGAGGTCGAGGACTTCGTCGGCAGTGGGCGGGAGTTTATTTGTCTCGTCAACCTGCTCGATGAAGCCGTCGCGAATAAAAAGACCACCCTCGGGAATCTCCCGCTGATGGTCATCCATGGTGGCAATGTATGCGTTTTTGATGAGGAGGGTTGCCATTTGAAATAGCCGTAAGCAATTAGTGGACTGTCTTTGGTGAATTTGTCTGACAAATTATAGTTTAGCAGAAGAGGGAGAGGATGTCAAATAGACAAACGTCGTTTTCCAATTATCCCTCGGAATTCCTGTGCTGCGGGGTGTTATTGAATAAAATGTTGCCCCGCCTGCGGGAGGAATGTGTGTTACACTGAAAGGGCAATAAATTGGATCCATCAGTCGCACCTTGACCGCCGACCCTTTTTGTAGGGTGGCGGTCTTTTTTGTTCCAGCCATGCTGGAGAAAGCAGTAATAAAATGGATATTCGAATTTACGTCGGCAACCTCAACAAGGCCACCACACAGGATGAAATCAAGACCCTGTTCTCAACCGCCGGAACCGTCTCAGCCGTGGACTTGGTCATGGACAAGGGATCGGGCATCTCGAAGGGCTTTGCATTTGTCTCCATGCCCGACCAAGCCGAAGCCGACAAGGCGATCAGCATGTTCAACGCCCATTCCCTGGGCGGCAATGACCTCAAAGTCAACATAGCCAAGCCGCGCGTCGAACACGCATAACCACAGAAACACCGCGCCAAACCCTCGTCCCTTTTTGGGACGGGGGTTCTTTTTTATCCTTTGGGTTGGCTGTAATCAAAACTCCCCATCTTCTTCCGCATGGACGCATAACGCGAGATCAAATGCACCCACCAGGGGGATAACTTCGTCTTGAATCTCGCCGTGCGGATGACCTGCCGCATCCCCTCCGGACCTTCAAACTGCTCCAGCGCCATGACGGCTTTTCCCAGCTCGATTAAACCGTGTGCATCCGAGCCGGCTGTCCCGGCGAGGTTGTGTTTCTCCGCAAACGCCCGCGCCCGGTGATTGAAGCGCGGATCCATGCAGCGCGAGTTGAAGACTTCAATCGCATCCACGTGGGGGATGATTTCCAGCAGGTCTCTCTCTACCCATCCGCCCTTTCGCATCGTATCGAACGGATGCGACACGCTGATAAACGCTCCCTGACCCTTCAGCCGCCTGATGGTTTCTTCGGGTGTCAACCCAGCCGGAATCTCCTCCTGCACAAACGCCGCAAGGATTTCACCTTTCGTCGTCATGATCTCCTCCCCCACAATGACCAGCTCCGGGTCGAGGCGTCGAGCCGCCAGCGCGCCCCCAATCGAGTTGTGATCGGTGACGACGACACGATCCAATCCCTTGCGCCGCGCGGTTTCAATCAAATCCTCCGGGCGGGTCAGGGAATCTTTGGAAGCGCTGGTGTGGCAGTGAAATTCGAGGGTGAGCATGGTTTTCGTTCTTGACAAAGGGTTTTGGAAAAGTATATACTGTTTTTGTCTACTTGCAAAAAGGCGGTCAATGAATGGGAGGCGTTTTTGAAATGACAGACACGCTCAACGGTTCCATCGGCGCTTGCATGACAGGGATTTTCGCCCTTGCATTGATGTTTCTTGTCGCCAGATACTCCTTCAAGATTCTAAAAGAATACAGTATCACTAATGCGATCTTCCTGTCAATTTTATTCATGCTCGAAGTTCTCGTATTGGGCGGTATCGTATTCCTCTGGCTTCCCTATTTTCTGGAAGACCTATCCAAACAGAATTTCCTCGCCGAATCTCTTCGTTGGTCAATCATCCTGGCGGCTGGACTGGCGGTATTCATTGGAAGGAAACACGCCGAATGGCGCGGAGCCGTTACCTTCACAGGGACGTATCTGCTCTTTCTTTTCGGCTGGGTGATTGACGGCTGGATGGGTATGTTCATGGTCTCACTGCCCATCCTGTTTGCCTGGTATCTTACGGCATATTATGTTGCGCTGGCGGTCGTTCCCGCTTCCAGCCAGAGAGGGGGCGCGGAAGCGCTGAACCGGGTTATGCTATTCCTTGCCTACCTTTGGGGCATCCAGCCGCCGATTTGGAAGTCGCCATCCGGCACGGCGTACGAGCCGGAGAAACGCATCGACGGCGGACAAGGTTTGAAAGCCGTCAAAAGCCTGGTATGGACGTACCCGCATCAGGCAGCGGGCGTGTTGAAAGGCGCCGATTTCAGCGTCCATGGGCCCGGCGCGTTCTATATCGATAAAGACTCACAACCGTTTGAGTTGGTGGATCTCCGGTCTCGAACGCGAACATCCTTCATCAAGGCGATCTCCCGCGAGGGCATCCCGTTGGAGGCGCAAGTCTCGGTTTCGTTCCGGGTTGATGAAGAAACCTGGACGCGGGAACAATATCATGAGTATCGCCGCGCCAATATATTCCAGGGCAGGGAACCGGATAAAAACCTCGATGGAATCTTTCCGTATTCATACGCGCGCGTCAAGGCAGCATTGAGTTTCAGAAGCAAAAAAACGCCAGAGAAAAGCGAAGAGATCACCGTTCGTTGGGATGACCGGGTTCTCGCGATGGCGGAGGAGGCGGCTCGTGAAACACTTTCCGAGCGTTCCATCGAGGAATTATGGAGGGCGCGCGTATTTGCAGAAGGCAGCGCGGCAGAGGAAATTGCAAATGTAATGAGGAACCAGTTGGATCTACCCCTCCGCAAAATGGGCATCCGCCTGATCAACGCAAAAGCGTTTGATTTCTCCTTCAACAGCGGGAATAAAACCGATAAGGAAGACGAGATCGTCAACCGTCAACTGGATGCGTGGACTTTGGAATGGGAGAAAAAGCGATCCATTGCACTCGAAAATGGAAAAGCCGAGGCGGAACGCATCCAGCAGGAGGCGCGCGCGTATGCCCACTCCGCCCTGCTCACAGCCATCGCGGAGGGATTACAGCAAACACGGGCATTGCATGAAAACCTGCCGCGATACGTAATCGCCCTGCGGTTCATCGGCGTTCTGGAGCAACTGGTCGATGAGCAGCAGGGTGACGAAAATGACAAAGACAGCCGCAAGGCGCAAAACGGCATCCTGCATGCCAGACAACACCTTATCAATCCGCGCGGAGAATAACCGATCATGCCATTCAAACCATCCAACGATCCACAGAAGTGGCAGGGACTTTATACGGAAAAACAAGCCCATGAAGATTCGATGGGCAAAGACGGTCAGTTGACCGTCCTGCCCTTCTTTGCCGTTGCCTTTTCGATATTCTACATTGTTCTTCTCCTTGGAACACTAAAAGAGCGTCCCGAGGCGAGGGAACTTACGTGGCAGGAGATTCTTGGCGTGGCTTCGGTTTCACTTGTGTTCTACGCAATCGGCAGGTATTATATTTTTCAGTCTGCGGCAAAATTCATCCAACAATTCCACAATCTGAATGAAGAGAATGACCTGCTCGAAATCGTGAAAATACGCGTTTCCGGCGTGCCGCTCATGCCGCCCCCTTTTTCCAAATGGATCAAATTCCAAACAGTAACAGCCAGGGAACAAAAACTGGACCCGCCGAATCACTGGGCAACAATCATCGGTGGACCAGTCAAACTGGTCATCAAGCCGGGTCACGCGCTTTACCTCGAACACCTTGGGCAATTCTCAAGGGTGGTTGGGCAGGGCGCTGCGTTTCTGCATTGGGACGAACGGGTTGCCGCCGTGCTGGACGTTGGTCCCAAGACCGAGGAAATCGAACTGACCGCATGGACAAAGGATGGAATCAGGGTGAAGCTTCGGGTACGCGGAGAATATTTTCTCGGTCAGGAGCGAAGCGAGAACGATGAAAACAAGTTAATTCCCTTCGACCCCGTCTCCGTCCGCAAAGCGGTCGAACACACATATAAAAACGGCAAGGAAACGAGCGAATGGGTCAATTTCGCAACGGGTCAAACCCAGGGAATTCTGGGCGGCTTCATTTCCAGAAGGTATCTGGATCAATTGTTCCTGAAGGAACACAGCCAGACCACCCTGCTTTCAAACGCAAACATTATGGAGTTGAGTCAAAACATCAACGAAAAACTTCAGGAGTACGGCGTATCGCTGTTAAACCTGCAAATCATGGAAGTTGAACTGCCTCCCAAAGTGAACCGCCTGCGCAAACTAACATGGGAGACGGCGCATAAAAATACAACCGCCATTACGAAAGGCGAAGTGGCGGCGCATCGCATCCGCTTGCAGGAGAAAGCCCGCGCCGAAATGCAGCGAGACTTGATCCTAACCCTTGCCAATGGACTCAATCGCATTGACTCAGCCAGCTTCCCGGAAAACCTCTTGCTGACCGTCTCAGGGTTTCTCGACCAAAGCATGCAGAGTCCCGAGGTGCGGTCAAACCTTGCCAGGGAAGCGCTCGAAACGCTGGAAAAGCTGCAGGAAGCGATCAAGTTCCCAATGCAAATGCCCGGAAACAATTCATGAAAAACGATATTGCCGCCATCGTCACCCTGTTAATTTGCGAGGGCGAAATGCTTCGCATTCGTGACGCAATCCTGCAATTGGATTCCAACGAACCCGATCCGTTGCAGGCAGCCATCGCCGAGTTAAGCAACATCCTTGCCCAGACCAACCTGGAAAATCATGACCTGATCGGCATTCATCGTTTTCTGCTCGGGTGTTTGCATTACGAACGGGATCAATTCGACCGCGCAATCGAATGTTTCAACACTGCCACGCAAGAGATGTGGAACTCGCCGGTCAACAAATCCCTTGCGTACCGGGCGCTTGGGCTATGCCACGTTGCCGTTCGAAATTTTCGTGAAGCGCGGCGCGCCCTGCAAAGAGCCTTGCACTCCCTCGAAACCAGCGTGCGAATCAATTCACCCGAAGCGGAAAGGGAGGGCAATATTCGCAGGATTCTTCAAATGGAAGTCAACGATGCGCTGGAACGACTATCCAACGAGCCTCTCTTTCGGACATTTATGCCTGATCCTGCTGAAAATACCGACCTCTTTCCCGTGCAGGATCCTCCCACAGACGACGAGGATGACTTGCCATCCGTAACTTTACACATTCCCATCTCGCTCACGAACGAGAATTACCCATCCAATAAAATCGTCTTTCATGCCGCATCGTCAATACCCAGCGAACCGGAGGATGAAACCCCGCAGGAAACCGAAACCCGTACCGATCAATTGGGTTATATGACTTTATCCTCGCAGAAAATTTACGGTCAGAAAATTCGGGCAAGCCGCTCTGGCGAGCCCCTATCACCGGATATAACAGGAAAATCCGCCGAAATTGACCGCCTTAACCTGGATGGCAAGCCCCACAGCCTGCACCCATTGAAACCGGACAAGAGAATTACCCTGTCAAAAGGAAATGAATGGGGTTGGATGAAAGTGCGGGGAAACAGCATGAACAAGATGAAAAAGGGTACCGTCTCCATTCGAGACGGCGATTATGTGCTGGTTGAGCGCAATTCCAACAGCAATCATAACGATGTCGTGGTTGCCTGCCGCCTCGAAGAAGAAACGGACGAAACTTTCTACTTTGTGAAACGCTTCGACGCAGAGAAGAACATGCTCAGGTCAGAATCCAGTATCAAGGGTTCCGAAACCGCAGACATCGAAATCACGGAAAACATTCGCATCTTCGGCATTGTTCATGCCGTGGCAAAACCCATTGCCCCTTGATGTCATCTTCCACAAAGCGGTTGGCGGTTTGGTCGATTCTGCTTTAGAATCGACCTAAATGCGAAGACTCCTCAGCGGGCTCGGCTCAATCCTGCAAACGCCGTTTGGCGTCATCCTTGCCACAGCCGGCATCTGGCATGGCATCCTGTGGGGGCTGGATATTCCGTTTAATCCCATCGTCAGCGTCGTCATTCTCATCATTGACTTTTTCGCCGCCTATTATCTCCTCGACCGCCTGATCTATTTCTTTGCGCAATTCATCCTGCCCATTCAAAATCCGAAGGACAGGAGGGAGATTTACGCGCGGGTCAAGATATTCGAATCCGGTCAGCGCGGACCGACGCTCTTCATCAAGAACGGGCGCGTCATCGAACATGAAGGCGAGGCGGGCAAACGCGGTCCCGGCGTGCTGGCGTTGGATACCGCCAGCGCAGTCGTCCTGCGGACAGACACGCAGATCAAAGGCGCGGTGGGTCCCGGGATCAAGTTCACGAGCGGGAAGGAATATGTAGCAGGGAGTGTCGATCTCCGGTCGCAGTGGCAGTTCATCGGTCCGCTTGCGAGCGACCAGCCGTTCTTGAATCCGGTGCCGATCTCCTCTCCCAAAGTCTATAACGAATTGCAGAATCGCCGCCAGCAAACCGCCGGGTTGACCCGCGATGGTTTCGAGGTCTCGCCGACCATCAGCGTCAAATTCAGCATCAAACGCCCCATTCAAAACAAACCGACCGAAAGCGGGGTGATCTCGCAATACGGGTTCGACCCGGCTTCCGTTCGCAACGCCATCACCCGCGAAGTAATCGAACTTGGCACATCGGACAACAAAAAGACCCGCATGGAATGGAACAAACTCCCGGCGCACCTGGTGGTCAATTTATGGCGCGAATACGTCCGCAAATTCAAGCTGGAGGAATTGTTCACCTCCGAAGGCGTCAGCGGATTACAGACCATCGAGGATATGATCAACAAGCGCGTTCGGCAGGCGGATGTGGTGGCGCTGGACGACACAGGCACACCGACAGGCGAATGGGTCGAAAGCCTGGAATTCAAACAATTGCAGGCGCGCGGACTTGAGATATCGCAGGTGCGTATCCACAACCTGCTCTTTGAACCGGCAATGGAGGAGAACCTCACCAAACAATGGAGCGCGGAATGGATGAAAACCGCCAAACGCGAAGAGGAACTCCTGAACGACGAGGAGGCAGTGATCGAAACCGCCGCCCGCAACGAAGCGATCAAAAATTTTGCGCGCATCGTGTCGGCGAATTTCGACAACCCCATAGCGCCCCCGCAGGATGAGTACGCCACCCTGCAAAACCTGATCGAACCGCTGCGCGAATCCCTGCTGGTGGAGAGCGGCGCGAACAGCGAAATGGAAATCGAACGCAAAAAACTGGACGACATCTGGAAATGGCTGTTGGTCAACAAGCTCGATGCGTCCAGGCATCAAACGGGACAGGGCAACTCATGAAACGGCAATCCACCCAGCGCGACGAACTCTCAGCCCTGCTTTTCGGTTTGACGGATAAAAGCGTCGAATTCAGAAACCGCTGGCGGATTCTTGCCGGGCTTGCATTGTGGCTCGTGTTGAGCGGGCTCGCCATGCTACTCACGGTGTTCCAGGCGGAGCAATCCACCCATCGCCTCGTCATCATCGGGCTGAATTTCGCCAAATACCTTCCGCTTTTGTTCGTCGTGTACGGCGCGGCAAAGGCGAAGGCGGCGCACTATCTGGATGACATTTACGAACTACACGACGAAACCCTGGCATCGGAATTCATCGAAGAGGTCGCCTTCGGAGGGAGCGGGGAGCGCATCATCATTAACGAAGGCAAGATCTCCGAACAGGACGAACAGTCGCCCATCATCCTCATCGGCGGACCCGGCGAAATACAAGTCAATCTTGGCAGCGCCGCGCTGTTGGAAAAGGTCAATGGCGAGCCGGAGGTCATTTATCCAAGAGGCGAGGCGTGGATGCTCGGCAGGTTCGAGCGCATCCGCGAGATCGGCAAGCACGACGAAGTGGGCAGGCGCGAGTACGCCGCCATCAACCTGCGCGATCAGTTCGTCCGCGGGCTTTCGGTCCGGGCGCGCACCAAGGACGGCATCCCGATCGAAGCGCTGGATATCAAAGTCATCTTCAGCATCCTGCGAAAACCGCCCCCGCAGGACGACGCGCTCGAAGAAGACCCGTACTCCTTCGAACCGGATGCGGTAAAGGCGCTCGTCTATAACCAGAGCATCATCACGCCGCCGCCGTCCACGCCCTCCGGCGTAACCTTCCCCTGGGATACGACGGTAATCCCGCTCGTAACCTACGAATTGGAAAAATTGATCACCACGCGCACGCTCAGCGAAATCCTTGCCAGCATCAGCCAAAAGGAAGTGGACGCCATCACAAAGAACGAACAGACCATCACCCAAATGCGTGTGGAAATGACCGGCGAACACACGCTGTTGAACCGGACAAAGAACATGCTCCCGCCCAACTTCGAGTCGCGCTCCAAAATCACCGCGCAATTCTTCGAACCAGCCTTCAAGCACAAAGCCGCAAAACTCGGCGTCTCCGTCCATTGGATCGACATCGGCACCTGGCAATTGCCGTCCGCCGTAATATTGGAAAAACTCAAAGAGGCGTGGGACCTCACCCGCGAAAACATCAAACGCCGCAACGCCATCGAGCATTTGGCAAAAAAGTATGAATTGAACGAGATCATCGAACTCGTCAACAACGTCGTCATTGCCAACTACGAAAAGACCACCACCCGCCGTCTCACCGACCGGGAGATCACAGACCTGGCGAAACTGATCGAAAGCAGTTCCGAGGTTGCCACCAGCCCCTACCTCCTGCGTCAGATCGCCCAGCAAAGCGCCAGCAAAAAGGACGCGCACGCAATCGCCGTGGAAATCCTGAAAGCCGTCCGCAAGGAACTGATCGCGGCGATGGAACTGATTCAAAAAGAAAACCGGTCGCCGATCGAAAAACAAGCCGACATCTCAAAAATCAAAAAGGCGCTTCACGACATAGACCACAACCTCTTCCACTACATACAGAAAACCTAATGAGACATCCTCACATCCAACTTTCCCCCGAAATTTCGCGCGCCCTCGATATTGGCGCTCCCATCGTCGCGCTTGAATCCACCGTCATCACGCACGGGCTTCCCCAACCGCAAAACCTCCAACTCGCGCGGGATATGGAAAAACAGGTGCGCGACCACGGCGCAACCCCCGCCACGATTGCCCTGCTGGACGGAAAAATCCGCATCGGACTCTCCGACCAGGAACTGGTTCAGTTTTCTGAATCCGACTCCACGCTCAAAGTCAGTCACCGCGACTTCGCCGCCGCCATCGTCAAAAAAGCGAACGGCGGCACCACCGTCGCAGGGACGATGTTCGCCGCGAACATGGCGGGAATCAAGGTTTTCGCTACAGGCGGAATCGGCGGAGTCCACAAGGAGAGTCCCTTCGATATTTCCACCGACCTGCGTTCGCTGGCGGAGATTCCGACCATCGTCGTGTGCGCGGGAGCGAAAGCGATTCTGGATTTGCCTGCCACACTCGAAGTTCTCGAAACCATGGGCGTTCCCGTCGTCGGCTACAGAACCGACGAATTCCCCGCCTTTTATTCCCGCGAAAGCGGACTAAACGTCAGCGCGCGGCTCGACTCACCCAAAGAGATCGCAGACTTCGCCAAAGCGCATTGGGAACTGGGCATGAAGAGCGGCATCCTCGTGGCAAATCCAATTCCCGAAGCAGAATCAATTCCAACGTCCGGGATGGAGCCGATCATCGCCAAAGCGTCTGCTGAAGCCGTCGCGCAGGGAATCCACGGTCAGGCGTTGACTCCATTTTTGCTGTCCCGCATCGGTGAATTGACGAAGGGCAAATCCCTCAAAGCCAATCTCGCATTGTTATTAAATAACGCCCGCCTCGCGGCGGAGATCGCAAGGGAAATCCCCGTCAAAAAGAAAGAGTGGGCGATTTAGCGGTTAGCGGCTGGTTGTCTCGCGCGGCAGCCGCTTTAACGGGCATCGGAACAGCGAGAGGTTTTGTTTCACGCATCACGAATTCCCCTTCCCCAACAACTCCTTCACCATCTCTTCGGGAACCTGCACCGCGACCACTTCGCCCCGCACGGTGACGACCCCATCCACCTGGATCCATTCTTCGACGACAACCTTGCGTCCCTTGACTTCCTTTACCTTCCCGCGAATTTCGAGCGTGGGACCGAGCGGCGTGGGCTTTAGATAATCCACATGCAGCGAGGCGGTGAGATAACGAAGCGGCGGCTCGGTGTCCATCTCGCGGTTTTCGGCGCGATAGCCCGCCGCAGCAGCCGTCCCCGTGCCGTGACAGTCAATGAGCGAGGCGAGCAGTCCGCCATATACATAACCGGGAATGGCGGTGTGGTATGGCTTGGGCTGGAAATGCGCAACGGCTTCGTCGCCGTCCCAATGGCTCTTGATCTGGTGTCCGAATTCGTTCATCGTGCCGCATCCGTAACAATGGGCAAAGTATTCGGGGTAGAAATCTTGAAAAGCTTTTTCGGTCATGGTGGCGCTCCCTTTGAAAGTGTTTGTTTTACCGCAGATTCTCTACCGTACATTTTGAATTTCTACCGCCAAGTCGCCAAGAACGCCAAGTTTTTAACGGCTTTCTTGGCGACTTGGCGGTTCGATTTGGCAGTTTTGTACGGTAGTGAACCGCAGATAAACGCAGACGGACTTTGATGTTGACAACCAAATCTCTTTTATCCTCGTTCACAGCGCATCCGAATGGGCATCTGCGGTGAATTTTACGGGGTTGGCGTGCCAGTCGCTGTCGGCGTGGTCAGGTTTTCCTGCACAACGAAACGTCCCACCACCTTCCACTCATAGCCCATGAATATCTGCACCTCGTATTGACCGGGAAGCCAGCCGCCAATGGGGTTGGCACACTCCGTATAGCCGCCGATGCCGCCCGTACCCCACGCATCCCGCCAGGGCTCGGTCTCATAACAGACAAGTTGACGCCCCCGATACCAGAGCGCGGTCCATTGCACGCCGGGAAGGGTGTTGTTGTAATCGAAGCCGCCGTACATCGTGCCGATGGGAAGCTCGAATACGGTTCGTGGATTGATTGGGTTGGTGCCGTCGAATTCGGTTGAAAATTGAATTGCCGTAAATATTGCATCCGGGTTTGGGGTGACGGGTCCTGCAAACAGCGCCTCGATGGCAATCGGCAGGAAGGGCGTTGTAGTGGGCGAAGGAGTATCCGAGACGGCGGGCGTCAGCGTGAGCGTGGGCATCTCGGTGATCGTCGGCGTCAGTGTGATGGTTGGGGTAAGGGTAATGGTGGGAGTCAGCGAAGGCGTGGGCGTGGGGGGGAAGTAACGATAGATCGCCTGCTCGCCGCGCGAAGGAAGCCAGAAAGCAAAGCCGACCAGAAACAGGGCGATAAAAAACAGCCGCCAGGCGTTGGCATTGTGCCGCCTCCGCAGACTATAAAACGACAACCGGCGCGCGGTCTGCATGTTTTTGACCGCCGCCCGTATTAAAACAAATGCGCCCGCAACCGCAAACAACGCAACGACAATGACGCCCGCGCGAATATCCATGCCGCGATTATAGCATGGCAGGTAATCGTCCCTTTTTCATGAGTTTATGTTTATACTTGCGCCATGACCAACGAACTCACGCTTCTCAAACTGGGCGGATCGCTCATCACAGACAAGGACAAACCCTATACCCCAAGACCGGATAAACTGGCTGAACTCGCATCGGAAATCAAAGCGGCTCTGGATACAAACCCGGGCTTGCTCCTGATTCTGGGACATGGTTCCGGCTCGTTCGGGCACGTCGCTGCCAAGAAGTATGGCACACGGAACGGCGTGCAAACCCACGAGCAATGGGTTGGATTTTCAGAAGTCCGGTTTCAGGCGGCGGAGTTGAATCGATTTGTCATGGAGTCGTTGGTTAAGGCGGGCGTGCCAGCCGTTTCATTCCCCCCTTCCGCTTCGATGATCTCGGACAACCGCAAAGTCGTCCGCCACAATGTCGAGACGATGCGCAAGGCGCTGGGCGTCCACCTTCTGCCTGTCGTTTACGGCGATGTGGCTTTCGATGAAACGCTCGGCGGGACGATTCTTTCCACGGAGGATGTGTTCGCGTTTCTCGTCGAAGAGTTTGCTCCTGCGCGGATTCTACTCGCCGGGATGGAGGCAGGGGTGTGGGAGGATTTCCCGGCGAGGAAAAGGCTTGTAAAGCAGATTCAACTTCCGGCGTATGAAAAGATGCGAGCGGGAATTGGAGGCTCGACAAGCACCGACGTCACCGGCGGGATGAAGGCAAAAGTCGAGGAGATGCTTGCGTTGATCCAAAAAAATAGAAGCCTCACGGTTCAAATTTTCTCGGCGGAGAAGCCGGGTTCCCTGTCGCGCGCCTTGAGCGGGGAGAACATGGGGACGCTTTTGACCGTCTGACATGACAAAAATATGACGAAACACTCTTGATTTTTTTGTGAATTATTAAGATAATAGGAAAGTCCGGGATTATATATAATTTCAAGGAGACCCAATGGCAACCAAAGCGAAACCCAAGAAGAAGGTTACAAGGGCAAAGGCGAAAGCGAGGAAGATCGTCGCCAAGAAGGCCGCAGTCAAAAAGGCAACGGTCAAGAAGGCGGCGGTAAAAAAGACCGTAAAGAAAACCGCTTTCGTAAAGGCGGCTTTTCAACCGACCAAACTCAAACTCCTGCGCCCAGTGCCATCCGATATCGAGATCGCGCAAGCCGCAAAACTCAAACCGGTTTTACAGATCGCCGAAGAACTCGGGGTGCGTGAAAACGAACTGGAGTTGTTTGGACCTTACAAAGCCAAGATCAAACTTGAGATCTTGGAACGCATGAAAAACAAGCCGAACGGCAAATATGTCGACGTGACCGCCATCACGCCCACGCCGCTCGGCGAAGGGAAGACCACCACCACGGTCGGTCTTGCGCAGGCGCTTGGCGCGCATTTGGGCAAAAAGGTCATTGCCGCCATCCGCCAGCCTTCGCAGGGACCGACCTTCGGCATCAAGGGCGGCGCGGCAGGCGGCGGGTATTCGCAGATCATCCCGATGGAAGATTTCAACCTGCACCTGACCGGCGACATCCACGCCATCACCGCCGCTCATAACCTCGTGGCGGCAGCGCTGGATGTGCGCGTTATGCACGAAAAGAACCAGGACGACGAAAAATTGTTCAACGCGCTCTGCCCGGTGGATAAAAAAGGCAATCGCAAGTTCTCCCCCACCATGCTGAGACGTTTGAAAAAACTCGGCATCACCAAAACCAATCCCAACGACCTGACCCCCGAAGAACGCAGCCGCTTCGCGCGGTTGGACATCGACGAGTCCACCATCACCTGGCGGCGCGTCATAGACGTCAACGACCGCTTCCTGCGCGAAATCCAGGTTGGTCTGGGCAAGGATGAAGCGGGGCACGATCATCGCTCCGGGTACGACATCACCGTCGCTTCCGAGATCATGGCGATCCTGGCGTTGACCTCTTCGCTGGAAGACATGCGAGACCGTTTCGGCAGGATGGTTGTAGCCACGAACAAACGCGGCGAAGCCGTCACTGCGGAAGATCTCGGCGTGGCTGGCGCGGTGACCGTGCTGATGAAGGACGCCATCAAGCCCAACCTGATGCAAACGCTGGAAGGCACCCCCGCGATGGTCCATGCGGGACCCTTCGCCAACATCGCGCACGGCAACAGTTCCATCATCGCGGACAAGATCGCCCTCAAACTCGTCGGCAAGAACGGCTTCGTCGTCACCGAATCCGGCTTTGGCGCGGACATCGGCATGGAAAAATTCTTCAACATCAAATGCCGCTATTCAGGCTTGATCCCGCAGGTCGTTGTGCTGGTCGCCACCATCCGCGCTCTCAAGATGCACGGCGGCGGACCCAAAGTGGTGGCTGGCAAACCTCTCGCGCCTGAATATACCGACGAAAACCTCGACCTGCTCCGCGCCGGTCTGCCCAACCTCGAACGCCACATTCAAAACGCGCTCAAATTCGGCGTGAACGTAGTCGTGGCAGTCAATTCGTTTGCAACCGACACCCCCGCCGAAGTGGAACTCGTCCGCGAAGCATCGCTCAAGATGGGCGCCATGGATGCGGTCGTCTCCACCCACTGGGCAGACGGCGGCAAAGGCGCGAAAGCGCTGGCGGAAGCTGTAGTCAAAGCCGCGGAAAAACCCAGCAACTTCGAGTTCCTGTATGATCTCGAATCAACCGGCATCAAAGAAAAGATCGAGACCATCGCCCGCGAAATTTATCGCACCGACGGCGTGGACTACACCCCCGAAGCCGAGGAACAGATCGAGCGCTACACCCGCCTTGGGTTCGACAATCTCCCGATCTGTATGGCGAAGACTCATCTCTCCTTCACCGACAATGCGGCGGTCAAGGGCGCGCCCACGGGCTTCCGTGTCACCGTGCGCGAGATTCGCGCCTCCGCCGGAGCCGGTTTCCTTTACCCATTGCTCGGCGAAATGCGCACCATGCCCGGTCTGCCAACCCGCCCCGTCTTCTACGACGTGGACCTGGATCTGAAGACAGGCAAAGTGGTCGGTCTCTTCTAACGGATGCAGACCTCCAGACAAGATTGTAGGTCACGCCCCGCGCGTGACCTACTTTTTCAGTACAGATAGGCTATGGGGAAAACATTCCGATTGCGTATAATTAAAATATGGACTTTGACGCCTTATCCCTCTCCGATCAACGCAACCTGATCAAAAGCAAACAGATGGACGCCTCAGACCTCGCCGCAGCCTGTTACCGTCAAATCGAGCGTCTCAACCCGACGCTTAATGCGTTCATCACCGTGATCCCGCCGGAAGCAGCAGAACTACCCGGCAACGGAAGCATGCCCTTGTTCGGGCTTCCCGTGGCAGTAAAAGATTTGTACGACACAAAAGGCATCCGCACGACAGGCGGCTCGAAATTCTTTGCAGATCGCGTGCCGGAAGAAGATGCCGTCGTCGTCCAAAAGATAAAAAAGGCGGGAGCATTCATCATTGGCAAAACGAACACCCACGAAATCGCTCTCGGTGTGACAAACAATAATCCACATTTTGGCGCATGCAGAAATCCCTGGGACATCGCCCGCACGCCCGGCGGTTCCTCCGGCGGAAGCGCCGTGGCAGTGGCAACAGGCATGGCGCTTGCCGCGCTTGGCACCGACACCGGCGGCTCGATCCGCATCCCGGCTTCCCTGTGCGGCGTGGTGGGACTCAAGCCAACTTATGGGCGCGTCAGTTTGCGGGGCATCCTGCCGCTTTCCTGGAACCTCGACCATGCCGGACCGATTACGCGCAAAGTGGAAGACGCGGCTTTGATGCTTCAAGTGATGGGCGGATATGACGAACTCGACCCCGCTTCCGTCAAAACACTGCCCGGCGATTACTCCAGTCATTTGCGCGATCCAATCCGCGAACGGAAATTCGCCCTGGCAATCGGGCATTTCATCGAAGAAGCGGCAGACCCCGAAGTTTTACAAGCCGTCCGCGCGGCGGCAAAGGTGTTGGAAGAGCAGGGCGCGGTCATCGAGGAAATCAACGTGGATTTTCTCAAGGAAGCCGCCATTGCCAACGCCATCATGACCCAGGCAGATGGAGCCGCCTTCCACCGGGAGCGGCTGAAGGAACATCCCGATTGGTTCGGCGAGGACGTGCGCCAGCGGCTGGAAACGGGAGCGGGATTCACTTCCAGCGAGTATGCGCTTGCGAGGCGCGCGCAGGCTGAAATCCGGCGGAGATGCGAATTATTGTTCGACGACTATGACGTACTCCTGCTTCCCAGCACGCCCATCACCGCGCCGGTCTTGGAAGGGGAAAACGCCGTCGAACGCGCCCGCCAGTTGACCCGCTTCACCGCGCCCTTCAACCTGACCGGACTGCCCGCGCTTTCTGTCCCGTGCGGGTTTAGCAGCGAGGGGCTTCCCATTGGGTTGCAAATCGTTTCGCGCGCGTGGAACGAGTCGGGAGCGCTGCGCGCGGGGTATGCCTATCAACAAGCCGTCGAGTGGCACAAACAAAAACCCGATCTCGTCTCGGAATAGTTCATGAAAAAAACGGGTTTGATTCTTTGGGCGGCGATCCGCCCGCCATTGCTTGCATTGGCTCTCTACCTGATGCGGGATAAAGTTATTATTTTTATTGACGATCAATTCGGGCTGGGCGAAGCGATTGATTTCGTCGTGTACACGGCGGGGACGTTTTCCACAAGGTTCCTGCTTTATCTGGCTTGCGTGCTTGGTTTGGGGATCGGATATTGGTTGAGCCAAAAGATCGTCTCAAACGCGGTTTTGAGATATGTCCTTTTTCTGTCCGGCGCGTTTTTAGTCATCTACCTTTCGTTCGATTTTTTACTTTTAACGCCAAACGCATTCGCCCGCGCTTTCATTGCGACGATCATTCTGGCGGCGAACAGCCTGCCTGAGAGCCTGCTCAAAAAACTGTCGGGGCGGCTGATGGATGTGATCTGCATGGCAGGCGTCGGGTGGGTGGAGGCGTTGCTGCCGCAGGCGTATATCTTTTGGCTGACGAAAAAAATCAGGGGCGGGTATCCGATCAAATCAACGCGGCTTGCGGGCATCCTGCTTGTGTCCGTTTATTGGGTCTTTGTGCTGACTCCGTTCAACAGCCAGCGGGTGTTGACCCTCGGCGAAAAACTCCATGCCAGCCCGTCCGTGCAAAAGTTCGCGCAGGGCGGATACAACTGGATCGAACTGAACCGGGAGCAGGGCATGTTGTACGCTGTCGGGCATGGGACAAGATACCTGCTGGCGTTCGACGTAAACCAACTCGACAAGCCGCCAATCAGGTCGATCACGGAAATCGGGAAGACACAAAGTTTTGCATTCAACCCGGAGCGGCAGGAAATTTACGCGCTGAAAACCGAAACCGGCGAGTTGCTTTACCTCGACGCGTTCACGTTGGAATCCTTCCGGTCTGTTCCGGTAAATGACATATCCCCCGGCGACGTTTGGGTTGCGTGGGATCGCAATACGGACAGCATTGTCGTCGCCTCGGAAGCCGACCGGAAAACGGGTACGCCGTTCTTCATGTTCGACCGGGAAAGCGGAGAGGTCATTGCCACCATTCCCCTGCCCGTGATCCCAACAGCTTTCCTAATCTTTCATCCCGATGAGCCGCGCATGTATTTCAATTCGTTCAAGGATACCTATCTCGTGGCATGGGACACACAGAAGCATCAGACGGTTCAACGGGTGGAAACCAGCCAGAGGACAGATAGGATGGCTTTTTCACCCGCCGCCTCCGAAGTTTTGGTCGCCTCGCCGCTGGATGGAGCGATCCTTCGCTACGACGCCGAAACGCTCGAATTCAGGGGGAAGATTCCCGCAAGTTTCGGAGACCGCACGCTGGCGGTTGATCCTGTAAGAAATGTATTGCTGGTTGGAAATTTTATCAACAACAGAATGCAGGTCATTGACCTGAATACAAATGAGCCCCTTGCCAGTTTTTATCTGGGACCATGGATCCGAACCATTGCATTGGATGTGGAAAACGGCATCGCCTACGTGTCCACCATCCGCAATCTTTTCAGGGTGGACTATGTTACCGGCGTTTATCCAGCCAAATAAGAAAAATACGCCGCCAAATCAGGCGGCGTATTTTTCGAGAATGCGTTGGAAGACCTGCCTGTCTTCCGGGAGAATTTCAACAAACTCAAAGCCCACCTGATACAAATTGGGTTGAATATCGTCCGGTTTGATCCATTTCGAGCGGGCGAGAAAAACGATATAGGGGATGCTTCCCAGGTCGGGGGTGAGTTCGAGGCGCAGGTAGTAATCCTTTTGCAACGGCACAGGCTCCACCGTTTCCAGCCTCAAGCCGACCATGCTGATCTCCACCATCTGACCAAGAATCTCCTGCGTGTCGTCGTTCAGGACGCGCATGTAAAAGGAAACCTTCTTACGCGGGGCGGTTCGTCGTTCTGGCATTTGACCTCTGCTTTCATCAATATCAATGACGACGAGACAATTATACCCAGTAGATGGAGAATATCACCCTGAATTTATGGGCTCTTCAGGATTAAGTGGGGTAATACCCTATTTACCACAGAGCGCACAGAGAGCACGGAGATTTTTTAAAGGTTTTTCTCTGTGGACTCCGTGATCTCTGTGGTGAAAAAAAAAGGGAACCCCACCAAATACCAAAGAGCCAATTTATGAAGGCGCTTTGGGAATTATTCTGATTACCCTTTTGGGAACGCAAACTTCGCAAAAAACACGGACACAAGAGCGTAATCAAAGGGCTTTCCGTGCCATCCGTGTTGTCCGTGTACAAAAATCACAGCGATACCCAAAGAATCTTGATGAGTGGTGGGCAATTAAAATCCGTCGAACAAGTCGCGCTTCATTTTGAACCCGTCTTCCACAGGCGGATAGGCGCGCATGAAATCCTCTTTTTCGCCAAATACTTTGGTGATGAATCCCATCAGTCCGCGCCGCATTCCGATCCCGCCTTGTGAGGTGTGCGCAGCGGACGCCAGCCGCTTCTCCTTATCCACCGAGCGGACATTCAATCGCACATGCACAGGGAAATCCACTTCGGCGAGTTCCTTCAAGTTGATATCGCCATTGCGCCCCCACTTCGCCGGGTCTTTGCCGAAGATGGGCATGACGCGCGTCATCACCCGCAAAAACCAGCGCGGAAAGACCTGAAAGTACAACGCCTGCGGCTTGAACGGCTCGCCCGCTTCGGGATAGAAAGAGGCGTTATCCGCATTTGCAAAGGCGAACACCGTCGCCTTGTGGATGTGGATATGGTCGGGATGTCTGTATCCTCCAATCGGGTCAAACGTAATGACGATATCGGGTTTCAACCTGCGGATGTATTTCACAACCTTGCCCGCCACCTCCTCGATGGGATGCTGAATCTGCGCGTCGGGGTGGTTGTTCTCTTCCATGCCGGGCATGCCAGAATCGCGGTAGCCCAAAAAGAAGACCTCCTTCAAGCCCAGATGTTTTGCCGCATTCATCAACTCATGCGTGCGAAGTTCCGCCGTGTCCTTGAAACCGTTAAGATGCTCCTCGTCCACCGTGCCAGCCTCGCCGCGCGTGGCGCAGACGTAATAGGTCTCATAACCGCGCTTTGCATACAACGCCAGCGTCCCGCCCAAGCCGAAGGACTCGTCATCGGGGTGTGCCAGCACTGCCAGAATTTTCTTTGTCATGGTTGCCTCTCGATAAATAGACCTCTTGCAATAAGTATTTGTAAGGCGGGTTTTCAACCCGCCGTATATCAATTTTCAGAAGAGCGTCAGGCTAAAAGCCTGACCTACAGACGACTTTTGCAAGATATCTAATTTATAAATCCATTGATGCCGAAACAATTCTTAAGTTTACACCATTGTGATACAATCGCGCCCGTCGAAAAGGAGAACTGACATGGAGAAGATTTCCTAAACTTGCACTTCGGATAATCCTGCTGTGTTCATCAGCCGAGGGCTTGCCCCCGGTTTTTTTGTTTAAAGTTTAGGAGTCACCGTGCTTGGTATCCATAACCTCAACGACCCAACCCACCAAACCCGCTCCGACAAGGCGCTGGAAATTTCAACGGGACGATCCTTGCCATTGTCCACGACCGCAGTTTTATCGTACGCTTCGCCACGGATGTATGGGTTGCGCGTGATGGAAAAATCATGAAGTGAGAAGGGTATAATCCGACGAAATATTTAAAGGATGCGTATGAACATTGGGATCTATATTTACGATGAAGTGGAAGTGCTCGATTTTGCAGGACCTTATGAAGTCTTCACCACTGCCGCGCGGGTGAACGCAAAACTCAAACCGGGTGATCCAAAACTTTTCGAGGTTTTCCTTGTCGCTGAAAATGGAAGAGTGGTTTCTGCGCGGGCGAATTTTAATATCCAGCCGCATTACACCATCCAAAATCATCCCAACATGGACGTGTTGATCGTCCCCGGCGGCGTCCATATCCGCGAGTTGGAAAAGCCAAACGTGATCGAATGGATCGCAAAGACCTCGGCGAACACAACCCTGACCGCCTCGGTCTGTACGGGCGCATTCCTACTGGCAAAGGCAGGCATCTTGCGCGACCAATCCTGTACAACGCATTGGGAAGACATTCCCGATTTGCGATCCATGTTTCCAATGCTCGACGTAAAAGAAAACGTCCCCTGGGTGGACAACGGGCGCATCGTCACCTCTGCGGGGATTTCGGCGGGAATCGAAATGGCGCTGCATCTCGTCACGAAACTCGCAGGCAAGGAACTCGCCGTCAAGACCGCGCGGCAAATGCAATACACATGGAACAATGAACATTTATCAGTAAAATGAAATTGCTTCGGCAAAAGAATGCTGCCTCGCAATGACATCCACCAAAGGAGCAAAAATGAAATTTGAAACTCTCGCCATCCATGCGGGACAGGAACCCGACCCGAACAACGGCGCAGTGATGACGCCCGTTTATCTCACGTCCACGTACAAACAGGACGGCATCGGCAAGCCGCGTCAGGGCTACGAATATTCGCGCACATTGAATCCGACACGAAAAGCGTTGCAGGATTGTCTTGCAGAGTTGGAAAGTGGAAAGTGGGGGTTGGCGTTTGCCTCCGGCATGGCTGCAACGGATACCGTGCTGCGGATGCTTGCGCAAGGCGATCATGTCGTCGCGGGCAATGACGTGTACGGCGGCACGTTCCGTCTCTTTGATAAAGTACTGCGCCGCTTCGGTCTGGACTTTACATTTGCCGACACGACCGATCCTGAGAACCTCGTCGAAGCCTTGACTCCGCAAACCCGCATCGTGTGGCTGGAAACGCCCACCAATCCCCTGCTGGCAGTATCGGACATTCGCGCCGTGGCGGAGGTGGTGAAGAGCCACCCGAACAAACCCATCCTCGTCGTGGATAACACCTTCGCCACACCATACCTTCAGCGTCCGCTCGAACTCGGCGCAGACCTGGTCGTCCACTCGATGACAAAATATCTCGGTGGGCATTCGGATGTGGTCGGCGGCGCGATTGTCGGCAAAGACAAAGCGCTCGGAGAACAACTCGCCTATCTGCAAAATGCCATCGGCGGCGTGCAGGGACCGATGGACTCATTCCTCGTCCTGCGCGGAATCAAGACCCTGCCTGTGCGCATGGATCGTCACGCTGAAAACGCGGAAAAAATCGTCGCATTTTTGGAGAAGCAGAAAAAGGTCGAACGGCTGATCTACCCGTTTCACGAGAGCCATCCACAGGTCCAGATCGCGAGGCGGCAGATGGGGAACGGCGGCGGAATGATCTCCTTCATCATGAAAGACGGGCGTGAGGCGGCGGTCAAAGTCGCCGAATCCACGAAGTTGTTTACACTGGCTGAGTCATTGGGCGGCGTCGAGTCACTGATCGAAGTCCCCGCGGCGATGACACATCTCTCCACGCAAGGCTCCACGTTGGAGGTTGATCCCGGTCTCGTGCGGCTTTCGGTGGGCATCGAAAACGCGGACGACCTGCTTGCAGATTTGGAACAGGCGCTGAGATAAACAAACCTCCCGATTGGGAGGTTACTGCTCTTCGTCTTTTTTTATTCGCGCCGTGGATGCGCCGCTTGCGGTTGCAACTGCAACCAGCGTAACATCATCATCCTGCTTGCAGCCATCCTGATATTTTTGCAGCGTATCGAGGAGGTTATCGCAGACTTGCTGGGCGTTCATGTTCGCAAAGCCGCCCAATACGTCTTTGATCCGTTCCAATCCAAAGGGCTCGCCTTTGGGGTTGCGGCAATCCGTCATGCCGTCTGTGTAAAGAAGCAACGTTTCGCCGGGAAGAAGTTGGATGGTCTGCTCATCCAGCGTGATCGCATCCCACAGACCCAGCGCCATGCCCGGGTTGTGGGGGATGCGTTCGACGCTTCCATCGATATGCAAAAGCAGGGGCGGTTCATGTCCCGCGCGCGCATAGGAAAACTCGCGGGTCTTCAGATCTAAAATCCCGTACAACACGGTAACAAATTGGGTGGATTTTTGCAGGCGCGTGATGTGCATGTTCACAAGCCTTAACACTTCGCCGGCGGTCAAGCCGATATCCGCCTCCGCCATGATGAGGGCGTGCGCGCGCGCCATGAACAGCGCCGATGGCACGCCTTTATCCGCAACATCGCCGATCAAAACGCCGACACGGTTATCTTTGAGAGGGAAGACATCATACAGATCGCCTCCCACCTGACGGGCGGGCAGGATGCGCGCGCCGAAACCGAATTCGTCGAAATCGGGCAGGTCGTCGGGCAGGATACTTAATTGGATGTCGGCGGCAAGCTGAAGTTCGTGTTCGAGGCGTTCCTTTTCGATCAACTGCGCCTGCGCCGCCTTGAGTTCGTCGTAGGCGCGTTGCAGTTGACGATTTTTCTCTGTCAGGTCGCGGAAGGTGGCGGTGTTCGTCGCATCCAGGCGTTGGCTTAGAACCCGCACCATCGAGACAGCCAGTTCGGGATGTTGTTTTGTCAGGTTGAGGAATTGCGCGCGACTCATCGAGAGCAGCACAGACTTGCCGCGCGAGCGCACGGTTGCAGTGCGCTGCCCATCCGGGGCAATAAGGCTCATTTCGCCAAAATATTCGCCCTGATGCAAAACGTTGAGCAGCAATTCATCCGTGGTATCCTCCGCCATAAGCACTTCCAGCACACCGTCAACCACGACATAAAAGTGTTCGCCGGGGTCGCCTTCACGAAAGAGGATTTCGCGATCTTTTAACTCGCATACGTCCAACGCCGATACCAACCTGTCCAGTTCTTGCAGGGGCAGGTCGGCAAACAGGGGAATCCGGGAAAGCAGGTTAACGGTCATTTAGCGGGTCACTTTTTAGTCAAGTCCATCAGTTCTTTTCCAGCCAGTTTATCTTGAATACGCCTGGTGACCAGCTCCAAATGGCTGGGCTGGTTGGCATAATCGAGGTCATTGGTCTGGATCGTCAGGACAGGGCAAAGGTCGAAGGAGCCGAGCCATTCATCATAGAAAGTATCGAGCAGGGATAAATATTCCGGCGTGATGCCGGTTTCCATATTCCGCGCGCGGCGGCGAATGCGATCCATCAGAACATTCACAGGAGCTTTGAGATAGATCAACAGGTCGGGACGCGGGAGACTTTCCACAACCAGATCGAACAGTCTGCGATAGGCAAGGTAATCGCGCTCGTTCAAATTCCCCAGATGATGCAGGGCGCGGGCAAAGATGTGGGCGTCTTCGTAGATGCTGCGATCTAAAATGGAGGAACGCGCGTCGCGGGCGGCTTCGAGGTATTGGTCTGCGCGATGACCGAGGAAAAAAATTTGCAGGTGAAACGACCATGCGCGCATGTCCCCGTAAAAATCGGATAGGTATGGATTGTCCGCAACAGATTCGTAACCCGTCCACCAACCGAAACGCGCGCCGATGCGCTCGGTCAATGTGGTCTTGCCTGCGCCAATATTTCCAGCCACCAACACCAAATGCTTTGCCATAGTGCGTTATTTTATCATGCCCGGAGTTTGCAGGTATAATTCGGGAAAGGAGACCACATCGATGAAAATACGCGACGCATCCGGCTGGACAATGTTCATCTTCGGCATCCTCGCCTTCCTGCTTGGGCTTGTGGGGTTGATCCGCCCTGAAATTCTTTTATCCATTCTCGGCTTCGATGTGGTGGAGCGCGCCCAGCGCGCGGCGGGCGATTACACCATTGTCTTTATGACAGCCTCTTCAATGGCATCCTTCAACATGGGTATTTACTACGTGTTCGCCTCGCTGAACGATGTGAAGGTCTTTTACCGCTGGACAGTTCCCTTTCGCACAGTCACGTTTTTGGTCTTTACAACGGTTGTTATTTTAGGTTTTGCTCCGGTAAAATTCCTGGGAGTCGGAGTTTGGGAACTGGCGGGCGCAGTCGCCACCGGGAGCGCGCTGTACGCCGAGAGCCAAAGCAAGCCAGAGGGATTAAAAAAGACCGGGGTCGGGAAGCAAAAGGCAAAACGAGGCTGATATGAAATCAAAGTGGATCGAATACAACGGCAAAAAGATCTTTTATCAGGATTTCTCCAACCTTTTCTACAATGAGCAGGCGGTTATGGAGGAGTTGAAGGAAGTTCAAGCCATTGTGTTGAGTCAGCCCGAAAACTCCACGCTGGTGATGTCAAATTTCACCAACACCGAAATCACCATGAACCTGATGCCTGTGCTAAACGAGTCGTCGAGCGCGACAAAATCCCACGTCCGCAAGACGGCTGTGCTTGGCGTATCCGGCATCAAGCGCGCGCTTGGCGATCTGCTATCCAGAATCACCGGGCAGCCGCTGATGTATTTCGACGACGAACTCAAGGCGAAGGAATGGCTGACGAAGGAATAAAAAATGACGGGTCGCGTTTGAGGCGCGACCCGCTTCTTTTCTACACCGTTTCCAGTGTCCCGCGTCTCTTGGCTTGAATCTCAAACCAGGCAAAGAGGACGTACCCCAGAAACCCGTATAACAATCCGATACCGATCTCGCTGACCAGCAGCGGCGTCACGTCGCCCAAGGTCGCGCCGGCAGCCAGGGCGCGGGCGGAGGCGATCCCGCGCGTGAGGGGCAGGGCGTTGGAGACCGCCTGCATCCACGCGGGCAGGGAGGCAATCGGCACATTCGCGCCGGAGAAGACCAGCAGGGAGAAATACACAAAGTTATTCACGAACATCACATTCGCCGTGATGAGGCTCAAACAACCCATGAGCAAACCAAGCCCGCAGGTGGAGAAGGTAGTGATCAGGATTGTAACGCCCAAAGCAGGCAGGTTGGTTTGAGAAAGGTCGAGTCCCATCAGCAGGACGCCCCACGTCAGCGCAATGACAACGCCGATGGCGCCGTCAATGATGTGCATGAAGGCGCGCCCGAAGAAGATCATGAAGCGGTTGGAGGGCGTCCCGAAGAGATAGGGCAATGTTCCCGCGTCGCGGTCGCCGCCCACGCTCATGGTGACGCCGAATATCCCGCTCACCGCCGTGATTTGGATGGCGTTACCGATAACATAAAAATCCACATTCTTACCGTCCGAGGCGAAGGAGCCGAGAAAAGCGAAGAAGAACATCTGCGCAAGGGGCATCAGCACTTTCGACGCCATGTATGTGACGGGTCGCAGCCAGGCAAAGAGCGCCTTGTAGGAAAGCAGGGTTCCCTGCCAGAACAATTGAAGGTTTTTGGAAATCGTATTCATGTCAATCCACGTCCAATGTGGCGTCCACACGCGCCTTGTACAACATGACCCTGAACAATTGGCTGGCAATCACCAGGTCCACGATGCTGAAGAGGATCATCATGCCCCAGCAGAAGGCAATCTGCTCGAATGGCATCATCGCGGTGGACGTCCCATGCAGGGCAAGCGCCGCCCAATACGGCGGCAGGAGATAACTGACGGGCGTCGTCCAGCCGGGAAGCAGGGCAATCGGGAAGAGAAACCCGCACAGGATATAAACGGGGAATTCCATCGCGTTCTGCCACTGCTGAACGCTGCGATACATGACGAAGATCGGCGCAATCGTCAGACCGAAGCAGATGAACGCGAACATGCTCAAGAACAGCGTCGCAACGAACAAAAACGGCTGGGTCAATGACAGGGTGTACCCGAAAAGATACGCCGCCAAAATATAGGAAACCACCATCGAAAGCAGGGACTGGAACACATTGGCGAGATTCTTCCCGAACACGATCACATCGAACGGCGTAGGCATGCCCACCAGAGACTCGAGCGTGCCGATCCAGCGTTCCACGTTGATGCTGTTGCCCGACACGAACAGCAGGCTGCTCCACAAACCCGTCAACCCGCTTCCCACCACCACGAACATGGCATAGTCCGAGCCTTTATCGCGCAGGATGAACAAGCCCAGGACGGCAATAATCATCGGCTGAAAAACAATGGCAAACAGGATGAAGCCGTCGTTCAACTGCTGGCGAATGGACATCTCCGCCACCGTCAACACGGTGCGCCAGTAACGAAAGAGGTTCATGTAATTCATGCCGCGCTCCCAACCAGGCGAACGTACGCATCCTCCAGCGTCGGCTCGCGGACGACGACGCGCCCCACGCGCAAGCCTTGCAGCGCGGACATCACATCCGGCACTGCTTCCGCGCCGCGCGCTGTTTGCAGCATGAGCAATTGCTTCTGTTCATGATCTTCCACCGAAAGCGAATCAATGAACGGCAGGGCGCGCAGGTTATCCAGCACATTTTCAGGCACGCCGAACGTTTCCAATTCCACAATCGAAAGGTCGCTGACATGCTTCTTCAACCCGCCGGGCGTATCCAACGCAATGACCTTCCCCTTGTTGATGATGGCGATGCGATCCGAAAGCGCGTCCGCCTCGAACATGTAATGCGTGGTCAAAAGGATGGTCTTTTTCTGCGACTGCAAATTCAGGATCACCTGACGAAACTCTCGCGCGCCGACCGGGTCGAGTCCAATCGTCGGCTCGTCCAAAAAAAGAATATCAGGGTCGTGAAGAAGCGTCCGCGCCACATGCAGGCGCTGTTTCATGCCACGCGAGTAGCCGCCCACCCGCTCGTTGCCGCGTCCCTGCAAGCCGACCATCTCCAACAAATACGGGATGCGTTTTTTGGAAACGGCGGGGTCAACGCCGTAAAGACTGGCAAAATAACGCAGGTTATCGTCGCCGGAAAGCCGCCAGTACAAACCGCGTTCGCCGCCGAAGATAAATCCGATCCGCTGACGCACTTCGTTCGCATGCTTCACCACGTCGAATCCAGCCACGCGCGCCGTCCCACCGGTGGGTATCAACAGCGTGGCAAGCATTTTTACGGTAGTCGTCTTTCCCGCGCCGTTCGGTCCAAGCAAGCCAAACAACTCGCCCGCCTCCACGTCAAAGGAAATATCCTCGACTGCCACCACCTCCTTGATCTTGCGGTTGACGACGCCAATCTGAGCGCGATACACGCGCTTCAAATTTTGGATTTCGATTGCGTTCATTCTTCTCCTTTTTAAAGTTTATTTTTAGAACAATTGTACACTAAATCATGAAAACGTTTCAAGGTTGGATGTTGTATACTTCAATCCATGAAAACGAGAATTCTTTCCATGTCAATCCTGCTGGCGCTGGGTTTGCTCATTTTTTCATGCGGGACAAAAGAGCCGGACCAGACGAACAGCCTCGATGTGGACGCGATCCATACCGAAGCGGTGGCAACCTTCGCCTCCTCCCTGACCGAAACCCTGACAGCCATCTCCACGCCTTCCTTCACGCCGAGAGTTGACTCCACCATCACGCCTGCGGCGCTGATCGAAACCCTCGAGCCTTCTCCAACGACCAACCCGTGCTACAACCTGCTCTACCGCGCAGACGTGACCATCCCCGACGAAACACAGATGAAAGCGGGTGAAGTCTTCACCAAGACCTGGGAAGTGCAAAACATTGGCGGTTGCGCCTGGAGAGCCGGCTTTACCTTCCGGCACTACGGCGGCGACAGGATGCGCGGAAACCCCGTCACATTGACGGAAGCCGTGCCCACCGGCGCGATCCGTACATTATCGGTTGAGTTGGTCGTGCCAAGCGGAGTTAATGGGTTGGTTCAAAGTTCATGGCGCATGACAGATGAGTACGGAGTCTTTTTTGGAAATACGCTCACCGTCAACATCATCGTGGGCGAGATCGCGACGAGCACGCCCTAATATACCCCTGTTACGCGAAAATTTCCCGCTCCGCCTCTTCGGTCTCTGCCATCACCTTCCCCACTTCTTCCTTCATTTCGACAGTCACGCCGGGTCGCATCGAAATGAACTTAACCAAATCGCGCGCCTGCCGCAGAAGGTCTTTCACCCCCGCCACATAAGACAGATCATGCTTTCCCAGTCCGCTTTCAGGGACGGGAAAGGCTCGGGCTTGTTGAATCAGTTTTCTCGCGCGGGTGAGGCGTTCCGCCGCAGGGATGAAACGAGCCATGGAATTCTCCTTTCACGTATCACGCACGAGTTTCTCGTACACCTTCCCCAACTTTTTCTGCGACTCGTGCCAGGTAAATTTCGTCAACGCGCGCTCGGAAGCAGACTCTGCCAATCGTTTGGATAATTCAAAATCACGCAGCAGAGTCAATGCCTGACGCGCCAGATCATCCGGGTCGTTCGGGGAGAACAGCAGACCATCCACATCCTCACGGACAAGTTCGCGGACGATGGGCATGTTCGATGCCAGCAGCGGGCGCCCCGCCGCCATGTATTCCAGCACTTTGATGGGGCACGCTCCCTGTGTAACGTTGCGGTCGTTCAACCCAAGCGGAGCGACGCAAATATCCGCGCCGGCGATGAGGGCTGGAATCTCGTGATGCGGCACGGCGGGTTGAACGATCACATGCTCTTCCAAATCAAGTTTTCGAATTTGCTTTGCCAACATCTTGCGCTGGCGGGAACGTCCTCGTCCGATGATGTGGAGACGGACGAGCTGTTGTTCCAAAATTTTCGGCAGGGCTTTAATGAGGACGTCCAAGCCTTGCCAATCGGCAAGCGTTCCAATGTAAAGCAGGACTGGTTCGCGCCCGTTTCGGCTGGGCAACGGCGAGGCGGAAAAATCCGAAGGGCTGACTCCGTTCGGGATGACAGTGACCAGCTTCCGGTTAAGTCCGAGCGAGGCGATGTAATCACGAGTCACACGCGAAGGGCAGATGATTGCGTCGCTCAAATGAAGAGTCGCAAGTTCCTGTTCCTTGATCTTGGCGAGCAACTCCAAATCCAGTCCGGGGTAATGATATTTGAGTTCTATCGAGGGTAGTCCATTGACCTCGAAAAGCGTTTTGTAACCGAACTTCCTTTTGTTTTGCGCGGCGTGAAATCCGTCCCAAATGCTGCGATAGTGGACGACGTCGTAATCGGGATGAAGCGCGAGATGCGCCAGCACGGATTTACCGAAATGCACGGCGCGGGCGAGGAAGTTCCGAGTCAGGTCCTGCGGGATGCGCGTGACGCGCGCGCCCTCGATAGTATCTTCGGGGGGGAGCAGACCGTCGTTGGGCGTGATAAGATGGGCGTCATAGCCGCCATTGATCAGTCCGCGAAGATTGTGCAAAATATGCGTGGACGCCCCCTTGGGGCTTGGTACAATATCGAAGGCTGTATAGAGAATCGTAGGCATCGCAGGAATTATAAGGCACGCGGAGGAGAGCATGTTCGTTTTTTGCGGAATTCTAGTCGTTATCGTTCTGCTGTTCTTTTATCTGTTGAACACGGCGCGTAAAAAAGCGCCGCCCCCCAGCACAGCGGGGAAAAAAGATTACACACCCGTTTACGTTTCCATTGCGGATAAACCCGACTCGATCATGCTCGGCATGGATAAGTTCGTCGCCGAAGTCCAGCGGACCGAATCGGCAGGCGACAAATGGCGCTGGATTCCGATGATCATCTTCTTCATCGGCGTGGGACTGGTGGCGGTTGACGCCCTGCTTTTCGCGTTCGGATATTTCTCGCTGGTCTTTTCGGCGGGCGCGTTTGCCCTTTGGCTGGCGGCATTCATCATGGCGCGCAGTCTGCGGAAGAGCGACTCGCATGACTTCTCGCCGCGCTATTCGGGGATCAAAGATATCCTGCACACGCTTCGCGACGACCTCAAGCCTGGCTCCACATACCTTGGTCATCTCGACCTGACAGGTTCGATGCTTCAAACCAAAGTAGCGCGCGAGACAAAAGACACACGAGACCGTGTTACCCAGCATTTCCGCGATGAGTGGCTTTCACTGAAAGCAAAACTCTATGACGGCAACGTCCTGCGCGTCTCCGCTGTGCAAAAGACCAAGAACCGCAAATCCTACTGGAAGCGCAGCAGCATCAGCGGCAAGATGAAGATGAAACCAGAGAAATTCAAAGGTTCCGAACAGGAGTTGAAGGTCCGCATCGTCGTCAACCCGCAGGTCTATGAAGTCAAACCAAGCGCCAGTTTCAACCGCGGGCAAAACGTCGGCAAATACACCGTCGCCGAGTTGAATACCGAAGGCGGCATTATCAACATTGTGGCAAAATCCCCGTTCGAGGAAGTGGAACACGAACACATCCTCAACTTCCTTAAATCCGCATATTCCCTTCTGCAACGAAAGGCTGCTTAAATGAATCGCAAAATCGTTCCATTTATCGTCGCGTTCGTCCTTTCCTGTCTCGTCATGATCGTGGCGGGCGTGTTCGCCTTCAGCGGGTCGGTCACTGCCGAAAAGTTCGGCAGCACCACCGCGTGGACACAACCCTACTCGACTGCCGAAAGCATGAAGGTCATTGACCTGACCGGCGACGGTCAGGATGAACTCTTCATCCAGAACAACAACAACGTTTCCGTTTACGACGGAAATGGAACCATCCTGTGGAGCCGGAATTACTCCTCCCCCAAAACCACACTCGGCGATGTGAACGGCGACGGCGTGGAAGACGTTGTCGTTTATTACGTCGGCACGGGCATGTCGGTGGATGTCATCTCAAAGGGGAATGCGACCACGCTGGCGCAAAACCTGAACATTGGATTCCCTTCGCGCGTGGCGGTCATCCGCTTCGCCACCGGACCTCAGATCGTGCTCGGCGATAACTCCGGCGGAGTCCTCGCTTTGGGCTTGGATGGCAACTCGCAGTGGAGCGGAGGCGTCGGCTCCAGCGAAATCCGCGGCATGGACGATGCCCGCATCGGCGGACAGATCCACGTCGTAATCGCATCCAACGACGGTTCGATTGCCGTCTTCGACCCGCAGGGCGCGCCCGTCTGGCGGACAAGCCAGGAACAATTGCGCCGCATGAGAGCCTTTGACCTGAACGCGGACGGGAACAGCGAGATCATCACCGGCGGCGAATACGGGGCGTTCAAAATCTACAGCGCAGTGGATGGAAGCATCCTTTTCGAGAAATCACTTGGGCAGGCTGTCAGCGAAGTGCGAGAGGTGGAATTGGATGGCGACCCATCTTCGCGCGAGATCGTGGCGGGCGGAAAAGACGGCGGCGTGTGGGCCTTCTCCTTCGATGGGAGTAGCGCCAGGCAAATTTGGAGCGGCTCTTTATCCGATAAAGTGACCGAAATCTCCGGCTTGGATATTGACGAAGACGGCAGACAGGAAGCGGTCATCGGCGACGATGCGGGCAGTGTCGCCATCTTCACCCACTCGGGGAGCCGCAACAATCTGCCCACGCATTCGAGCGGCATCACCCGCATCGACATCGGCAAACTGGGGAACGACCGTTACGTGGTCATCGCGGACTATAACGAAGTGCAGGTCAACAAGGTCAATTTCAGTTCGATCCCCGGCTTCCGCTACACGCCATTGATTGTCGGCTTGATCATCTCGGCGGTCATCCTCATCATCGCGGGCATCCTTTCCACCATCCCGCCAAAGCCGGAGATGAAGGTTTCGTTCAAGGACAAGAGCCGCGAAAGCCTCGCCGCCGAACGCCGCATGTTGAAGGAACACATCGCGGACGTGGAACGCCTGCGCAAAGCCGGTGAAATGAGCAGCGACGCCTACCTTGCGCGCCTCAAACGCCTGCGGGGAGACCTCGCCGAGAACGAAGCTGCTTTCAAGGAAGCGGGCTTCCAGGTCAAGGTCGAGACCTTCCAATGCCCCAACTGCGGCGGCACGCTGGAATTGGGCATGGATAAGTGCGAGTATTGCGGGCAGGTGATACTTTCTTAAGGGCGGTTGCAGGTTGAAGGTTGAAGGTTGAAGGTTGAAGGTTTAAAAGTTACAGGTGACAGTCACGTTGGATGGGGCTGTCACCTGTTTTTGTTTAAGAACCGTCCACGAATTTTTCACGAATGAACACGCCAAGTTCATTTGTGGCTTTTATTCGCGGCTGGTTTTATCAATATCATCCCGCCCAAGGCGCTGAACAGGCTTCATATCCTTTGCAGGAAAAACGCGGCGATATTCCAGCCTGCAACGCCCAAAATTGAAAAGCAAACCCACCGGCGCATCCGTGGCTTTCAAATAATTGATAACCTGCGCCAGTTCATCGTTCGTGAGTTGATGGCTGAATGCCTTGATCTCCACGACAACTTGTCGAACTGGAAATAGGTCAAGATAAAAAGTTGCCACCTGCTCCCCTTCATAGTCAACATGGACTGCATATTGACGATTCGGTCTTCTGCTTTGAGGCGTTGATACAACTCCCGAACAGCGGGCTTGTCCTGTGAAGCGTGGCAGAGAAAAAACGCGGAGGGGAGATTGCTTCCCCGCTTCGCGTGTCGCAATGACATATCAATAGATCGGCAAACTTGTATCCACTTCCCTTGCCCAGGCGTTGATTCCGCCTTTCAGGTTCTTGACCTTTTTGAACCCGGCGCTGGCAAGCAGTTCGAGAGCGCGCGCGGAGCGGGTGCCGCCTTTGCAAAAGACGACCATGTCGTCAGCGGAGTTCAACTCGGAAAGGCGACTCGCCAGTTGACCGAGCGGAATATTGACCGCGTTCGGCAAAGCGGAGATCTCCAACTCGTGCGGCTCGCGCACATCCAGCAGTTTAAGTTGATCTCCCTTGATGCGCTCAGCGAGTTCGGAGGCGGTGACGTCCAAGCCTTCGCCTGCGGAGCCTTCCTCGCCATGGTCATGCCCCGGCACGCCGCAAAATTCCTCGTAATCTATCAACTCCTTGATGTCGGCGTTCGGTCCGCACACGCGGCATTTGGGATTCTTTTTCAACTGCACGAAGTCAAAAGACATATCGAGCGCGTTGTAGAGCAGGAGTTTCCCGATCAACGGCTCGCCAATCCCCAGCAGGACTTTCAACGCCTCGGTGGCTTGAAGTGTGCCAATCGTGCCGGGCAGGACGCCCAAAACGCCGCCTTCCGCGCACGAAGGGACCAGTCCCGGCGGGGGCGGTTCGGGGAAGAGACAGCGGTAACACGGTCCCTCTTTGGCGTAAAACACGCTTACCTGCCCGTCAAAGCGGAAGATGGAGGCGTACACATTCGGTTTGCCGAGAAAGACCGCTACATCGTTGGTGAGATAACGCGTCGGGAAGTTGTCGGTTCCGTCGAGGATAATGTCAAAGTCCCGCGCGATGCGAAGCGCATTTTCGGATGTGTACGGCTCGTCGTACACATCCACTTGAATATCGGGATTCAAATCCAGCAATTTCTCGCGCGCGCTTTCCACTTTCAATTTGCCGATGCTCGAAGTCCCGTGAATGACCTGACGCTGCAAATTCGACGAATCCACCACGTCATAGTCCACAAGACCGATGCGCCCCACCCCCGCTGCAGCCAGATACAACGACACGGGCGAGCCAAGTCCGCCGGTGCCGACGATCAACGCGGATGAGTTCTTGAGTTTGCGCTGACCTTCCAAGCCCACTTCGGGGATGAGCAAGTGCCGCGAGTAGCGCAGGATTTCTTCGTGATTTAATTCTGGAAGCATGGATATACCTCTACTCATTTCATGTCATTGCGAGGAGCGAACAACGTGAGCGACGAAGCAATCTCATTACAACCGGAGATTGCTTCGCGGTGCCCAGACGCCGCTCGCAATGACATGAACCGCCCGCAATGGACGGAATCAACATCACTTTATCCCCGTCCTGGATGGGTGTGTTCACACCCTGCAGGTCTTTGATGTTGTGCGCGCCGACGAACAGATTGACGAACGGGCGCAAGCCGCCGCCTTCGTTGAAGAGATGCGGTTTGATGGCAGGGTATTGCGCGGTCAGGTCGGCGAGCGCTTCGGCGATGTTCGCGCCGCTCACGGTCGCTTCGGATCGTCCATCGGTGTAGGCGCGCAATGGGGTCGGAATTCTCAATGTTGTCATGGATTCTAGTTTCTCTCTCGTTTTGATATTTTCACTTACTCGTCATTGCGAGCCGCCGCACTTGCCTTTTGGCGGCAAGGCAATCTCATAATCACAGTTGGGATTGCTTCGTGCGAAGAGCAAAAGCGCCCTCGCAATGACGAAAAATGTTATATAAACAATTGTACATCGGCATCGGCGGCAAATTCAAGGAAGGTTGCCGCGCCGCCGATCTCGGCTTCCTTGATGAAGTCTTCGCGCTTGAAGCCGAACACGTCCATCGTCATCTGGCAGCCGATCAGGCGCGCGTCCATTTCGACGCACATCTGGCGCAGTTCCTCGATGGAAGCCACTCCCTTGTTCTTGAAAGTCTGCTTCATCAAGCCAGTCGCCAGACTCTCGAAGCCGGGGACATTCGCCATCAACAAATTCGGCATGGGCCAGTTGACATTCTGGAATCCCTCGGAGCCGAAGGGCATCTTCATCGGCATGGCGGGATTGCCCAGTGGCGACACCGCTGCCGTGAGTTTGGGTTTGAGCAGGGTCAATCCGTAAAATGTAAAGAATATTCCCACTTCCCATCCCATCGCGCCAGCCGCGCTGGCGAGAATAAACGGCGGATACGCCCAATCCAGCGTTCCCTTGCTGGCGATCAGCGCGAGCCGCTTCGGGGCATTGGGGTTGGTCTTGGACATGGAGTTCCTCCTGAACCATCAATTCTTTTTCAAAAAGACGACGAACCTGCCGTCTTCCGTGATGGAATGAAGCAGGTCGTTTCCGGTCTGACGACTCCACGCCTCGACATCCGGCGGGAAGCCTGCGTCGGTGGCAATCACCTTCAACACCTGCCCCACCTGCAATTCCTTCATCGCTTTCGATGTGTTCACGATTGGCACGGGGCAAAGCAGATCGCTGCAATCTAATACCTGGTCTTCCTTGACGATATCCATATTAAACTCCTTTATACGATTTATAATGGCGACCTGCCCGTCAAAAGCCGGGGATCTCGATGAACCCTGGCGGGTCGCCCCTACACGATTTCGATTTCTTCTTCTTCGTACTTCGAGCGGTCTTCCGCCAGCCGCCACGAACGGTGACTGACCGCCGTTCCTTGATCCACGCGCGAGATGAGGTACGAGAAAAACGGCTGCGCCCACTCGCGGTCGAACTCCGAAGGGATATTCGGGCAATCGGGATGCGAATGAAACACGCCGATCAACTCGACACCCAACTCTGCCGCCTTCATCTCTGCTTTCAAATAATCTTCGGGCGTGATCAAATAACGGTTATGCCGCGCCTCGTCTTCGCGCGCGTTGGGCAGGGGCAAAATTTCGCGCACCTCGCCATCCGCGCCGAGCAGAAAGCCCGCACCTTCTTCGGGGTATGCGTTTTCCAAATGCGCGGCGATATTCTTTAATAAGCTCGCTGATATCGTCAGCATCCCCTCACCCTACCCCTCTCCCAAGGGGAGAGGGAACTCCCACAACGCTTTATCGCTCAAATATTTATAGCCCGCATCAGGCAGGACAGTTACAACCACACCCTCATCCAACTCGCGCGCCACTTCAATCGCTGCGACGACTGCCGCGCCGGAGGAGATTCCCACAAAGAGACCTTCCTCCCGCGCCAGCCTGATCACCATCTCATGCGCCGCCTCTGTCTTGACTTCGAGCGGGGTGCCCGCCAGAGACTCATCATAAATTCCGGGCTGGATCGAGGTTGGCATGTGCTTGAGTCCTTCCAACCCATGGAAGGGCGCGTCGGGCTGGAAAGACAGGATTTTCACATCCGGCAATTTCTCGTGCAAGTAACGTCCCGTGCCTATTAAAGTGCCAGATGTGCCAAGCCCTGTAATGAAATGGGTCACCCGTCCATTTGTTTGAGCGAGGATTTCGGGTCCCGTCGAAAGGTAATGCGCCTGCCAGTTGGCGGGATTGTTATATTGGTTGGCGTACCAATATCTATCGGGAAATTCCGCGGCGAGTTCGCGCGCTTTGAGAATTGCGCCGTCCGAGCCTTCGAGCGGGTCGGTGAGAATCAACTCCGCGCCGAGGGCTTTGAGAATGGAAATCCGTTCGGAACTGGCGCTGGCTGGCACCGCGAGCGTGACCGGGATCCCCAGCGCTGCGCCGAAGGTGGCATACGAAATGCCCATGTTTCCGGAGGTTGAATCCAAAAGGCGTTTGCCTTTTTTCAGATCGCCGTTGATGATGGCGTTCTGGATGATGTTCAACGCGGGGCGGTCTTTCACCGAGCCGCCGGGGTTGAACCATTCAGCCTTGGCAAAGACCTTGGTTTGCGGAGACAGGTTTCGGGTCAACCGGTGAAGCGGAAGCAGGGGTGTATTGCCTACATGAGAGGCAAGGCTATCTATAGGGATGGTATTCGATTCGGTTAGTCTAAAGTCCAGTAAGGTCATGGTTTCTCTTAAATAAAAACAGTCAACGGCAAACAAAAAGACGGCGAACAAACGCCACTCACGATGCAAACCGATGCACGCGGGGGTCGCTCTACCGTCTGAGTTCCGTTGACTGCGGGTTATTCGCTCAGGCGGCGGCTACGAGCCCCGCCCAAGACACAAGCAATGGTTGAATATTTTCATGGTCTTCTGTTAGATGCCCGCTATTGTATGTATCTTACCGATTTTGTCAATATAAAAATTATCCCCCGGCGGCAGACGCCATGAGTATGACCTTGTCATTCTCTTTTAATGAAGTGTCCATTCCGTTAAGTTCGCGCAGGTGAATGCCATTGACAAAGATGTTGAAATGACGGCGCAGTTTACCCTTTGAGTCGAACAAATGCGGTTTCAGCGGCGGATACCGGGAGAGAACGTCATCGAGCAGTTCGGCAACGGTCGCGCCGTTCGCTTCGAACTCGGTCTGGTTATCGACGTAGAATTTCATCAAAGCGGGAAAACGGACGATGGGCATGGCGTTATTTTAACCGAGGTTGGTTGTATTTGATGCAAAAACTTCTATAATGGATCTATCCAAAGGAGGCAGACATGGCTTTATACAAGGTGATCGCAGGCACGTTTCACGTCAAAGGCTTTCAACCCGACGGCGACTCGATCCGCTTTCAGGCGAACAAGCCGGAACATTGGGATTTCTTCAAATGGGGAAGCGAAAAAGAGAAGAAGAACAAAAAGAAGCAGCTGCGCATCGAGGCGATAGACGCTCTTGAAACGCATTATGAAGGATGGCATCAACCCCGCCCGTTCGCGCTTGCCGCGCTGGAATCCCTGCTGGAACTGTTAAATATCACCACAGTGACGTACAGTTTGAGCGTGACCCAGATCGTGGATGCGGATGACGGCAAGGCGGGCTACATCGCCTCCGCCTCACCCGACCGCTTCGGACGACCCGTGAGCTATGTCTTTCCAAAGTCAGCTAAACTCACCGACGGCGCCGTCATGGACTCGGAGACCCTGCCCATCGAAAAATCCATCAACTTTCAACTCGCCCGCGAGGGATTGGTTTATCCCACCTTTTACACCACCACCGACCGCGCGCTTGCTGAAAAGATCCGCGCGGTGGTATCCCGCGCCCGCAAGACCAAGCGCGGACTCTGGTCCATTGACCGCACATCGAATTTCACGCTGTGGGATGTCCGTACCATTCAGGAGGATGTGCTGCTTCTGCCGAAACTGTTCCGCCGCCTGGTAGGCTTCTTCGACAGATATTCGGAGCTCAGCGAACTTGAAGCATATATGGCAAAGCAAAGAGATAATCTAATCTTATGGGATGGCACAAAGAAAAAATCGCTTGCCGATCTGATGAAGTTCAGCGGCAGGCGCGTGCAAATGAAAACACCCGTCGAAGATATTCTGTTTTCGCCGAAATAGGCTGACGGTTGATTATAGAACAGTCTCGAAGCCTAAACGCTTCGAGACTGATTACCGATTACCGATAACTGGAAACTGATTCTACTCTTCCTTCTTCGCTTCCAATTCTTTCTTGTGCGCCTCGATGATCGGACCTGTGATGTGCGACGGGACCATTTCGTAGTGATCGAATTCCATAGTGAAGTAGCCGCGTCCGCCGGTCAGTGAGCGGATCTGCGTGGTGTACTTCAGCATTTCCGCCATCGGCACATGGGCAATGATGACCGTATTGCCATGCTCTGCTTCGGTTCCCTGCACGCGCCCGCGGCGGGCGTTAAGGTCGCTCATCACGTCGCCCATGTGGGCGTCCGGGCAGGTGATGCGGACGTTCATGATCGGCTCGAACAGCACGGGACCCGCATCCTGCACGGCGAGTTTGAAGGCTTCGCGCCCGGCGATCTCGAACGCCACCGGCTTTGAGTCCACTTCATGTTCCTTGCCGTCGTACACGATGACTTTCACATTGCTCATCGGGTATCCCGCAAAGGCGCCCTTTTCCATCGTGGCGCGGATGCTCTTTTCAATCGGCGGCAAATACGAGCGGGAAAGGTTCATGCCCACCAGTTCATCCGCGAATTCAAAGTCCGTGTCGGGTAAGGGTTCGATACGAAGATGTACTTCGCCAAATTGACCTGCTCCGCCGGATTGCTTCTTGTGGCGATATTGCCCCGATGCTTTTTTCGTGATGCCTTCACGATAGGGAACCTTCGGCTCGCGCGTCACCAAACCCACCTGGAACTTGGTCTGCGCGCGATGGATCGCCACATCGATATGCTGATCGCCCATGCCCTGAAGAACCGTCTCGTGCGTGACAGGATCGTTCTGCCAGGAGAGGGTCATATCCTCTTCGCATAAACGAGTCAATGTTGTGGAAATTTTCGCGGCGTCGGCTTGCGTCTTCGGAGCAACAGCCACACGGTACAACGCGGCGGGGAATTTCGGCGTCGGGATGGTAAGCGGGTGTCCCTTGTCGCAGAACGTATCGCCTGTAGCCGTCGCATTCAGTTTCGAGACCGATGCAATATCACCCGCATGGACAAGTTTCGTGGCGGTCGCTTCCTTACCGCGCTGGAAGTGCAGCCCGGACATGCGCTCGTCCGCGCTCTTGTTTTGATTCCATACATGCGCATCCGCCTGAATCGAACCGGAGAAGATGCGGAAGTAGGTCATCTTGCCGACAAATGGATCGGCTGTGGTCTTCCACACATATGCTGCCAATGGCTCGGTATCGGATGGTTTTAAATCTTCGTCGCCGCTCTTTCCTTGCGCCGCGCGTTTGGGAGCATGGAGCGGGGAGGGCATCAAATCAATGATGTCGTTCAGGAGCGCAATCGCGCCCACTTCATGCGCGCCGGCGGCGCAGAATACAGGGACAAAGGTTCCAGCGTAGACGACATCCTCAAGTCCGCGAACCATCTCCTCGTCGGAGAGAGAGCCGTTCTCGAGATATTTCTCCATCAACTCGTCTTCGCCCTCGGCGGCGGCTTCCACAAGTTCAAAATGAGATTTATCCGCCGCTTCCTTTAATTCAGCCGGAATCTCGGCGGTCGTCTTGCCGTCGCCCATGTAAGACTTCATGCCAATGATATCCACAACGCCTTTGAAGTCCTGTTTTTCACCGATGGGCAAATGGACTTTGATCGCGCGCTTCCCATTCAACTTGATGAATTCCTCGACGGCGGCGTACGTCTTTTCGAAATCGGCGTTATCGCGGTCCATCTTGTTGATGACGATGAAACGCGGCAGGTTGAACTGGTCGGCGTAGCGCCAGGCGATCTCCGTGCCCACTTCAATGCCTGCAACGGCATCCACTAAAATAACCGCGCCATCAGCCACACTCAGGGCGGAAACCATCTCGCCTACAAAATCGGTGTAGCCTGGCGCGTCAAGTACGTTTATCTTATGATCGCGGTGCTCTATTGGAATTACGCTCGTGTAGATGGATATCTTCCGGCGCTGTTCCTCTTCATCATAATCCGAAACTGCCGTCCCATCCTCCACTTTCCCCAGGCGGGTCGTTGCTCCCGTGACATGAAGAAATGCTTCCGCCAGCATCGTCTTGCCCGCGCCTCCGTGTGAAACCAGCGCAATGTTGCGAAGAAACTCGGTGGTATACTCTTTCATCGGAAAAAGCCCTTCCTGTAAACTGTAGGATGTAAAGCGTTGCAGGATTGTAAAAGAACTCAAATGAATTGTCAAAGTGTGAAGCGTCATGGATTGAACATGACATTTAAGACCATTTTTCTGTGAGGTCTCATTGAACCCGCTTGTCAATCAATATTCCTTCGTCGCCATCGCAGCCGGATTTGCGCTTGTCGCCGGGCTTGTCCTGCTGACCAACAAGCCGAAAGTGAAAGACTACCTCGCTTTCGGCGTCATCGTTGCCGGCTTGGTCACAGCCTGGGGCATCCTCCACCCGCGGCAGACCCCGCTCATGGATGACGCTCTAAAAGTGCGGGAACTCATCGGCGCAGGCACGCCCGTCCTGCTCGAATTCCAATCCCCCTATTGAATTGGCTGCGTAGCGATAAAGCCCGTCGTGGACGAGCTCGAACAGGAACTGGAAAACGAAGTCAGTATCGGCAAAAAACTACACATCATCCGCCTGAACATTCAGGAGGAAGTGGGCATGGAACTCGCGCCCGTGTACGGCTTCGAATTCACCCCCACCTTCATATTCTTCGACGCGCAGGGCAACGAACTCTGGCGCATGGTCGGCGAATTCGACCCGCAAAAAGTGCGCGACTCCCTCGAATGAACATCTCCCGCCGCATAAAATTCAACCTTTCCTATATCTTTGGACGGGCGCCCTGGGACAGCGGCATCAGCCCGCCCGAACTCTACGACTTCATTTCAAACCACCCCGCCGGGCGCGCGCTCGACATCGGCTGCGGCACAGGCACGAACATCATCACCCTTGCAAACGCCGGATGGCAAGTGGAGGGTTTCGATTTCGCGCCGCGCGCCGTCAACATTGCAAAACACAAAATTCGGCGGGCGAAAGCGCAGGCGCGCGTTTTCAAAGATGATGCCACGCAAATGAAGAACACTCATGGACAATTCAACCTCGCGCTCGACATGGGCTGTTTTCACGGCATCGAAAACAAAGCGGACTATCTGATCCAACTGACTCGCGTCCTCGCTCCGAACGGATTCTGGCTCATGTACGGATTCTTCAACACAGACCCGCTTCAAACCGGACCCGGGCTTGTGAATTCCGACCTCGACCTGATCCAACACCATAACCTGACCCTCGTCTCCCGCCAGGACGGTTTCGACAAACGCGAACGACCCTCGGCGTGGTTTTTATGGCAAATGAACGACGAGTTGCCGGGCAACAAATGACGAGTTCCCCGCATCTCATATCTTGCAACTCGCAACTCGTCACTGTATTCCCTCATGAAAATCCTCTTCCTCTTCCTCGACGGCATCGGACTCGGCGAAGATAACCCCGAAATCAATCCGTTCACCCGGGCAAATATGCCCTATCTCCGATCCCTGCTTGGCGGGAAGGCATTGACAAAATCCGCCGCGCCGTTCGAGAACGAACAGGTTTCACTCTTTTCCATAGAACCCAACCTCGGCGTCAAAGGGCTGCCGCAATCCGCCACCGGGCAGGCGGTCTTGTTGACAGGCATTAACATCCCCGCCGAACTTGGCTATCACTACGGACCCAAGCCAAACCCGGAAGTGGCTCGATACCTGAACGGCGCAACCATCTTCTCCAAAGCGGCGAACGCCAGTAAAAGAACCGCGCTGCTTAACGCCTATCCCCCGCGATATTTCGACGGAATCGATTCGGGCAAGCGGCTGTATTCCTCCATCCCGCTCGCATTGACCAACGCGGGCATTTCCCTCTTCACCCACGAAGATTATTTTGCCGGGCGCGCCCTCTCTGCCGACTTTACAGGCGAAGGCTGGCGCGAATTCCTCGGCTTTCCCGACGCGCCCGTGTTCGAGCCGGAAGCGGCCGGCGTCAACCTCGGCAGGCTCGCCAAAGAATACGACTTTTCCTTCTTTGAATATTGGGCAAGCGACTACGCCGGTCACAAACAGGACATGGACTGGGCAGTCCGCCAGCTCGAAACTTTCGACGGCGTGCTGAAAGGTCTGCTTGCAGAATGGCAGGACGAAGACGGTCTCATCCTGCTCACCTCCGATCACGGCAACCTGGAAGACCTCTCGACCCGCAGGCACACAAATGCAACTGTACCTCTTTTATTAATCGGAGAAGCCAAATACCGGGAAATATTCGAGAAAGTCACCCGCCTGACAGACATCGCCCCGGCAATCAACGCATTGCTTGGATTTGACTAAAACAAAACAGACAGGACGAGCCTGTCTGTTTTTGTTTACATGCTTGGAACTTACGGAGTAGCGGGTTGATTCTGCCAGCCGCGCCCCATCATTCCAGGTCCATGACCGCCCCAGGAGCCATTCTGACCGTACCCCAACCCTGTGCAGTCACCAGCGCCGTAGCCCATGCCGCCGCGACCAAAGCCGCGGGATTTCATCCAATCCGCCTGCTCCTGCGTGATGACATTGGCTTTCACTGCCGCATCCAGCGCGTTCGCGCGGACTTCCTGCATGATGGCGGGAAATTCTTCGGCGGTCACGCCGGCAGAGAGGGCAATATCGTACATGGTTTCACCAGCCGCCAGGCGCGTGTTGATATCGTTCACGTTCAAATTGAGTTTCTTTGCAAACTCAGTCACCATGAAGGTGTGCATCGGGCCCTGTCCATCGCGCATTCCGCGCCCGCCAAATGGAGGCGTTCCGTCCTGGGCGTAAACCACCCCCACTCCTGCTATCACCAGCGCCGCTGCAACCAGCGCTACAATCAAAATTGTCTTTTTCATATTTGTCTCCTTTCGTCAAATGACAATTTTTTTCATTCTTACACCCCCAGTCTACAACCCGAACGTGAAGATTTTGTAAAGATTTATTAGCAATTGCGCGAAGAAACCCAAGCGGCATGGATATGCCAAAACAACTTTGAGACAACCGCCTGTACAGAAAACATAACTCACCCCGAAATTCAATTTCGCAGGGAGTTCGTTTTTAAGGGCAAACAGGACGCGGATCAACGCCGATTTTGCGGATTTTTTATGACCCTTTCCGCGCTCGCCTGCGTCCCATATTCCTCTTGGGGTTAGACATGTTTCTTTATATGCCGGCGTTGCTCAAAATGGCGGAAATATCTGAAAGCATCCGGGTAAACGCGGGGTATTTGACTTCAAACCGCTCGATGGCTTTCCCCATCCGCTCGACCATGGGCAAGGTTTCAGAATCCCTTCTTTGCAGAAGGTCGCGGATATCCCGATCCAATTCCTCCAGAAGTTTACGCTCTTCATCGTCAACATGATCCACGCGCTGAAGTTCGGCATGGACTTTTTCCAGCAGGGAATCGAGTTGTTGATCGTTCATGGCGGACTCCTTTCGAATAAACGTTCCTTCTCTTCCATTGTACAACCTCTGACGCTGGAAAAGCAAATCGAACAGGAGGCTTGCAGGCAATGAAAGCCGGCACACACCCGGGTCGCGGATTGAAACTTGAATTCAACAGCAGAAAGTTATACAATGGTTTAAGATTGGGGGATTTTTATAAGTAACTCACTTTAGAAATGCACTCCAAAATCAAAAGGAGGTGACGCCATTGCGTTTGCCGTTTGATGGGTTCGTTCAAGTCTTGGAGAGCGTTTGAGGAGACGTCAAAACCGCAAATTTTCAAAATTTCAGGACTGTGGCTGCCAATTTGCAAGGCTGCAGTTTTCAAAAACATTCTTCAAATACTCTCTTTAAGGAGAGAGAGAAAAATGAAAGTAATAAATTTCATGACCTGCATGACACTCGTCCTCGCAGTTCTCATGCCGGCATCCATCGCGGCGGCGGACAATGGCGTGGACGATTTTCGCGGAAGGTGGGACTTCGAGTGGGTGTTCAATGACGACAATCCCCAGCCTCCCTTGATCCTGTATATAAATGAGATGCGGGCAAGCCTCACTATTCCAAACACTTACTATGCCGCAGGGTGCATGCGCTCGCCCGATACAAATGCGATCATGCCGCTTTCCCTAAGGGCAACACACAACCCTGACACCAGCTCCTACGAATTCACGATATACAGCACCATCGTCCCGCCGGGGGAATATGGAGAACCCTTCCTGATCCGCTTCAACGGCACAGCTTCGATGTATGGAGAAAGCGTAAAGGATGATGAAGCCAGCGGATCATTGATAACGGGGTTTGACGCAGGAGAATGGTACGGAGTCCATCACGACCGGCGCGTTACAAAATGCCCCAGCATTCGGGATTATGGATTGGGTTTCGACGGCGATCTGTATGTCCACAAGGATTTGAACAACAATCCAGGATACTGGACTCTCTACGAGGGTCATACCGTGATCGTCTCGTCGGGAATGCTGGTCGAAGCGCCCGACGGCTCCCAAACCGTTGTGCAGGAATACACCGACATCTTCAGCCCCGATGTTGACTTTGTAGGACGCTTCCGCTACCTGCTTCACTTTGAAGGAATGCCGCAAATCGGCGGGACGTATCGCTTCACCCTGCTGGATATATTTGGCGACCCCATCCCAGGCACTGAATCCACCGACATCTGGTACGCCTGCAATCAGGGCGCGCCGGTCAACATCAATGGTACATATAGCTTTGAAGATGACGCCCTGCTGGTATGGGATGCAGTGCCGGACGTTCCGGGTGAGTTCGAGACGGGAGGCGATCCGCAAATCGGTTACTATCAGATCGGCATTTCACCCTTCAACTGGCCCGGCGAAAGCAATTACGGCTCGGCAGGGATTGCCAGCCCCAACCATGTGATCCCATGGAACACGTTCGAGCCGGGCTCGCCGGGCGTACCCGACGGGACCGACTTTGGCATTGCCCTCGGCGAATTTCAGGACGGTGTCTATGAAGTCGGCGTTTTCGCCTTTAGCCAGCCTAATCCCCAGTTCGCCGGAGTGGGTCACGAGTGCATGACCTATGATTCCTCCGAATTCCTGCGGATGGACAAACAAGGAAGCGACCTGAACTTCTATCGCGTCGGCGCGATCTCCGGATACGTGTATGATGCCGATGGCAATCCGCTGGGCGGCATTGGCGTGGACACAGAAGAAGGCGGCTACGGTTACTGCACCGACGAAGACGGCTACTATACCCTGCAAGGGCTTCCCTACGGAACATCGCACAACATCGTCGCCGGGCGCGACTTTTGCGGGGAGCATCCTTTCGAGGAGCAAACCCAGTTCAACATCGAAGTTGGCTCCACGAATGTAAATTTCAATCTCAACACGGCGAGCGAAGATCAGCCCATTACCATCATTGCCCACCCCGACCATGAATGGATATTCAGCATCGGCTGGGAGGTTGACAGCGAGATCACAATGTATGTTGACGACAACGCCGACCCCGATGATGGATATTTGTTGATGATGACCCAAAACGCCGTGCCAGAGCCATCAGACCCTGCCGTTGGAACGGTTTGGTTCAGCGACTGGGCGCCTTTCGAATTGATGCCAACCATGTACGTGATCGTCACGGATGGTTCAGTCACCAAAACCCTGCAGGTTGAACCGCTCTCTGTGGATGGGTTCGACCATGATACCAATATCGTATCGGGAACTGCGCCTCCCCTGCGTGAAGTGGGCGTTGGCGTACATCAAACCGGCGGCGACTTCTGGATGGTGGTCTCATCGGATGCTGACGGATACTGGTTTGCCGATTTCTCGCTTCAAGGCGTGGACCCTCCGAATGTGTTCGACATCCATGCGATGATCTGGGATGGGGACGGCGACGCCACGCAGGCGAACTACAACTTCCCATAGCCTGCAATGAACAAAGAGTCCCGGCAAGTTCGCCGGGGTCTCTTTGTTTACCGAAACCGGAAAAACTGCTTATTGAATTCGGGAAACGCGCGTACTACAATGAAATCATAGCGCGGCAAGCCGCAGCCAAAGTAAGTCGGATTGGCAATCCGACCTACGCGCAAAATCTTCGCGGTAGGCGTAGTTTTTACAGAGCAATAC
>JAGUZU010000023.1 GCA_020060625.1 Anaerolineales bacterium | reverse complement strand
GTGTTGGACGTGATCGTGGTCGGTTCCGTGCCCAGATCGTCGTTGGTCAAGACGCTGGTCGTGACCGGCGTGCCTTCGTCCGTCGTGTCGCTGTCGTCCACTGCCTGCGGCAGGTCCACCACCGTAATTGTCACTGTGGAAGACGCATCCGCATAGTTATTCAAAACAGTGTTATCCGGTCCTGGACCATCGGAGCCGTTGCGCTCACCGGTGCCGGAGCCGCTCGCGCCGACATTTGCACAGGAGAATGGCGCAACGGCGCAATTACCCTGCGCACCGGGCAGGCTGGTGTAGGTCAGTCCGGCGGAATTGTCAATGTTTGCGCCAGCCGCACTGCCGCTGATGGTCGCATCAATTGTGATCGTGACGGATTCACCGGGATCTAAACAGGATACATTCACTGTAACCGCCTGTCCCACGGTCAAGTCGGATGTGGTGAAGGCGGTTCCACCCAGGCATGGATCCGTTTGCGTGCTGGTCACGTTCACCGCGCCTGGGGTGAGATTGGCGTCCAGCGTATCGGTGAGGACAATGTCAAAGGCAGTGGCAGCGTTGGTATTGCCAAGTGTTGTGTTGCTGAAGGTCAACGTATAGGTGATCGAGCCGCCGGGCAAATATGGACCTGCCGAAACGGATTTCGCCAGGTCGGTAATGGCTGGCTCCGCTACATTAATCGTAGCGTTCGCGGATGTCGCGCCGATTTTCACACTATTGACCAGGAAATCCACGTTGTTGGAGCGGAAGTTGGTGATATTTGATCCAGTCTCGTTATTCGTACCCTGGTTGACTGTGGTGGGCGGGACGGCGCTATTGACGTTCAGAACCAGCGCATTGAACTCGATGACCACGTATTCAAGATCGGAATCGCCGTCGGAGTTGACCAGGTTCCCCAGGCTGAAGGTCACGTTCGTATCGCTGCCGAAGGGTCCGCCGCTGATGGCGCCGCCCGGCAAAGCGAAAGTGGGTGTGACCGAGGGGCTGTTCCCGGCAATCAGCAAGCCTGCGCCGGAGAGCGTCGAGGAGGTAATGCAATCCGATCCCGTGTTCGTGCAGACGAACGTCACGGTCGCCGTGCCGTCATCGAGGAACTGCAGACCGTTGGGGATGTTGTCGGTGAATTGAACGTTCGTGAAACTGCCTTCAGGCAACTGCGCTGAAATGCGATAGCGCACCATCTCGCCGATGGCAACTTTCTCCGAGCCGGATACAACCGTGGTCGAATCTTCGGATGTATCCACAACAGACTTGGCGGGCGCGGCGTTGAAGACCATGATACTGTCCGTGCCGGTGTTGTTCGCTTCATTGCTTTCCGTCACATCGTTGTTCGGATCCACGGTGGCAGTATTCGAGAGATTACCGCCCGCCGTCGGTGTGACCGGGATGGAAACAGTGAAACTGCCGGTGGCTGCGCCGATGGTGACATCATTACCGCTGGCAGTACAGGTCAGGATGTTGCCGCCATCAATGGAGCAGGAAATATCATCAGAGTTGGCGATGCCGGTAAAACCTCCGGGCGTGGGAGAGCCATAAGCCGCGCCGGCAGGCAGGGGGTCGGAGAGAAGCATCTGCCCGTCGGCGAAGGCTGCATCCAATGTGCCGGTATTCGCAATCGTCAAAGTCCAGGTAAAGGATGTGCCGACGATTCCGCTGCCGCTTGTATCGTTCGTCTTTGTCACCGAGAGGTCGGGCAACTGGCGGGGAACGGTGACGTTGTCTTCGTTGGAATCCACCCCATCCACTGCGGCTTGAGCCGTGTTGGTCACAAAGCCTGCGGTCACGTCGCCCGCGGTAACCGTGTAGGAGGCGGTACAGGTGATGTATTCGCCGGGATCAAGATAGTTGTCGCCATCGCCGGGAACGGCGGGAGCCGTTTCCGCTGTGCTGACTGCCGGGCAACTGACGGCGGCTTTGTCATCCGTAACCGCGACGGGACCGAGCAAAGGCACAAAGCCGGTGTTCTCCACAACATAGCTGTAGTTCAACACATCGCTTTCGGCGGTGAAGTAACTTTCCGCAGCGCTCTTCGTGAGCGTCAATTCGGGGGTGGCGTATGTGGCGGCGGAGGATGTGGAAGTGTACGGAGTGCCGCTGTACGTGCCGGTTGCGGTTGCGTTGTTCGTATGCGAACCGCTGACCGCCGCGACGGGTCCGACAACACAGGTAGCAATGTGATCGTCATCGTCCGCGTCGGCGACCTGCAAAGTCAAAGCCGACCAAGCGGTGTTACAGGAGGAGACATCCAGCGTATCGTCGGTGAGGCTGACCGGGCTCAATGGCACGTCGCCCGTGTTCTCGACGGTGAACTGGTAGTACACATTCGTCGGGATCGTGACCGAGATAAAGGAGAACCACGGTCCCGTGGGACTGGTGGAAACCTGCTTCAAAAGGGCAATGGCGGGATTCGGCGCTTCGACATCGAGCGTGCGGCTGGCGGTGTCCGTGCCGCCGGTGACATTCGCCGTAACTGCGCCGCTGATGTTGTCATAACTGCCTGCCGAAGGCGCGGTCACATTGACCGAAACAGTGCATGAGCCTCCGCCGGAGATCGTCCCGCTCACCAGGCGGATGCCAGCGTCCCCGGCGCCAAGCGCGCCGCCGAGATTATCCTGCAATGTCCCGCCGCAGGTACTCGAGGTGGTGAGCGGCGAAGCGACGGTCATCGCCGCAGGCAGGGTTGGGAAGGTATCTGTAAAGGCAACACCCGTCAGGGTATCGTTTTGGTTCGGATTCGTGATTGTGAACGTCAGGGTGGATGTGCCGTTCGGCAAAATCGGGTTCGGGGAGAACAATTTCTCGATGGTCGGCGGCAGGATGGCGGTGATGGTGTCGGTGGCGTAGCCGGTGGGTGTGGTGTTCGTGCCGGTTTCCGTCGAGGAAATGAATCCGCTGACGTTGGTGTGTGGACCGGCAGTAGTGACTGTCACCGACACAGGGATATTGCAGGACGCGCCAGCCGCGAGCGAGCCACCCGTGAATGAGATCGTGCTGGGCGCGGTGGTCGTCAGCGTGCCGCCGCAAACTGCGGTTGGCACGTTGGTCGCCACGGTGACGCCGGCAGGCAGGGAATCGGTGAAGGCAAGCCCGCTCAACGCCACGGTGGAATTTGGATTGGTGATCGTGAAGGTCAGCGTGGATGCGCCGCCCACTGCGACGGGATCGGGCGAGAAGGATTTGGTGAGGGTGGGATAGTCAGGCGTTCCGCAACCGGTGATGATAATGTTGTCCACGAGTAGATCCGCATTTGTGTTCGTGGCCCCCCTTGCGGTGATTCGAAAATAGGTTGTGCTTACGCCGGTGGCAGTCGCATTGACAGCGCCGGTGGATTGAAACGTTGTTGTCAGGGATGGCGAAGTGTAAATGGCGCTTCCCCAAGATCCCGCCAAGCCAGTGGTGCTTGAAAATACATACAGTGCCGGTGTATCCGTTCCACCGCCGCCCCAGTTTGGATCTCTTCTAAAGTCAAACGAAATGGATACAGGATTGCCCGCAAATTGACTGGTATCAATCGCCACTTGAATATAGGGAGTGGAATCACCCGTTGGCGTACCGGTCTTTGGATAGCCGCGTGAAGCCCACGAATTTGCGGGGTTTCCGTATGCAGCACTTGTCGCAATGGAACTTACCCCGGGACCCGAATCGGCTGCATCCGCCGAGGAAACATCCGGATGCTTATACCAATAGAGAGGAGGGGCGGTAACTGTCCCCTGCGAAGGATCCATGATCCAAGTTGCAAGTGAAATGGAAGTACAAGCCGGAGGGGGCGGCTCGTCACTGACCGTCAGGCTGTCGCTGGCGTTGTCCCCCGTATCCACCGAGCCGACGAAGACATTGCCGGAAGTGTTGTCGTACGTTCCCGCCGCAGGGACGGTCACGTTCACGCTGACGGTACAGGTGCCGTTCGCGGGGATCGTCCCGTTGGAAAAGTTGAGGGTGGTGTCGTCCGCTGCGGGGGAGAAAAGAGGCGTTCCGCATCCCGAGGTGGAGGCGTTGGGCGGGTTCGCCACTTTCATCACGCCGGGCGTGCCGGGCAGCGCATCCGAAAAACTGACGTCGCTCACCGCCGCGCCGTTCGGGTTGGTCAGCGTGAAGGTGAGGACGGAGGTGCCGCCCGCGTTGGTCGGATCCGGGTTGAAGTTTTTGGAGATGGTTACAAGCGAAGGGTCAACGATCACGGCAATGCGCCCACCGACGGAATAATCGCTGTTGTAGTGGTAACTGCTGCCGGAGAAGTCGTAGATCAGGGTGTTGAGTACGTTGGATGTGCCAGCCCCGCCGATGATCGTTACGTTATAGTCAACCGTGATATTTCCGCCCGCCTTGCCGGTGGAGAGACAGGAACGATACTGCGGACTGTTCGGGTCGTTCTGCCAAACGCACCCGTCGCCATAGAGCATGTCGCTGGGGTTATCCACCGTGGCGGAGGAATCCGCGGAATATTGTGTGTTTACGGAGTTGACCTGGAAGATCGTGTTGGGGAAGTTGATGAAACTCTCGATCTGTTCATAGCCGTTGGTGGCGGTCTTTGCGACCAGCGTAATGGTATAGGTTTCCCCGATCGCCAGCGCCATCGTCCCGCCGGGGGCAATGGAAGCGCCGTCCAATTGCACATCCAGCGTGGAGTTGCGGTTCTGGGAAACAAGATGTTCCACAAAAATCTCGCGCGGCTGGGGCGTGCTGACCGTTCCAAGCGTATCCGCCGTCGCGGTGATGTAGTAACGGCGTGTATCGTTGTAGGCGTTGGAATTCCGATCCACTTCGACTTCATAATAGAAATCAACGCATTCGTTTGGATCGAGGGTGTACCCAGAATAGGAAAGCGCCGACCCCGGGCGGTTATCAATGTAATCCTTTGCCGGGGTCGGGTCTACTGCCTCCCAGTTAAATTGGGAACTGACATTCGTGGCGGTTGCGTCGCCGGTGTTACACACCCGCGCCCCCACCGGGAAGTTGTTCGGTCCCGTATTTACATTATTGGAATCCAACCCGACCACGTTCCACGTGATCGGCGTAATTTCCAATTGTGCCGCAGCGCGCACCGACTGAAACGGAACGAGCGACAAGATAAACGCAATATGAATTGCAAATTGAAATCCCCGAATAAATCTTTTATTCATGGTTCCGGCCTCCAAATATTCGTCAGCCGGCAACTGCCGACTGATTAAATAATATAGCGGCCGGTTTCGCTCCTTGCTCGCCTGAACCCTTACCTGAAAAAATCCAACAAAAAACCAAATAATGCCTGATCAGGAAAAGCGACCAAATTTGAGGGTCAGGGTCTTCGCATCCGCCATCATACTTAAGTACTATTTTTTTTGTCTAATTTTACGGTTTTGTTAATTTTAAGCAAGGATTTAAGTAATCAAATTTGTTAGTAAAAAGCAGTATAGACATATCACCTAAATCACTAACATCGCGTTGACACCCCCCCGCACATCAGGTATCCTTGCAACCGTCCGGGCAGGCTCGGCGCGGCGAAGCCTTTCGAATCCCGCCAGGATCGAAAGATAGCAACGGTAAGGAAGTGTTTTCGGGTGCCGCCGATCTCCTGCCCGGATATTTTTTTCTTTGGTACCCGCGCTCACAATTGCGCCATGTCAAGACAACGCAATTTGTGACCGCACTGGGTATAATCTTCCCATGCCTTCCTCCAATTTAATAAAAATAGCCATCGCGCTCATCGTTGGCATTGTCCTTGGTCTCATGTATGGCTGGGTTATCGACCCGATCGAATACACCGATATCACCCCCAATATTCTGCGGGAAGACTACCGCACAGATTATGTCCTCATGGTCGCAGAATCCTATCAACACGATTTTGATTCTGAAGCCGCCGCGCGCCGCCTCGCCATTCTCGGAAGCGAATCCCCCGCCACCATCACCGCCTCCGCATTGGAATACGCCAACCGCAACGACTTTACACGGGATGAAATCCAAGCCCTGCAAAACCTGTTGACCGCCATGCAAACCTACCAGCCGATGAACAACCCATGAGACGACTCAACCTCAACACCCCATTCCTTCATCTCATCCTCCCGCTTCTCACCGGACTTGGGCTTGGTCTTGTTTACTCGTGGTTTATCTCCCCCGTCACCTACGTGGACGCCAACCCCGCCCTTCTGCGAGCCGACTTCAAGGATCAATACCGCATCGTCATCGCCGCGGCATACGCATCCACCCGCGACCTCGCCCGCGCCCGCGCCCGCCTTGACCTGTTAGGCGAAACAGATCCAATCGCCCAACTCAGCGCGCAGGCGCAGCGCATGTTGGCAGCCGGAGAATCATTCGAGCAGGCGCGCCCCCTCGCCCAACTCGCCACCGACTTAAGTCAGGGCTTTGCCAGCGCCCCATCGACAGACACGCCGCTCCCTGCCTTCAATACGCCGGAGACCAACCCAACGCCGACAATAACCGAAACTTCTGAAATCGAACCAGAGTCGTTGGAAGAACCGACCTCCACCCCGCCCCCCACCCTCTCCTTCGACCAGACGCCGCTCGTCCCAGTCACCGCAGAGACCAGCGCTCCGCGCCCAACCTTCACACCCACCCCCGGTCCCGGCGCGCCCTTCGCCCTTGTCGGGCAGGAGACGGTCTGCGACCCCGCCCAGCCGGGACTGATGCAATTCATGTTATTGGACTCGCGCCACAGACAAGCGGCGGGAGTCGAAATTATTGTCACGTGGAATCAGGGAGAAGACCGCTTTTTTACAGGATTCAAGCCCGAGCTTGGAGATGGATACGCCGATTTCATCATGCAGGCAAATACCGTTTACAACATCCGGATCGTCACTGGCGGCTCGTATGTCCCGAACGTTACAGCCCCATCCTGCGTTGACCCGAACGGACTCAGTTACATAGGCGGGTTATTACTCACCTTTCAACAGCCATAAACCTGCAACCATATTCAGCTCCATTCGCTATATCTCTCAGTCAAAAACAAGGAGTAACGAATGAACACATCCCATCCTGCGCAAAAACCCGGTCTGGTGACAGCCATTGCAGTATTGACGCTCACCAGCGGAATTATCAACCTCTTCTGGGGATTTGTCGCCTCCGCCACGGCGCTCGGCACGATCGTCGGCGTCATCTGTCTCCCCATCACCATCCTGCCGACCATTCTCGGCATATTCGAGATCATTTATGCGGCAAAACTTTTGAGCGCCCAGCCGCAGCCCGTGCAACCCTCCCAACCCATCGCCATTTTCGAGATTCTCGCCTTCCTGCTCGGCAACATCTTCTCGATGGTCGTTGGCATCCTGTCGCTCATTTTCTACAACGACCTGACTGTGAAGGAATACTTTGCCCAGCTCAACGGCATGACGGCAGCCGCATCCGCGCCGGTCACGCCGCAGCCTGAGCCGCTGCCCGCGCCATCCGAACCAACTCCGGAGTTGCCGCAACAGCCCGAAAAGCCCAAGCGCGGACGAAAAGTAACCGACAAGTAAACACAGGCGATGAAAAAAGACAGCAGTTTTGAACTGCTGTCTTTTTTTCTTTAAGTTGGCAAATGGTTTACGGTTCTGAAATTTTGAACCAGTCCACTTCGACCTTCACCGGCACCGCCCTCAGGGACGAGATCGAGAAGCCCACATTGCCGCGTTTGAGCGCATACTTCCGCTCCGTAAAGGGGCTGCTCTTGTGCTCCACGCCGTTGAAAAAGAACGAAATTTGGTTATCGTCGCAAATCATGGTGTATTCGTTCACCTCCTTGCCCTGCTTGATCGCAGTGGAACCGCCGTTTGTGACCAGGTTGTATCCATTTTGCACCGCCCACAAAATCCACGTTCCGTCGCTTTGAATGGACAATTCATACCAACCTTCGTCGCTTTCGCGGCAAACCAGGCTGACCTGCTGGCTGTTTACGCCGCGGTTTTCCACCTTGATATCAAGACGGACATTCTCGTAGGTATCGCCTTTGAACATATAATAGGCGTACAATTCGGGATCGGGGATGTCGAAAATCATACGCCCAGATTCGAACTTGTAGGTTGCTTTTTCCGCATCTGAACTGTCCGTACCCTTGATGACTTCATAGTACCATTGCGGATCGGAATCAAATTCCTCGGTGAAGAATGGACCACTGGAAGGTGAAACCGGCTGAATGGGCTGGGCTTCTTCCGTAGCCGGAACATCCTGTTGAGGCTGGATCGGCTGAGCGGGTTGAGCGGTCGTATCAACGGGCTGTTGTGGAACGGCTGTCGGCTCATCCGTCAGGTTCACACTACAAGCCAGGCTGACCGCCAAAATCAAACTTGCAATAAAAATAAGGGGACGAAAAATCTTCATATAGCTCTCCTTGGTGAATTGCGGGTATTTTAGCACATAGTCTTCCGACCGCCGATTGGAATTTATGAACAGTCATAAAGTTGAAATGCACCAGGTTCGCCGACCATTCATTGACCAGTCACAAACACAACCTCGGTCAATTTCCCCGCCCGCACCTCGACCAGGCGTTCGTAAAAAGCGCCCGCCTCCACAAATGCAATGCGATACTCTCCCGCAGGCAGGTCTCCTACAACCAAATCCTCCGAAGCGTACTCGAACCCTTTGGCATAAGTTGTGACGTAATACGCCACATCGCCGGGACCCGTGATAACAACCTCCCGCTCGAGTTTTGTGCTTCGCCCCGTAACGATGGTCGCCGAAAGGACACCCGTACCTTTCTTTGGGATCAGCCAGAGTTCAGGGTTTTGCGTGGAGGAGTATTTGAAAACATCTCCGCCGCGCCGGACTTCAAAATGTAAATGACTGCCGATTGCCACGCCGGTTTGTCCCACCTCGCCGATTTTCTCCCCAGCCTCCACCTGCTGACCGGTTTGCGCGTCTATTTTCGAAAGATGCGCGTAAAGCGTGTAAACGTCATTTGCATGGCGGATTACGACCAGATTCCCGTAAAATATCTTCCACGGACTGAAAATTGCCTCCTCATCCATCCCTGCAAAGACAACCTCTCCGTCCCCCGCCGCATGAACAGGCGTGCCAAACTTGTTCAAAAACTCCACGCCCTGGTGCGGATCGCGCGTGCGCTTGACAGTTGTCCCGTAGCGGTATGAGAGATCCACATTGTCATTCGCAGGTGGATGAATGGGCTTTTGCAGGATGAAGTTCCCATCGGTGGTGCAAAACTCTTCAGCGTAGGGATTGCACAGAATCGGCGTAGACGAGGGCGGGATTGGAGAAACAGTTACAGTGTAAGTTGGAGGCGGGGTCGTCGTCGCGGTGGAAGCGGGTAAAGGCGTTGCCGTCTCCTGAAACGGCGCAACCTCCGCGCGAGACGGCGCGCAGGAAACAACAAATATGAAACTCAAGAAAAGCAGACGCGGCTCAAAAATCCATTTCATTGCGGATGGGAGTATATCAAAAGCCATGAGATTAAAGATGCCCGTTGTGCTACAATAAAATCATGATCGCGCTCGACCTTCGTCCATCTCCGATTGCAGGCACATGGTACGAGGGAAATCCCAAACTCCTCGCCGCGCAATTGGATGAATATCTTTCCGAAGCCAAACTCCCCGAACTTAAAGGAAGGGTGATCGGCGTCATCGCGCCTCACGCGGGACACCGCTATTCGGGCGCAGTCGCCGCGCATGCCTTCGCCGCGCTTCGCGGACTGGACCCCGATCTTGTCGCCATTCTTTCGCCTTTCCATAACTTCGCGCCGTATCCACTCATCGCCACCAGCCACCAGGCATACGCCACGCCGCTGGGGAATATCGAAGTGGATTCGTCCGCGCTCGAAGAACTGCAAAACCATCTCGACATTCCCATCACCCGCATCGCAAACGACCCCGAACATTCGCTGGAAATCGAACTTCCGTTTTTGCAGCGCGTTCTCAAAAAGGATTTCAAACTTTTGCCCATCATGATTCGCGCGCAGGAGGAAGAGATCGCGGAAAAACTGGGCAAGGCGCTCGCGCGCACGCTCGAAAACAAGAACGCCGTGCTGGTCGCCTCCACCGACCTTTCGCACTTTTACGATCAAAAGACCGCAAACATTCTCGACAAGGAAATGTTAAAACAATTCGAATCCTTCGATCCGAAATCGATCTTCGATGCTGAGCATCACGGCAAAGGCTTCGCCTGCGGACATGCGGCAGTCGCGGCGGTGATGTGGGCTTCGCAAAAACTCGGCGCAAATAAAATTCAAACGCTCAAATACGCCACATCGGGCGACGTCACCAAAGATTATTCATCCGTCGTCGGCTATGGCGCGGCGGCGATTCTAAAGACGATATAATCAAGGCATGTTCGCCCGCCTCGCCGTCAACATCCCCGCCGTCTCCGGCGTCTTCGATTACAGCATCCCCGAAGAATTCGCCCCGCACATTCAGGCGGGGTGTTTGGTCACTGCGCCATTCGGAAATCAGACTGTGCAGGGGATCGTCATCGAGTTGACCGATTCTTCCCCCATACCGAATCCAAAACCGATTCTCGACCTGCTCGACCCCGCGCCGCTTCTGACTCCGCCGCAAATTGCTCTTGCGCTTCGCCTGGCAGACTCCACGCTGAATCCGCTCGCCGCAATCGTCGGGTTGATGATTCCCACAGGTCTATCTCAACAAGCGGATACCCTTTACGAATTACGAATTACGAATTACGAAGATAAGACCGCAAAGGTCGCAACACGGCTCATCAACCTTCTGAAAGAGCGCGGCGCCTTGCGCGGACGGCAGATCGACACTCATTTCGCCAAAGTGGACTGGCGCAAAACGGCAAACATGCTGGTGAAGAAAGGCGCGCTGGTTTCGCGGAACGTCCTGCCGCCGCCGCGAGTGAGACCCAAGCACATTCGCGTTGCCCAGCTTGCAGTCACGCCGGAAGCGGCAGAGGCGGAGATGAATCAGCTCGGGTCCACGAAGCAGACAAAGGCGCGGCGCGAAGCGGCATTGCAGTTCCTCATCCGCCAGCCCGAAGCCATCAACGTCTCCTGGGTGTACGCCGAGACGGGATGCAACCTCGCCGATTTGCAGGAACTCGAAGAGCGCGGGTTGATCCGCCTGTTCGAGAATGAGATTTTCCGCGATCCGTTGGAAAGGCTGGAGAAACAAGCAACGGGTAACGAGTTGACGCTCACGCCCGAACAATCTTCCGCGTTCGAGCATATCAAACTCGCCCTTTCGTCCTCCGCCGTCAAAAACTCATTTCTGCTCTACGGTGTAACCGGCTCGGGCAAAACCGAGATCTATCTGCGCGCCGTCGAAGAGACAATAAAGATTGGAAGACAAGCCATTGTCCTTGTGCCTGAAATTGCGCTCACGCCGCAAACGGTGCGGCGGTTTTTGACGCGCTTCCCAGGGCAGGTGGGGCTGGCGCACTCGAAACTTTCCGAAGGGGAACGGTATGATACGTGGCGGCGCGCGCGAGCCGGGAAGTTGAACGTCATCATTGGCGCGCGCTCGGCGTTGTTTTCTCCACTGCCAAATATTGGTCTCATCGTGGTGGACGAATGCCACGACAGTTCGTATTATCAAAACGAGCCGCCTTATTACAACGCTGTGACCGCCGCGCAGGAATACGCCAAACTGTGCGGCGCGGTCTGCGTGCTTGGCTCGGCTACTCCAAAAGTGGAGCAACGCCATCTGGCGGAGGCGGGGCAGGTTGAAAAACTGGAGTTACCCGAACGCGTCACCGACTCTGTTCTTCCCCCGGTGCAGGTCGTGGATATGCGCGAGGAGTTGAAGAACGGCAATCGTGGAATTTTTTCACGCGCCCTGGCGGAGTCGCTGGCGGAGGTTCTCGAACGCGGCGAACAAGCCATCGTCTATTTAAATCGGCGCGGAACGGCGACCTATATCTTTTGCCGCGAGTGCGGGGCGACGTTGAAGTGCCCGAATTGTGAAACGCCGTTGACGCTGCATGTTGACGGTCAAAAGTCGAAGGTTGATGAGTTGCAATGTCATCGCTGCGGATACGCGCGCCGGAAACCGAAAACTTGTCCCGCCTGTGGGAGCAATCAAATCCGCGAGTATGGCTTGGGAAGCGAGAGGGTCGAGGCGGAAGTCAGAGCCATGTTTCCACAAGCGCGGACACTGCGCTGGGATTGGGATACCACGCGCCAAAAGGATGCGCACGAGATTATCCTGACGCATTTCGCCAACCATCAAGCCGATGTGTTGGTCGGCACTCAGATGCTTGCGAAGGGACTCGATCTGCCGCTGGTCACGCTGGTCGGCGTCGCGCTGGCAGACGTGGGGCTGAATTTGCCAGATCCATTCGCAAATGAAAGGGTTTTTCAAACACTGACGCAGGTTGCGGGGCGGGCGGGGCGGTCGGCGCGGGGGGGCAAGGTGGTAATGCAGACGTTCATGCCCGATCATTATGCGATCCAATTTGCGGCGCGGCACGATGTGAACGGGTTTTATGAACGCGAGTTGGAATATCGTAAAAAACTTGGCTATCCTCCATTTACCAAGCTGGCGCGATTGGAATATCGAAACGCGGACCCGGTGAGGGCGGAGGAAGAGGCTCATAAACTGGCTGGCAGGCTCAAGGTCAGAATCGAGGCAGAGGGGTTTCGTCAAACGGAATTGATCGGACCCGTCCCGTGTTTTTTTGCGAAAGAGAACGGCGAGTATCGCTGGCAGATCATCCTGCGCGGACCCGACCCCGCTTCACTACTACGGGACGTCCGCTTCAACGATTGGCGAATGGAAGCCGACCCGATAAGTTTGCTATAATCGAGCCATCTTAAAAAATGCAAGTTGCCACCTGCAAAAAGGGAATAGGGAATTCGACTATTTTGAACCGCCGAGACGCAGAGGTCGCGGAGTTTCTCATCAATTTCTCTGCGTTCTCCGCAACTCTGCGGTGAAAATTGGATAAGGTGGCAATTTGGGTTAAAAAGGAGAGTGCGGTATGGAAAGTTTTTCCCGGGGTTGGGCGTTCCTTAAGCAAGCCTGGAGCATGGCGTTCAAGGATAAGGATTTGCTCAAGCCTTCGATCTATGCCCTGATCGTCGGGATGGTGGTTTCGGTACTTGGAATTATTCCGATCATCCTGGCGTTTTTTATTTTTGGTGATACGCAATTCGGGAATGTCGTCACTTTTGGTTTGGGAGCGCTCCTGGTTTTTATTCAATTTGTGGTGACGTACATCTTTTCGGGAATGACCGTTTACCTGATCTTCGGGTATCTCTCGGAAGGCGACGGACGGATGGACAAGGCATGGGCGATTGTCCGCCGCGATTTCTTCGACATCCTGACTTTGGCGGCGGTCTCGACGGTTGTGAACCTGTTGCGCAACGCGGCGCGGCGCAACCGCAGGAATAACCTTGCGGCAAACCTGGCTCGCAGCGCGGCGGGGTTATTGGAAACGCTCTGGACGGAGGCGGCATACCTGGTTCTGCCCGCGATGGTCATTGACGATCTGAACCTCAAGGACAGTTTGCAGCGCGTGTGGAAGATCACCAGGGAAAACCTGCTGTTGATCGGTATCAGCACGGTGGGCGTTCGATTCGTAACCGGTTTGATCGGGTTTGTGTTTGGCGCGATTGGCTTTGTCATCGCCTTTGCGATTGGAGGCGGGCTGGCGTACGTCTCCGGGGGCGAGATGGCAATTTCGATCATCGGCATTGTGATTGGAGCGTTGATCTTCTTCACGTTTGTGATGGTGGCAAGCGTGTTCAGTTCGTATACGAATACGGCGTATCATGCCTGCCTGTACATTTGGGCGCGTGACGTGGAGAAAGCCGCCGCAGAAGGCAAGACCGCGCAGGTGGCGGCTCCCGCCCCATTGGCGGCAGTTTTGAATTCCTGATAATCAGACCCTAAAGGTATGAAAATCTTTAGGGTCTATTTGATAAAATAGGCGCAAATGAAACCAGAACCCCAACGCCGTGAAGCCGTCTCCTGGGAGGAGGTGGACAAGTTAATAGACCACCTGATTCCCCAATTCCGCCGCGAGTTTACCGCGATGGTGATGATTACGCGCGGCGGGGTCATCCCCGGCGGGATGCTGGCGGAAGCGATGAACATCATGCACATCCTGACTGCCGCAGTGGACTTCCCCGCCCAAATGCAAAACGAGAAGTCGGCGGCGTTCATGGCGTGGCCCGAGTTCATCCAATTCCCGGCGGAGGACAAATTGCGCGGACGCCCTACGTTGATCGTGGATGATGTTTGGGGTTCGGGGCGAACGATCACGGCGGTGAAGAACCGCGTTTCGGCGGCTGGGGGCTTCCCCGAAACATGCGTCCTGCATTTCAACCCGTATCGGAATCTCTTCGGGCACGCGCGCCCCAACTATTATGCGGCGATCACCGACGCGTTCATCGTCTATCCCTGGGAGATCGACCGCGGCGCAGACCAGGTTTTGCTTGGCAAAGCATAATTCCAACCCATGAAACTTATCGAATCGAACGCAAAACAAAGAATTAGTGTGCTGCGGGGGAATGAGTATTTCGACGATCTTCCGGAAAAGATGTTAAAAGACATCGCGGAACACATGCACCTGCGCGAATACAAGCGCGGGGATGTGTTGTTTTGGGAGGGAGACCCGTGCGACGGTCTGTTCATCGTTGCAGATGGGAGCGCCAAGATCTTCCGCCTCTCGCCCCAGGGACGGCAGTACATCGTCCGCATTTTGCAGGAAGGCGACACGTTTGCGGAAGTTCCCGCGTTCGACGAGGGCATGAACCCCGTCAATGTGGAGGCGCTCGAAAACTGCCAGATGTGGGTCATTGAAAGCGAAAAGCTGCGCGAACTTATTAAATTGCATCCGATGTTTGCGCAAAAGGTGTTGGCGAACTTTGGGAGAATGTTACGGGGAATGGTGCAGAAAGTCAGCGAGATGGCGTTTTACCAGGTGACCCACCGCCTCGCGCGGCTGATCGCAGAGATGCCGCTGGATAACAAGTCCGCGCCGCATTGGACGCAGGAGCAGCTTGCGGCGAGGCTGGGAACCGTGCGGGAGGTGGTGGCGCGGTCCATCAAGGAATTGGAGCGGAGCGGCGCGATCCGGGTGGAGGATAAACGCATCCAGATTGCGGATCGGGATATTTTCGACCAGTGGGCGCAGCCGAATTAAAATCGCATTTTTATTCCAGCGTTACGAAATTGGAAACCTGGATGGATAGTTCATCGTCAATGGCTTCTTCGATGTAGTCAATGGCGATGTTGAGCGGGAATCCATGGACGGGGTCGTAGGTCACAGCGACTACGTCGGCGTCGCCGGTGAGGACAGTTTCCAGTTCAAGAAAGAGGCGGTCCATCGTCAGGTAGGGTTCGTAGAATTCGTAGAACGAATCCGACGGGCTGACTGCGGTTCCGTCGGAGCGAGTCACAGAGGCAACTTCGCCGTCCCTGACTTCGACGGTCAGGGGCATTTGATCCATGAACACACAGAAACAACCGATAAAAAGGGTGTACCGGTACCGGGTGATGTTTGCGCCCTGCCATTTTTCGAGGTTTCGGTCATATTCCGACGGCGCGGATGCGGAGCAGGCAGCAAGGATAAACGCAAGGACAAGCGGGATGATCTTTTTCATGTTCTTTCTCCTTGCGATAGCGGACGATTCTGGCAGGCAAAATGTTCCCTTTAAAACAGACTCCCCGCCACGATGGACGGGGAGCTGGGGTTTATGAACGATCATGGGGCGGGATAATACGTGCCCGTCTCCAACAGGGATGTGTCGTTGACCGATTGCGCCGCAAGCATCTGGGCTTGTCGCGCCAGATTGGTGGACTTTGCCAGCACTTCGAGCGCGTATTCGGGGTTGTGGAAGCCGGTGCTGTTTTCAGCAGACAGGAAATCCCACATGAACTGCGCCTCGCGGTGAAGTTTGCGAGCTTTATCGAGTAACTCCTGATCCGCATCGGGATTGGCGGCGGCAAGTTTGATGGCATTGATGGCATCGATGATGGCGTCTTCGGTGGATATCTTGGTCGCGGCAACCTGCTGTTGAATCTGATTGACGCGGTTCACCACATATTCGACATCGGTATGACATTGCCCGCAAGCGGCTTCGGGGTTGAGTAATGGGCTTTTCACATCGTGCGTGGAGTACTTGCTTGCGCCGTCGCGGACGTAGGGCATGTGACAATCGGAGCATGAGACGCCGGCATTGTAGTGCGTGCTTCCCGCAGTAAAGAATTCAAACTCGGGATGCTGGGCTTTGAGCATGGGGGTGTCGGTTTCGGGGTAGGACCAGTCCTTGAACCCGCTGGCTTCGTAGTATTCAATAATTTCCTCTACTTTCGTGCCGTTATCCCAGGGGAAGGTGAGATATTTCCCCTCGCCCTTGAAATAATATTCGACGTGGCAGTTCGCGCAAACGACCGTCCGCATTTCCTGACGGGTGAAAGCGCGCCAATCCTTGCCCTGACGCTCCAGCGCCTCTTCAAGCGCCGGATTGGTGACAATCAAACGCATCGTCCCCGCCTCATGACAGTTGGCGCATCCAATCGGCTCGGTGATGTGATCGCCAAGTTCCACAAAGGACATGGCATCGTACGCCTTCATGCCAAGTTCAGCCCACAAGCCGGGGTTATCGGCGGATTTACAGGAATAACACGTACCGGGCGTGCGGGCAGGGTCATCCACGTTCAGATTGTTGCGCTTTGTCGCCCGCACATCTTCAAGAGAATTGGCGTGACCGCGGTCATCGTTGTAATCCTTGCTGAACGAATAACCGGCAAACAAAATGACCTGGCGCGGGTCGCGCTCCAGCCATGAAAATTGTGAAGAGCCCGCGTATGTGGTGTCAATATTGTTCGTCTTCGTCTTCAAGAACGTATCATATTGATTGGGGAAATTAATACCCCACGTCGAAGAGTCGGGTTCCATCGCGGCAATCTCCACCAACGGCTGAATTGCGCGTTCCTGCGGCGGATGATTCTGCGCATACGTCAGAACACCGATCAAAACGGCGGCGAGGATCACCACCAAACCAGCCAGGATGAGAGTGGTATATTGTTTCATAAAACAT
>JAGUZU010000088.1 GCA_020060625.1 Anaerolineales bacterium | reverse complement strand
CGCACAGAGAGCACGGAGATTTTTTAAAGGTTTTTCTCTGTGGATTCCGTGATCTCTGTGGTAAAAAAAGGGAACCCCACCAAATACCAAAGAGCCGTTAAAGTATGAATTGCAAAGCCCTTGAAATAATTTCATGGGCTTTCCGGTTATATGGTTTGCCTGCGCAGGCGCAGACTGTTTGTCACCACGAACACACTGCTGAACGCCATCGCGCCAGCCGCAAGCATTGGGTTCAAATACCCCAGCGCCGCAGCCGGAATTAACAGAATGTTGTAGATGAACGCCCAAAACAGATTCTGTTTGATGGTCCTCAGCGTTTTGCGGGAGAGTTGGATCGCGCGGGAAACGCCGCGCAAGTCGCCGCTCATCAACGTCACGGGCGCGGCAGCCATCGCCACGTCGGTTCCCGTTCCAATCGCAAGCCCCACGTCCGCTTGCGCGAGCGCAGGAGCGTCGTTGACGCCGTCGCCAACCATCGCAACGATGTTTTCAGGTTTGAAGGTTTGAAGGTTTGAAGGTTTAACTTGCGAACTTTCCAACTCTCCAACTTGCAGCCGTTTAACTTCTGACGACTTTCCTTCAGGCAACACCTCAGCCAGCACAACATCAATCCCCACCTGTTTCGCAATCGCTTCGGCGGTCTTTTGGTTATCGCCTGTGATCATCGCAACCTGCAAGCCCATCTTGTGCAGGTCGGCAATCGCATCTTTCGAGCTGTCCTTGATCGTATCCGCCACCGCAATGATTCCCGCGGCAATGTCATCCACCGCAACCAGCATGGCGGTCTTTGCTTCGGATTGCAGACGCGCCACTTCGGATTCGAGATTCCCCAACGAGATTCCTCTCGCCTCGAACATTCTCCTGTTCCCGACGATGACGCTTCTTCCCTCGACCTCAGCCTGCACGCCATGCCCAGCCTCTGCCTTGAACCCAGCCGGGTCCGCCAACGTCAGCCCGCGAGTCGTCGCCTCCGCCCAAATGGCTTCGCCCAACGGATGTTCCGAGCCTTTTTCCACGGAAGCGGCGAGATGCAGTAATTCGTCTTCTTTCCACTTTCCACTTTCCACCACAATATCTGTAATCGCAGGCTGCCCCTTCGTGATCGTGCCGGTCTTATCCAGCACCACCACATTGACCTTACCCGCGCGCTCCAGCGCTTCACTGCTGCGAAAGAGGATGCCCGCCTCCGCGCCTTTGCCCGTTCCCACCATGATGGCAGTCGGCGTGGCGAGTCCCATCGCGCACGGACAGGCGATCACCAGCACGGCAACCATGTTGATCAACGCGCGCGTGAAGTCGTCAATCTCCGCATTGGCGGGCAAAGCCGGTCCAAAGAAATACCAGCCCGCAAACGTCAGCGCGGCAATGACGATAACGATTGGTACGAATATTGCCGAAACTTGATCCGCCAGCTTTTGAATGGGAGCCTTGCTCCCCTGCGCATCTTCCACCAGTTTGATGATCTGCGCCAGCGCAGTTTCCCTGCCGACCTTGGTGGCTTCAAATTTCAACATGCCAAGCTTGTTCAACGTTGCACCGATGACGGGGTCGCCGGGTTTCTTTTCCACCGGCAGCGATTCGCCCGTCAGCATGGATTCGTCAATCGCGCTTCGTCCTTCCACAACCACGCCATCCACTGGAATCTTCTCGCCGGGTTTTACGAGAACAATGTCACCCACGCGCACATCGTCCACTGACACCTCAACCTCCGTCCCATCACGGAAGACGCGGGCAGTTTTGGCGCGGAGCCCCATCAGCTTTTTGATTGCTTCGGAAGTGCGTCCCTTCGCGCGGGCTTCGAGAAACTTCCCAAGTTTGATGAGCGTAATGATGACCGCCGCCGTCTCGAAATAGACGTGTCCTGTCAGCCAGCCGAACGTGATCGGCAGGGAATAAAAGAACGCGGCAGAGGAGCCCATGGCAATCAACACATCCATGTTCGCAGATTTGTTCCTCAATGCCTTGAATGCGCCGACATAATATTGCCAGCCCACGTAAAACTGCACGGGCGTGGCAAGCGCAAGCATGAGCCAATTCGTCCACGGGGCAGGCGCGGCGCTCATGCCTTCCATTGTGGACATTTCATAGAACATCGCAGGCAGAAGATTGAAATCCCGCGCCATTGCAAACAGGAATAACGGAACAGTAAAAATCAATCCAACGACAAGCAACCGCCATTGCTCATTGATCTCATGCTCGCGCGCCTGCGCTTCGGCGTCTTCCGCCTCACCGCCGAGTTCCATTGTTTCAAACCCCGCAGAGACGACCGCCCGGCGCAATTCCGCCTGCGTGATGATGGTCGGAACATATTTGACCCGCGCCTTCTCGATTGTAAAGTTGACCTGCGCCTCCATGACGCCTTCCAGCTTCAACAGGGCGCTCTCGAGCCGCCGCGCATCGTTGTCATCCGACAAGCGTTTGATGACCAGGTCAGCCTCGCCGGTGGCGACGCCATATCCGGCGCGGTTGACGCGGGCAATAAAATCGGGAAGTTTGAGCTTGCCGGAATCGAACTCCACTGTGGCGCGCTCGGAGGAAAGATTCACAACTGCATTCTGCACGCCGTCCAGTTTCTTCAAATTACGCTCGACGGTTGCAACGCAGTTGGCGCACGTCATACCTGTGATCGGTAAAGTTAATTGTTTCGTATCAGTCATTGGGCATTCCTATAAAGACCTGGCAGGTTTTGAAAACCTGCCAGGTCTGAAACTTATAACGCGATCAAACCTTCAGCCGGGTAATTGATCTCCGCCAGCAATGCTTTGATCTTCTCCTCAGTGGCGGGCTCATCAAAGGCGATTTCAACCTTCTTGGTCACCTCATCTGCCTTCACGGATTGAACGCCCTGCAATTCGCCCACTTCGGTTTCAATCGTGTGCGTACAATGTCCGCATGAAATTGCGGGAATGGAATAAGTTACTGTGGTCATGACTGGTTTCTCCTTGGGTTTTAAAAATTTAAGGTTGAAGGTTTACGGTTCGATTTGCGACACGCAGCCTTAAACCTTTGTTGACATCTCGAACACTTCGGTAATCTCCTTTAACACACGCTCGCGTTCCTTCTTATTATTTCCCTGAATGGCAGTGATAACGCAGGAATTCAGGTGATCCTCCAGAATGCGCGAACTCACCTTGTTGAGCGCCGCCTCGATTGCCTGTATCTGGCGGATGACGTCAATGCAATAGGCATCCTCCTCCACCATGCGAATCACGCCGCGCAGGTGTCCTTCCACGGTTTTCAATCTTCGTATCGTATTTTCGTTTTCCATATCGACCTCTTCCTCCAAATACAACCCACCCCCCCCCAGGGGGGTGGGGACAGATCGAATATAAAATACCCCGCAGATTCTGTCAAGTGGATAAATTTGGATGACTTGCTTTTCCGTTATAATTTTGAAATGAAAAAACGCGCGCTTCCTTCCCTGACCTTTAGCCTGCTCCTGTTTCTCTCGGCAGGCTGCTCCTCCCGAACCGCTTCCCCCGACCCGAACTTGCAAATTCAGCAGGCTGTCGCTGCGACGCTGGCAGCAATGCCCACTTCCACCGCGCTTCCCCCATCCGCGCTTCAATCTTCTCCCACGCCGCTTAGTCTGGCGGGCTTGTTCTGCGAATATCAATTCTGCATCGGTCATCCCATTGACGTGGCATTCTTCGACGTCAGCGCCCAGCAAAATCCCGCCTCGCCCAGCACCTACAGCCAGGGGCTGCTCGCCGCATTCAACGGCAACCTCTTCATCCAGGTCATGTGGCAGATTGCGCCAGGCACGTCCGACCCAAAGTTCCTGCTCGACACCATCCTGGACAAAGCCATTGACACGCCGACCGGCGGGCTGGACGTATTTCTGGTGCGCAATATGAACGTGTTATACGACGACATCACCACCGCCGCATCCGCAACGCTGCCCTTCGGCGGCGTCAGCGCCTGGACTTGCGGCGACCGCGTCTTTGCATGGAAAGTGTATACCCAGCAGGCTGAAACCGCACGCCCCCTTTTCGATGAGGCGTTGACGCGATTCACCTGCGGGCAATAAAATCAAGGAGACAGCAAATGTCATCAGAGGAAGAGATCACCCGGCTCCGCATCCGCGTGGCGGAATTGGAAGAGCGCGTCGAATTCTTATACAAAAAATTCGGCGTCGAATACAGTGATAATCCCCAGCACGCCAACGCAAAACTTGTGGAATTGATCAAAAAGAGAAACAAGATCGAAGCCATCAAAGTGTACAGGGAACTGTACAACACGGGTCTCGCCGAAGCCAAAAACGCCATAGACGATCTCGAAGCAAGGCTTGGCTTGTAAAAAAACTGCCCGGTCAATACCGGGCGGTTTCACTATTTTTCGTACCCATGTGGGTGTGCTTCATGCCATTCCCAGGCGCTGGAGAGAATATCCTGCAAATTGGTAAATTGCGGGTTCCAGCCCAGTTCGTCCATGATCCTCTTCGGCGAAGCAACCAGACGGGCGGGGTCGCCGGGTCGGCGCGGAGACTCAACCGCTGGAATGGCATGACCTGTCACCTTGCGAGCCGCTTCGATTACCTCCCGCACTGAAAAACCGTTTCCACTTCCAACGTTATAAATCAATTTATCCCGTTTATCGAGCGCGTCCAAAGCCAGAATATGCGCGGAAACCAAATCTGCGATGTGGATGTAATCCCGGATGCAGGTTCCATCCGGGGTGGGGTAATCCGTGCCGTAGATGGCTGCGGATTCCGCCTGCCCCAGCGCAATCTGCAACACGCGCGGAATGAGGTGCGACTCGGGCTGGTGCGCCTCTCCACGCCCCGGCAGAGCGCCACAGGCGTTGAAATACCGCAATGCGGCATACCGCAAACCGAAAATACTGCGATACCATTCGAGCGCCTGTTCGGTCATCAATTTGGTGTGACCGTAGACATTGGTCGGTCCGAGCGGGGATTCTTCCGTAAGCGGCTCATCGCTGGACCGGTACACTGCCGCCGTCGAGGAAAACACGAATTTCCCCACACCCGCCTTGACAGCCGTTTCGATCAACTGCAACGAATTGGAAAGGTTGTTGCGGAAAAACTTGCCGGGGTCTTTCATACTCTCCCCTGCCTCGATGAACGCGGCAAAGTGCATGACGGCGTCGTATTTTTTGGATGTCAGCGCCTCCGCCAGCGCATGGGTATCGTCCAGCGAGGCGTGGATAAACTGCGCCTCCGCCGGGACTGCAGCCCGGTGACCCGTAACAAGCGAATCGAACACCGTGACCGAATGCCCGGCATTTATCAAGGCTTCCGCTGTGGCGGAGCCGATATAACCCGCGCCGCCTGTAACAAAAATCTTCATGAACGCTCCTAAATTGTGAAGTCGCAGAATTATATCTTATTGCGCGTCGGGTTCCTCCCGCCATGCCTGCGCATACCAGCGGAGGTATTCATCCACATGAGCGCCCCAGTAGAGTTCTGAATGGTCGCCCGCGTAGAAGTGAAATTCATGGATGTAATTGTTGCTCGCAAGCATATCCTCAAAAGCAAGGATACTCGGAAGTTCACTGTCTGAATCGCCCGCATCAAGCCAGAGACGGGGGCGCGTGTCTTCAGGGATGCCCTTCAGTGTTTTCTCCAATGTCGGGGCGTGGTCTTGAAAGATCGCGGGCGAATGCAAGCCGAGCGAGCCAAACGTTTCGGGAAAATCGAAACCAAGCTTTAACGTCCACCCCCCGCCGCGCGAGAGTCCGCCAAGCAGGCGATGTTCTCGGTCTGGAATGGTGCGATATTTTTCATCCATATAGGGAATCAAAGCATGGATCAGGCGGTCTCCAAAACCTGCACCGGGCTGGGAATTCCAATAACGATCATCGGGGAAGACAACGATGAAGGGAATACTTTCGCCGCTGTGGATCAATCCATCCGCCGTTTGAGGGACGCCAAGCCTGACCCACTGATCCTGCGCGAAGGTCTGTCCATGCAAAAGATAAATGACCGGATAACGCTGGTCTGTCAATTCGGAATAACATGGGGGTAAATAAATGAGAAATTCCTGCGGAGGGTTTGTGGCGGCAACCACGTCCTGTTGAACGACACCCGGCTGGGTAAGGCAGGTCAACGCTGTGGGTGTGAGAGTGACAGGAACAGGACTTGGGGAAGGAGTTACTGTCTCGGTAGGAAGCGGGGAGACAACGGTTTGGGTTGAGATTCTTTCATTTGAAAAGGAGCAGGCTGAAAGTCCGAAGAGAAGCGCGAGAAAGGCTGTGAAGAGAACTGCTTGACGGGTATTCATTCTTCGCATTATACTCGGCAGGCTTGTAAGTCGTCGGGGCGTGGCGCAGTCCGGTTAGCGCGTGGCGCTGCCAGCGCCAAGGTCGGGTTGATTTTTTACAAGTTTAACATCGGGGCGTGGCGCAGTCCGGTT
>JAGUZU010000041.1 GCA_020060625.1 Anaerolineales bacterium | reverse complement strand
AGTATTGCTCTGTAAAAACTACGCCTACCGCGAAGATTTTGCGCGTAGGTCGGATTGCCAATCCGACTTACTTTGGCTGCGGCTTGCCGCGCTATGGATTTCTCTGCGACTCTGCGGTGAAAATTAGGCAAGGCAGCAACTTGGGTTATTTATTTTGAGGGGGCCACGGAATTTCGGCGGGACCGGCGTACCCATGTTTCTCTTGCACGTAGACTCGTCCATGGGAGGGTTGGGAGCAGCCGGGTTCGTCGGCGAAGGTGATGAAGGGGACTCGCGAGCCGAGGGTGTCGAAGACGATCTCGCCGTCTTTACATGTCCAGGCTTCGACGATGTAGGGGAACATGTTCTCGTCTTCATATTTCCCCGGGCTGACGATGATCTCCATCCATGTGACCGTGACCTCGTTGCCATTGCGCTCGGCTTTCAGGACGGTGGTTGGTCCGTAATAAGGCGAGACGGGGATTTTATATCCGTCGGGATACATGGGTTTAAGCGCTCTGAGGTCGCCTTCTTCTCTTAATTCAATAAATTCCGAATTGACCCAGCATTTCTGCGGCTCGTTTTGAACCAGTACCCAACTGTTTCCGGGGGCGCGCCCAATCAAGCGGATTGGAGTATTTTTATTGAACGCGATGAGGTATAGATAATTCGCGCCGGGTCCGTAACGGCAGATGATTTTATCGGCAGTGACAATGGCTTTCAGGCTTTCGACGGTGGGAATGGGAGTCGCAGTGGCTGTGGGGATGGGCGTCTCTGTCGGCGGGATGGGCGTGGATGTGTTCGTGCTGGCGGGCGGCGGGGCGGTCCATGTTTCGGTGGGGGAAAAGGTTTGGGTTGGTGAAACAGGCTCGAAGGTCGAGGTCGAGGCGGGCGCGCAGGAAGTCAAAAGACAGGTCAGCAGGAAAAAGATCAGGGTCTTTTTTGTCATGATATTCCTCGATATTTTTGTTGTCCGACGATTTTAACGTGAAACAGCGCATTCCCTTAAAAGTCGCTCATCCAACACTTATCCAACCCTGTAAGCGGATTGGGATTATTCGTTATAATCTCATCCTATGAACGCATTACATCTTCGACCAAACCAATCCAGGCAAATCCTTGCGGTACTGCTCGGCGGATTTTTGCTGTTTGTCAGCGCGGCTTTCCTTTGGATGGTCGGTTACCAACTTGCTTATGCCGGGCGGATCTTCCCCGGCGTGTCCGTCGCGGGCGTTGACCTTTCAGGTCTTCCGCCGGATCAGGCGGCGTTGAAGTTGAGCCACACGCTTTCCTATCCGATCACGGGAAAGGTTCTCTTTCGGGATGGCGAGCAGGTTTGGATCGCATCTCCTTCGGAATTGGGCATGGTCTTTGATTCCTCTGCCAGCGCGATGGCGGCGTACAACTATGGACGCAAAGGCGGTTTGTTCGCCGCGCTCTCGGGGCAGATCAGCGCGCGCGGACTTGGCGCCGACGTTGCGCCAGTGGTGTTGTTCGACCAGCGCGTGGCATACGCGTATCTGCAAAACATTGCTTTGCAGGTAAATCAATCGGTGGTGGAGGCGAACCTGCGCGTGGAAGGGACGAATGTCGTTTCGGAGCCGGGGCGTTTGGGGCGCGCGCTCAACCTCGATGCGACGCTGATCTATCTCGCTGCGCAATTGCAGTCGTTTCGTGACGGGGAAGTGCCGCTCGTGATTCAGGAAACCGCGCCAAAACTGATGGATGTTTCCTCGCAGGCGGAAACCGCCCGCCGCATTCTCAGCCAGCCGCTGACTTTCACAATTCCGAATTACAGTCCCGGCGATCCCGGTCCGTGGACGTATGATATTCCCGTCCTTGCGAACATGCTTGCTGTCACTGTCATTGAAAACGGCGGCTCGGCGGAAATGCAAGTCGGCTTGGATGCTGCCGCCCTGCGCAAATCGCTGGGTGATTTAAAAATACTGGTGGATCGCAACCCCGAAAACGCGCGCTTCGTATTCAACGATGAGGCGGGTCGAATCGAACCGATTGCCGCATCCACCATCGGGCGCGCCATGGATGTCGAAGCCAGCATTGCCGCCATCAACGACGCGCTCTTGAGAGGCGAGCATAACGCCACGCTCGTCGTTGCCGAGCAGCAGCCTGCCGTTCAGGATACGGCAAACGGCGCGGAGTTGGGCATTACGCAGCTTGTCACCGAACAGACCACATATTTCTACGGTTCCAGCGCGGAGCGGATTCAAAACATCGTCGCCGCCTCGGAACGTTATCACGGTCTGCTCGTTGCGCCAGGCGAGACTTTCTCGATGGCGAGCGTGCTTGGCGATGTGAGCCTCGAAAACGGTTTTGCCGAAGCCCTCATCATCTACGGCGGACGCACCATCAAGGGCGTGGGCGGCGGCGTGTGTCAGGTCAGCACCACGTTGTTCCGCACCGTATTTTTTGCGGGTTATCCTGTCATCGAGCGTTACTCCCATGCCTATCGCGTCTCCTATTATGAAATGAATGCCAGCGGTTACGTAGATACCAAATATGCGGGGCTGGATGCCACAGTCTACTTCCCGCTGGTGGATTTTAAATTCCAGAACGACACGCCCTACTGGCTGTTGATGGAAACCTACGTCAACGTTTCCGCGCGCACGCTGACGTGGAAAATCTATTCCACTTCCGACGGACGCAGCGTGACGTGGGAGACGACAGGACCCACAAACACCGTCCCGCCGCCCGCGCCGGTCTTTGAAGAGAACCCCGAACTCAAAGAGAATCAAATCTCACAGGTGGACTACGCCGCCGAAGGCGCGGATGTCACCGTCACTCGCACGGTTTGGCGCGGCGGGCAGACCTACTTCACCGATAGATTCCAAACGCATTACGAACCCTGGAGCGCGGTCTGTCAATACGGACCCGGCACAGAAGACCCGCAGCGCCTTGCAAAGAAGAATCAACTGTGCATAGGTCCAAACACATAACCAAATTGCGACCTATTCGCATGGTACAATCCTCGCCTAAAAAAGGAGAAAACATGGTCAGTTCTGAATTGCTGGAAATCCTGCGATGCCCCCATTGCGTGCGCGAAAAAGAGGGCATGTTAACTCTCTATAAAGACACGTGGCTCATCTGCCAGGACTGCGGGCGCAAATACCCCATCGTGGATGACATCCCCGTCATGTTGATTGACGAAGGCGATAAATGGATCGAGACCGCGCAGGATGCGCTCCCCATCCCGCCGCCAGCCCGTTAGGAGATGAAAGACCTCCTCGCTGAATTGACCAGCGGAGACGACCAACGGGCGGAGCGACCCATTTCCGCGCTTGTCGAGTTGGGGTTGGATTCGATTCCGCCTCTCCTGCATTTGACGCATTCCGAAGACGTGGATACTCGCTGGTGGGCAGTCCGCGCCCTTGCCGCCTCGCCTCACACCCGGACCTCGTACCTGATTCCCCTTCTCGACGACTCCTCCGCCGAAATCCGCGCCGCTGCCGCGCTTGCCTTGTGCGAACATCCCGGCGAAGAAGCCGTCGAAGCGTTGACGAAAGCATTATCGGACGAAGACTCGCTCACAGCGGGGTTGGCGGGAAACGCCCTGGTACGAGTTGGAAGCCCCGCAGTGCCGAGCCTGCTCGAGGTCCTGAAAGAAGCGTCGGCGAACGTCCGTATCCTGGCGCTGCGCGCCTTGTCCGAGATCCGCGATCATCGCGCCATTCCTGCGATGATGAACTGCCTGAATAACGAGAACGAATCCGCTGTGGCGCAATACTGGGCGCAGCAGGGGTTGGAACGACTTGGGCTGGATATGGTATATATTAAGCCCTGAGGTTTACACATACATGAATAGATTTGAGTTTCTGAAAAACATAAAAATAGGAAAGCCCTCCGTCAAACAGATCATCTTTTGGGGCGCGACGGTTGCGCTGGGAATTGCGGCATTTATTTTTGCCAATAATTTTACCCAGTGCTGGACGCTTACTGATCTGCCGGGCATCCCGCCTGCAAGCTGCGGCGTGACGGTTGACGGTGAGGATTTCACTGTCAACGAGCAGGGCACCCCGATTGCCAACCTGCCGCCTACGCCGGCAACCCTCCCTGAATCCGCCTTGCCGCCCGCCTGGGACGGCGCCAGCCGCATCAACATCCTTTTCATCGGTTTGGATTACCGCGACTGGCAGGAAAACGAAGGTCCGCCCCGCTCGGACACGATGATTCTGTTTACGGTTGATCCGCTTACGAAGACCGCGGGCATGTTATCCATTCCGCGCGATTTGTGGGTGAACATTCCCGGCTTTGGGTACAGCCGCATCAATACGGCATATTCGAGCGGCGAAGGTTCCAAACTGCCGGGCGGCGGTCCGGCGCTTGCCATGAAGACGGTCGAACAGTTGCTGGGCGTGCCGGTGCATTATTACGCCCAAATTGACTTTAATACTTTCATTGATCTTGTGAATCTCGTCGGCTGCATCGAGGTTGTCCCGGAGGAACGTTTGGTTTTGGATCCGATCGGTCCCGGCATGGACAAGGTCGTTATCACGCCGGGCGGCGTCCGCAATCTTTGCGGATGGAAGGTGCTAGCCTATGCCCGCACGCGCAAGACCGAAGGCGGCGATACAGACCGCTCCCGCCGCCAACAGCAGGTGATCTTTGCCCTGCAGCAAAAGATATTCGACCCCGAAGTCTTCCCGTCGCTGATCGCCCAGGCGCCGACGATCTATAAACAACTTTCGAGCGGCATTCACACGAACATGTCTCTTGAGGATGCGATCAAACTTGCAGTGCTTGGCAAGGATATTTCTCCTGAAAACATCAAGACGGGCGTCATTGATCCCAAGGAGGGCATGGCGATCTTCGATAATACGATCCTCGGCGGGGAAGCCGCCAGCGTTCTCAAACCGGTGATGGACAAAATCCGCGTCTTGCGTGATGAAATTTTCACCACTACGGGTCCGCTCAGCCCGCTGGCGCAGGGCGACCCAGCCGCATTGATGCGCGATGAAGAGGCGCGCGTGCGCGTGATGGACGGAACGTTTACCCCCGGTCTCGACCAGCGCGCCGGGTCGGTCTTCCAATCCTACGGCATGAACGTAACCGAGGTCGGTCCAGCCCCCGAAGCGTACAGTTCGACGGTCATATACGTTTATGGTCCCAAACTGTACACAATCAAATGGCTTCAAAGCACCTTCGGAATTTCCGACCGGCAAATCCGCTTCAGCCCCGACCCGAACCAGACCGTTGACATCGAGATCAGGCTCGGCTCGGATATTGCGGGAAGCATTCCGTAGACCGAATTCACTGATTCGTCAGAAGTGGACAAGAAAAGACCCGCTGTTCATCGAACAGCGGGTCTTTTCGTACTCGAAGGGGACTTATGCCCAACCCTGATTGCGAATGAAATCGCTGATCATCGGGATGCGGACATCCTGTCCCTGATAGGCTTGGTATGCCCACCAAAGCATCACGAGAAACAGGACGGCTCCGAAGCCGCACGTGACGGTGGAAAGAATGGAAAGCACAACCGTTGCAACTAGCGACTGCACAGCGTTGAATTTGATGTATGGGCGGCTTTTCTTATCTTCCATGAACAAAACAATGAGAGCAATCAACGGAATTAAATAGCCGAGCATTGCCCAAAGTTTGTCGTCACTGGTAACTCCCGTATTCATAGGTTCTTGAGACATGATTTATTCCTCCGAATAAGTTGGTTTTGGATTTGCAGTATTGTACAACCAATCCCACCATCATGCAACCAGCCCGTTTCACCCAACGGTACTGTATGTTAAAATTCGCACATGCCCATTCGCGTTGTCTTCATGGGGTCTCCCGATTTTGCCCTGCCGTCATTGCGTTTGCTTTCGCAGCATCATGATGTGGTTGGCGTTGTTACCCAGCCAGACCGCGCCTCCGGGCGCGGGCGCGGATTGAAACCGCCTCCGGTTAAAACATTCGCGCTTGAACTTAACATCCCCGTCATCCAACCGGAAAAACTGCGGGAACCCGAAGCCTTGTCTCAACTGGAAACATGGAACCCCGACCTCATTGTGGTTGCCGCGTTTGGACAAATCTTGAAAAAAGAAATTCTCGATTTGCCAAAACATGGATGCCTCAACGTCCATGCCTCGCTGCTGCCACGCTGGCGCGGCGCGGCTCCCATCAACGCCGCCATCCTTGCCGGCGACGAAGAGACCGGCGTGACCATCATGAAAATGGATGCGGGACTCGACACCGGACCCATGCTCGCCAAACGCTCCATCCGCCTCAAACCCGAAGATACGGCTGGTTCGGTCTTCCAAACCTTATCCACGCTGGGAGCGGACCTGCTCATCGAGACCCTGCCGGGTTACATTGCGGGAAAGATCGCGCCCCAGCCCCAACCCAAGGAAGGCGCGACGTATGCTCCCATGCTCAAAAAAGAAGACGGCTTGCTCGATTTCACCAAGCCTGCCGCGGAATTGGAGCGGCGAGTCCGCGCGATGAACCCGTGGCCCGGAGCGTGGTTTCAGTGGAACGGAAACATGCTCAAGGTGATGCGGGCAGACGTCAGCGAGGATAAAGGCTTGGCGGGCGGAAGCAGGTTTACGGTCGAGGGCAGAGCCGCCGTAATGTGCGCGGATGGCGCGCTTGTGTTGGAGGAAGTCCAGCCCGCGGGCGGGAAAGTCATGTCCGGCAAGTCTTTTCTGGCTGGCGCGAGGAATTGGAATACCATATAACGAAGGTGGTGAATGATGCCCAAATATGTTGCCGCAATTGACCAGGGTACGACCAGCACGCGCTTTATCATTTTCGATCACGGCGGGAATGTAGTCGCTGTGGATCAGAAAGAGCATAAGCAAATTTATCCGAAGCCGGGCTGGGTGGAGCATGACCCTCTGGAGATTTTGAAGCGGACACAGGATGTGATCGGCGCGGCATTGAAAAAGGGGGGAGTTTTGTCTTCGGAGATTGCGGCAATCGGAGTGACCAACCAGCGCGAAACGACGGTGGTGTGGGATAAGAAAACCGGCAAGCCCGTGTATAACGCCATCGTTTGGCAGGATACGCGCACGGATGCGATTTGCAATCGCCTGGCGAAACGGGGCGGGCAAAACCGTTTTCGTAAAAAGACGGGTTTGCCTCTCGCAACGTATTTCTCCGGACCCAAGATCATGTGGATTTTGGACAACGTGAAAGGCGCAAAGGAAAAAGCGAAAAGAGGGGAGTTGTTGTTCGGCAATATCGACACCTGGCTGATTTGGAGCCTTACAGCGGGCGAGCATGTGACCGATGTGACCAATGCTTCGCGCACGATGTTGATGAATCTCAAAACGCTGGATTGGGATGATGAAATATTGAAGGCGATGGGCGTTCCGCGGGCGATGCTCCCTTCGATTCGATCATCGTCCGAAATTTATGGGAATGTCAGGACGAGCACGTTAAAAGGCATTCCTGTGGCGGGCGATCTCGGCGACCAACAAGCGGCGCTCTTCGGGCAGACATGCTTCAAGGCGGGCGAAGCGAAGAATACCTACGGCACGGGTTGTTTCATGTTGTTGAACACGGGAGAAAAACCCGTTCAAAGCAAGGCGGGTCTGCTCACCACGCTTGGATATAAGATTGGGAATAAAAAAGCCGTGTATGCTTTGGAAGGCTCGATTGCCATCACGGGGGCGCTGATCCAGTGGCTGAGAGATAATATGGAGTTGATCCAGTCGTCGGCGGAGGTGGAGGCGCTGGCGAAATCCGTCGAGGATAATGGCGGCATTTATTTCGTCCCTGCCTTCAGCGGATTGTACGCCCCGTATTGGAAGTCCGATGCGCGGGGTGTGATCGTGGGGATGACGCGCTACGTGAACAAGGGACACATTGCGCGGGCGGCTCTCGAAGCGACCGCGTATCAAACCCGCGAAGTGCTGGATGCGATGGAAAAGGATTCGGGCGTGAAACTGCGCGCGCTGAAGGTGGATGGGGGAATGGTCTTCAATGAATTGTTGATGCAGTTCCAATCCGATATTTTGAACGTGCCTGTGGTGCGCCCGAAGGTGGCGGAAACCACCGCGCTCGGCGCAGCTTATGCCGCGGGGCTTGCTGTTGGCTTTTGGAAGAATACCGACGAATTGAAGAAGAACTGGGGGCGCGATAAAGAATGGAAACCGAAAATGAACGCAAAACGCCGCGCGGGTTTATACTCAGGCTGGAAAAAAGCGGTCAAGCGCACGTTCGGTTGGGTCGAATAAAACGGTTGAATGTTGCAGGCTGCAGGTTGAAGGTTGGATTCAACTTGTAACTTTCAACTTGTAACTTGGAACTCACTATGAATCGAAATGAAATCCTTTCCTCCCTCAAAGCGAACCCTCATGTCTCCGTCCTCATCGTCGGCGCGGGGATCAATGGCATCGGCACATTCCGCGATCTGGCGCTCAACGGCGTGGACGTGTTGATGATAGACCGCGCCGATTTTTGTTCAGGCGCGAGCGCAGCTTCTTCACACATGGCGCACGGCGGGATTCGCTATCTCGAAAACGGCGAATTCCGTCTGGTGCGCGAGGCGGTGCGGGAGCGCAACCGCATGATCCAGAATGCGCCGCACATCGTCCAGCCTTTGCCGACGACAATTCCCATCTTCAAATTCTTTTCGGGGATATGGAACGCGCCGTTCAAGTTTTTGGGCTGGTTGGATAAACCCTCCGAGCGCGGCTCCTTTATCATCAAAATTGGCTTGATGTTGTACGACGCTTTTACTGGCAGACAACGCGCCGTGCTGAGGCACAGATTTTTATCCCGCGCGAAATCGCTGGCAACCTGGAGCAGGCTCAACCCGGCAATCGTCAACACCGCCGTGTATTACGACGGCTTGATCTCGAACCCGGAACGCCTCGCGCTGGAAATCCTGTTGGATGCTGAAGCGGAGAATCCCAACGCCCGCGCCTTGAATTACGTCAGCATGGTCGGCGGCGAAAAGGACACGGTCATCCTGCGCGACGAATTGACCGATGAAACCTGCGAAGTGAAGCCGAAGATCGTCGTCAATGCGGCGGGTCCGTGGATCGATTTTGCCAACCGCAGCCTCGGTTTTTCCACGCGCTTCATCGGCGGCACGAAAGGCTCGCATCTCGTGCTGGACAACCCCGACCTGCGCGCCGCCATCGGAGAACATGAGTTCTTCTTTGAAAACAAGGATGGGCGCATTGTACTCATCTTCCCGCTCCATGACCGCGTGCTGGTCGGCACGTCGGATATCAAAATCGAACATCCCGACGAGGCGCGATGCACGGAGGAGGAAGTGGATTACTTCCTTGAAATGATCGCGCGCGTGTTCCCGTCCATCAAAGTGACGCGCGAGCAGATCGTCTTCCGCTTTACGGGCGTGCGTCCGCTGCCGAGCAACGGCGCGAAAACCACAGGACAGGTCAGCCGCGACCATCACATCGAAGTTCTCAGCGGCGATTGGACGAATCTAAACTTCCCTGTTTATTCACTCGTGGGCGGCAAGTGGACATCCTTCCGCGCCTTTGCCGAACAGGTCACCGACAAGTCGCTCGAATATCTCGGCATCAAACGCCAGAAAAATACGCGCGACCTTCCCATCGGCGGCGGACGCGGTTATCCGCGCAATGGCGACGAACGCGCAAAACTCGTCAACGGTCTCGCCGCGTGGACTGGATTGCCCGGCGAACGCCTCAATATTTTGCTCGAACGATACGGCACACGAGCAGAAGCCATGGCAGATTTCATCAAGCGCGAGGCGGACGTCCCTCTCAAATCCGTGCCGGGGTATACGAAGCGCGAGTTCATCTTCCTCGCCCAATACGAAAAGGTCGAACACCTCGATGACATGATCCTGCGCCGTACCATGCTCGCCATGCTTGGCAAGTTAACGCGGGACGGCTTGGTCGAAATTGCCGACATTTTGGCGGAAACTCTCGGCTGGAGCGGCGGGCAGAAAAATGCCGAGGTGGAGAGAACGCTCCGTTTGCTGGCAGACAGGCATGGGGTCGGGTTGTGAGGCGCATGGTAAAATCCTCCCGATGTCTCCCAGACAAAAAAACAAACTAAGGATAGACCTTGTCATCCCGATCTACAACGAAGCCGAAGTGGTTGCGGCGACCTACGCGGATATTTGCCGCGTGGCGGATGCGCTTCCGCACGACTTTCGATTCATCTATGTGGATGACGGCTCAGACGACGGGACGGCTGATACGCTTCGAGGAATTTTAGCCAACGACCGAAGAGTGACCCTGCTCCAGCTCAGCCGGAACTTTGGTCACCAAGCCGCGCTGACTGCCGGCATGGATGCTTCGACTGGCGACGTAATGATCTCGATGGACGGCGACGGGCAGCACCCGCCGGAGATGATCCCCCAAATGATCGCGCTCATTCAACAGGGGTTTGACATCGTGCAGACCCAGCGCATCGAAGAAGACCGCTCCATGTCGTTTAAAAAAGCGACTTCCGGTTTTTTCTACTGGCTTATCAACAGGATCAGCGGCACGCAGGTTTTGCCGGGCGCGGCGGACTTCCGCGCGCTCACGCGCAATGCGCTCGATGGCTTGCGCTCGATGAACGAATACCACCGTTTCCTGCGCGGCATGATCTCATGGATGGGCTATGCCAGCATCATCCTGCCGTATCATGAGCCGGACCGTCTCGCCGGGAGGTCGAAATATTCTCTTGGCAAAATGCTGCGCCTCGCTTCGGATGCCATCTTCTCCTTTTCGCTCGCGCCGTTGTACATTGGCTTGAGCGCGGGGTTGTTGTTCTTTGCGCTGACCATCGTCCAGATCATTTACGTGGCGAACCTGTGGCTTTCCGGAAAGACCGACCAGATTGCCCCCGGTTGGACGTCTCTGATGGCAATTATCCTGATCGCCAGCGGAATTATCATGATCCTGCTGGGCTTCATCGGCGTATATGTCGGTTATATCTTTCAGGAAGTAAAACGCCGCCCGATCTATCTTTTGAAGGGGAAACTGCCGAACGATGGAGAATAAACCGAATCCATTTATCATCACATTATTGCGTCACGGCGAATCGGTTGGCAATGCCGAATCGCGCTGGCAGGGTCAGGCGGATTTCCCGTTGACCGACAAAGGGCGCGCTCAGGCGCAGGCGCTGGCGGAGCGTTGGAAAAGGGAGAACATGCAGTTCGACCTTGTCATATCCAGCCCGTTGACTCGCGCCAAGGAAACTGCCGAGATCATCGCTTCAACGCTCGACCTGAAAGTGGAATTCGACCCATTGTGGCTGGAACGCGATAACGGCGAATTCTCCGGCTTGACGGCGCATGAAGTCCGCCAGAATTTTTCCCACTCCGAGTTCACCACACCGTACGATCCCGTTGGGATGGATGGCGAAGGAGACTGGGCGTTGTTTCTGCGGGCAGGACAGGCATTGTACGAGTTGTTGAGGCGCAAGCCCGCCAGGTATTTGATCGTCTCGCACGGCGGACTTTTGAATCAGGTCATGCATGCTGTTGTGGGGGTCGCGCCGCAGGCGAATAATTCAGGAACGCGCTTCCGCTTCGAGAATACGGCGTTTGCCCAGTTGTTTTACTTCCCGCATCAACACCGCTGGGCAATTGATAAGCTCAACGATCATGCCCATTGGTTGAATGCGGAATAATGCGTAAAATCATGTTTTGCGCATTATAGTATTGCTCTGTAAAAACTACGCCTACCGCGAAGATTTTGCGCGTAGGTCGGATTGCCAATCCGACTTACTTTGGCTGCGGCTTGCCGCGCT
>JAGUZU010000091.1 GCA_020060625.1 Anaerolineales bacterium | reverse complement strand
GGCAACCGCCAAGCCGCCAAGAATGCCAAGAAAAACAGTCAAAAGCCTTGAATCTTGGCGACCTTGGCGGATAAAAAATGAAAAATGTACGGTAGAGAACTTTCTGGCTATGCAATTTATCTATGTCCACTAAAAGGTATATCGAATTTCGTTTGTGACAGGTATTACTATCTATTTTGTGAAAAATATCACACAATAAGGTTGTTGAATACGACCTTGCTCAGATTACCTATGATGATCATGAAATCACACCTTTCTGAAGAAATCCAGATAGCGGCGGAACGTCAGGCAGCCTTTTTTAGGGTATTAAGCAACTCGCAGCGGGTAATGATTCTATGGCTCATTGCAGAGCGGGCGCAAACAGCCAGTGAAATCGCCCTGGCAACCGGGTCTTCCCTGGCAACTACAGGACACCATCTTCGTATTCTGGAATTCAACGACCTGGTGGAAAGCCGAAGAGAACAGAACGATTCCTACTATTACCTTGCCGACAATAAAATTACCCGTGATTGTCTGGTTTTCAAGTCCAAACCAAAAGAAATGTTGATGAAAATCAACCTGGTCTAAATAATTCGATTCAAAAAGGAGATAAAGATGGATACCACAATTGACCTTAATACCGTAAAGGCGGCGAAAGTCGTGGACGCGCGCGCCATGTCCTGCCCCGGACCGCTTCTCGAGGCGAAGAAAGCCATTGGAGTCGTCAAAGTCGGTGAAATTCTGGAAATCTGGTCTGGTGACCCAACAACGCGCGGCAACCTCGATCAATGGTGCAAGAAGCTTGGACACGACTTCCTGGGCTACATCGAAACCGGTGGTTATGACCGATTGTTCATCATGCGGAAAAAGTAAACATCCAATCGACCGTTTCTCGAATTCAGCAACTGGCTGAAAGAGAGGAGACTCATGTCTACTGAAACAGAAAACAGGTCAGCCAAAATACTGTTGCTTGCCACCCTGTCAGGCGGTTACCGCGGCGCAGATATGGTTGGGCAGGGACACATGGATTACCCACCCAACACTTACATCCTGCCGGTGATGAGCGCGGCGATCTTCCCGCCCAAATTCTACATTGACGCCTTCAATAAAGGCTTCGATGCGATCACAGTCATGTACAGCGGCACCGACAGCCCTTACAAAGGCGAGTCAGAAAAGACAGCAGAGATCATCAATGAAACCTACGGCAAGATGAAGGAACTTAATCTCGATCCGCGCCGCCTGCGGCTTGCCGCAATCTGTACCGTGTGCGTGCGTCCGTTTCTGGAGGAAGTCCAGCGTGCCGAGAAGCTGCTGGAGGAAATCGGATCTGTGCCGCGTCCATTGACCAAACCACAAGCTGTTCCCGCCCAACCCGCAGGGACGCAGGGAGGCATTTTCCATGCCAACTGAACATATCAAAGTGGATGCGTTGGTGGTTGGCGGCGGAATCGCTGGTATGCAGACCGCGCTCGACCTGGGCGACCAGGGTTATCAGGTCGCGTTGGTGGAACGCCAATCCAGTATCGGCGGGAAGATGATTGACCTGAGCAAGGTCTTCCCCACGCTGGATTGTTGCTCCTGCATCACCACCCCCAAAATGTCTGCCACAGCGCATCACGACAACATCAACCTGTTGACCTACAGCGAAATCGAATCCATCAACCGCAACGGAAATGGTTTCACCGTACAGGTCACCAAGAAGCCGCGTTACGTGCGCGAAGACGACTGCACGGGCTGCCGCTCCTGCGAGTTGGTCTGCCCGCTCGAAGTCTCAGAGGACGAACACGAATTTGGGCGCACGTCGCACCGTATCGTGTACGTGCCATTCAGCACAGCCGTTCCGCAAAAGGCGGTCGTGGATATTGACAACTGCATCTTCTGCGGCAAGTGCATTCAGGCTTGCCCCTCAGACGCGATTGACTTCACCCAACAACCCGAACCTGTGGAAATCGAAACCCGCAGCATCGTATTGGCGACCGGCTTCGAGACCACACCGATTGACGCAAAGAAAGAGTATGGAGCGGGAAAACTACGCAACGTCATCAGTGGCATGATGATGGAACGCCTGCTCGCTCCCACTGGACCTTATGGCAGGGTTCTGCGACCCTCGGACGGGAAGATGCCCGCTTCGATTGCCTACGTCCAGTGTGCTGGTTCGCGTGACCAGACATTGGGCGTGACCTATTGCTCGCGAGTCTGCTGCATGTATGCCATCAAACAAGCCATGCTGCTTTCGGGCGCCTTGCCGCTGGCAGAAATCACCATCTACTATATGGACATCCGCACGTTTGGCAAGGGATATGAACAGTTCTACCAAAACGCCAAAGCGATGGGCGTCGAGTTCCTGAAAGGCAAAGTGGCGCGCATCACCGAAGACGCAGACCAGAACCCGATTGTGCGCGTGGAGTTGATTGACGAATTCGGCAAGACCCGCGTGACCGAGCGTCAGCATGACCTGGTGGTGCTTTCGGTCGGCTTACTGCCGGGCGGGAATCCCCAGGCAAAGTTTGGCGTGCCAGTTGGCGAAGACGGGTTCATTCAAGTTCCCGATTACAACGTCTTCCCTGCTGTGACATCCCAACCGGGCATTTTCGTGACCGGTACAGCGTTAGGACCGATGGACATTGTAGACAGCATCATGATGGCTGGTGCCGCAGCGTCGGCAACTGCGTCTTATCTGGAATCAAGCAACGGGTCCGGAAAAGAGGCGCAGAGTCAGCCTGAGAGGAGCGTGGAATATGCCTGAGGAAAATGTCAACAAACAGGCGCAAGCGGGTCAAAATCCAAAGGATGAAGAGCCGCGCATCGGTGTGTATGTCTGCAACTGCGGCGGCAACATTGGCGACGTGGTGAAATGTGACATGGTTGCCCAGACGCTGGGAAAACTGCCGAACGTCACCGTCGCGCACAGCAATATGTTCATGTGCTCCGACCCTGGTCAGAAAATGATCGCGGATGATATTAAAGAAAAGGGAATCAATCGTGTGGTCATCGGCGCCTGCTCGATCTTTTTGCACGAACAGACTTTCCGCCGCACGTTGGAACGCGCAGGGTTGAACCCTTATTTGTATTATCACGTCGGCTTGCGTGAGCAGGTCAGTTGGGTGCATCACGGCACGCCCAAGGAAGCCACTGAAAAATCCATTCGTATGATGGCGGCAGGTATTGCCAAAGCGCGCAACATGAAACCGCTGGAGCCGGTGCGCCTGCCCGCCCATCGCCATGCATTGGTGATTGGCGGCGGTGTGGCAGGTTTGCGCTCAGCATTGGATTTGGCACGCCGCGGGCTGCAAGTCACGCTGGTGGAGAAGAGTCACTATTTGGGCGGGCGCATGGCACAGTGGGAGCGCGTCTTCCCGACCAACGAAGAAGCGCGTCCGTTGCTGAAACGGCTGATTGACCAGGTTCTGGCTGAGCCGAACATCACTATTCACACTGGAGCGCAAGTGGCTGGCGCAAAGGGTTATGTGGGTAACTACACCGTGACCATTCGACAGCAACCGCGCGGTGTGCGGGGAACTTTCCCGAACGAACAGGGAGTCATGGATGTCTGCCCCATCAAGCAGAGGTGTGAGTTCAACTACGGACTTTCGACGCGCAAAGCCATTTACCGACCCTACAAGGAATGCGTGCCAGAGGGGTTGGTGATTGACTGGGAACACTGCACCAAATGCGGCGAGTGCGTCCAGGTTGCGCCGGAAGGCATGATCAATCTGGAAGAAGAAGCCCACGAATTCACGGTGGAAGTGGGCGCAGTGGTGCTCGCCACTGGATTCCAACCTTACGAACCGTTCTACGGCGAGATGGGCTGGAAGGAATATCCCGAAGTCATCACCCTGCCACAGCTCCATCGCCTGTTGGATGATGAAGGTCCTAGCGACGGGAAGTTCTACTGGAACGGTCATCCTGTGCGCAACGTGGCTCTCATTCACTGCGTAGGAAGCCGCCAGGTTGAAGGTGTGCATCGTGCCCAGATGGATGGCGAGGTCAATAACTACTGCTCGCGGGTGTGCTGTACCGCTTCGTTGAGCATGGCATCGCTGATCCGTCAGAAGGCGCCGGACGCGAAAATTTACGAGATTTATGAGGACATCCGCGCTTACGGACGCTGGCACGAGGATTACTACACCCGCGCCAGCAAGAACAACGTCACGTTCCTGCGCTATTATGCGGAGGAAATCCCCGAAGTGCGGCGCGCGGACGAAAAGGCTGAGAATCCCCTGCTGGTGAAAGTCCGCGACCACCTGACCTGGGGCGAGGAAATCGAAATCCCTGTGGACTTGGTGGTTTTGTCAGTCGGCATGATGCCCAACCCGGTGCAGGACCTGATGGAAATTTTCAAGGTCACGCCGGGGAGCGACCGCTTCCTGCTGGAAGTCCACCCGAAACTGCGCCCGGTCGAGACGGCTGTAAACGGCGTCGTCCTGGCTGGAACGGCACAGGGTCCGATGAACATCCAGGAGAGTTGCGCAGCGGCGTCTGCGGCGGCGGCGAAAGTGTCGGCGTTGATCGAGCAGGCTAAGGTCGAGTTGGAGCCGTACGTCGCCCACGTGGACCCGGACCAATGTCAGGGAAGCGGCGAGTGCGTCAAGGTCTGTCCGCAAGAGGAAGCCATCGAACTCAAGACGTTCAGTGAAAACGGTCGCACGTTCCAACGCGCTGTGGTTACTCCTGCGAACTGCAACGGCTGCGGCGTGTGCGTGAGCGTCTGCCCGAACCGCGCCCTTGATGTACAAGGCTGGCGATTGGATGAATATGAAGCGATGGTCGAAGCCATAGCTGCCGACATTCCTGCATGGGAGGGTGCCGCATGACAACGACAATGGAAGCCAAGAAAAAACGAACTGAAATGCTGGTGGAAATGCGCAAGGAACACCGTGACACGGTGCAGAAAGCGCAGGAATTGCTCAAAGCCCAACAGTCTACCCGCAAGGTGCTGGAACGCGCGCTCACTGGCGGACCTCATAGCGTGCCGCAACTGGCGCAAGCCGTCAATATGCCCGCGCATGAAGTGCTCTGGCACGTGGCAGGCATGAAGAAATACGGCATTGTGGCGGAAGCGGGAACAGACGAAAGCGGCGACTATTATCTCTACCGCCTGACGAAGGAGGCAGCATGACTGCCCGTGTAGATCCTCAATTCATCACTGAACTCAAGAAGTACGGCGAAGTCACCATCGAATCGTGCTTCAACTGCGGAAACTGCACCGCCATTTGTCCGCTTTCCACCGAGGAGACGCCCTTCCCGCGTACCAACCTACGGTTGGTTCAATTGGGGCTGTGCGACAAACTGCGCGAGAGTCTGGACCCGTGGCTGTGCTATTACTGCGGCGACTGCTCGGCGACCTGCCCGCGCCAGGCGGAACCTGGCGAGGCGCAGATGACGATGCGCCGCTGGCTGACGGGTCAATACGACTGGACGGGGCTGGCGCGCCTGTTCTACACCTCTGCCTTCTGGGAGGTCGGCTCGATCCTGCTGGTGGGCGCGTTCATCGTCTGGATGTTCTTCCTGTTCGCGGGTCCAATGGTGACCGACCACGTGGCGCTCAACACCTTCGCCCCCGTGGAACGCATCCACTATGGCGACTGGGTGCTGGCGGCTTTCCTGTCGTTCTTCCTGCTCTCGAACGTTGTCCGCATGTGGTGGTTCACGGTGGCGAAAGATTCGAAGGTGAAGGTTCCCTTCTCGGTCTATGTGACCGAGGCGTGGAATCTGATCGTCCACTTTGTCACGCAGAAGCAATTCGAGAAATGCGACGAAGAGCAGAAGGGCTTCTGGCAGAAGAAACGCTGGCGCAATCACTGGTTCCTGGTGAGCGGCTATGTGCTGATGTTCGTCATGGTGGTGGGCTTCCTGCCCTGGTTTCAGACCGACAACATCTACCCGATCTATCATCCGCAGCGCTGGCTGGGATATTACGCCACCATCGTACTGCTCTACGGCGGATTCGACATCCTGTGGAGCCGCATTAAAAAGGAGCATCAGTCGCATCGTTTCTCACACCTGAGCGACTGGATCTTCCCCATCCTGCTTTTGCTGACCACGATCAGCGGCATCCTGGTGCATACCTTCCGTTATCTCGACCTGCCTCTGCCGACCTACTACATGTATGCGGCACACATGGTGGTGTTAACCCCCATGCTGGTACTGGAAGTGCCGTTTGGGAAGTGGTCGCACCTGGCGTACCGTCCGCTGGCGATGTACTTCCATGCGGCGAAGGCGAAGGCGGCACAACTTCAAGAATCCTTGACGACGGCGCCTGCGGCTGCCGATTAAGAACATCCATGCCCGCTGTCCCTGTTCAGGGTGGCGGGCATCAGAAAATAGAAAGGAGAAAACAAGATGGCCGAGAAAATGGTTGTAGTTTGCAATGGCGAAGAAGGCAAGAACATCATGCCCGCCTTGATCTTTGCAACATCAGGGATCGCTGTTGACTGTGAAGTGTACTTCTTCTTCTGTCCAGCGGGCGCTAAATGGTCACTCAAAGACAAACTGGAAGAACTCGGCACACCCAAGGGACTGCCCAATCCGGTGGAACTGTTCAACACGCTCCTTGAACACGGAAAGAGGGTGACCCTGTGCGAACTGGCGCTGGAGAACAAGGGCATTGATCCCAAGGACTTGCGCGACCCGCGCATCATCATTGAAAAACTCCCGCCTTTTCTAATGGAAGCCGAGGGCGCGACGCAGACCTATGTATTCTAGCAAAACAAGGAGAAAACATGAGCGAAGATAATGGAATGCCCAAAACCGTCATCATGTGCAACCACGGCGACTCTGACAGCGTCATGGCAGCCCTGATCATGGGCGCCGCAGCCGCCGCCACTGGCGACGAGGTGCTGATGTTCTTCCAGCCGGGCGCGGCAAAGATTCTGGTCAAGGGTGAGTTGGAGAAGTACAACGGCTTGCCCGGCCTGCCAGACCCGATGTACCTGTATGACTCAATTATTACCCTGGATGGCAAGTTCATCCTGTGCGAACTCGGACTGCCCAACAAGGGCATCAAAAAAGAAGAATTGCGCGACGAGGTCGAAGTCCGCATGGCTGCTGACTTCCTGCTGATGTCCGAAGGCGCGGCTAAATTCTTTTCGTACTAACAATACCCCTCACCCTAACCCTCTCCCAAGGGGAGAGGGGACTCTCTTCCCCATCGGGGGAAGGGTTGGGGATGAGGGTAGTACCTGTACAACCTTACGATCCAATCAAAGGAGTTTCCCATGACTGAAGCAACTATCACCCCCACCAAAACGATTGACGAATGCGGCAAGATTTGTCCCTACCCGGATGTGGACACGATGACCACGCTCAAGAAGATGAAGAAGGGCGAGATTCTGGAAGTGCTGATTGACTACCCGCTCTCGGTGGAACGCATTCCGCGCAGCGCCGAGAAGAACGGGCACAAAGTGCTGGAAGTCAAACCACTGGACGGCCCCAAGCACAGAATCCTCATCGAAGTTCTGGGGCTGAAGTAACGCGACATTTATGTCGCCCGGCTGATCGAGCGACAAAGTGTTGTGTTGAAAAATGTCACAACGGCGAAATTATTTTTGCCGCGTCTATGCCGCAGGATCTATCTTGCGCGATGCGGGGGCGCAAAATGAATTTTGCGGTACAAAATTCACATCAAGGAGAATGTTATGAGTCCCATTGTTTCTGGTTTGCTGGTCGGCGTTCTGTTCGGCTTTGCCCTGCAACGCGGCCGTTTCTGTATGAACTCCGCCTTCCGCGACATCATCCTGGGGCGGGACTTCACGCTGTTCAAAGCCCTGGCTGTTGCCATCCTTGTCTCGATGATCGGCTTTTCGGTCATGGCAATGACGGGCATTATTACTCTCGCTCCCAAGCCGCTCATGTGGGGCGCGAATATCGTCGGCGGACTGCTCTTCGGCTTTGGCATGGTGCTGGCTGGCGGATGCGCCAGCGGGATCACCTACCGCACCGGCGAAGGCATGATGGGCGCGGTGATGGCTGTGTTGGGATTTGGGCTTTCCGCCATGATGGGGGCTACTGGTGTGTTGAACCCCATCCTTAAATCCCTGCAAACCACCAAGATCATGACCGCCGATGACAAGCCCCTGACCCTGGCAAACATTTTTGGATTGGATCTGAAAATGGCAATGCTGGTGCTGGCAATTCTCATCATTGTCGTCTGGGCAGTATTCGCAATGCGGAACAAATCCGCGGCGCAGAGTTACGGCGACAAGGCAAAATCCCTGGGTGAAGCCATCTTTAAGAAGGGTTGGAAGTGGATGCCAACAGGGATCGTGGTCGGTCTGGTCGGCACATTGGCATTCCCGCTTTCCGCGGCGGCTGGGCGGAATTACCCGCTCGGTATCACCGGCGGCTGGGTTAATATCTTCCAATCGCTCATCAAGTGGCAGGCATTGGTTGAAGATAAACTCAAAATCACCGCGCTTAATTGGGAAGGCGCGGAAGTGCTTGGCATCGTATTGGGCGCGCTGGTCGCGTCGTGGATCGCGGGCGAGTTTGCCATCCGCGCCCCGGAACCGAAGATTCTCCTGCAAACGCTGATCGGCGGCTTGTTGATGGGCTTTGGCGCGGTCGTCTCCGGCGGCTGCAACATTGGCCACATCCTGAGCGGCGTTCCGCAACTCTCGATCGGTTCGATCGTTGGCGGACTTTCGATCGTTGCCGGCGGCTGGACGATGGCATATTTTATGTTCATCCGTCCGATGAATGCCTGATTGCCCGCTTTGCAAACCGAGCAGGGCGTACGCGTAATCGGCGTTCTCTAACGCCGATTATCCAGCCTGCGCGTTGGAGAACGCGCTCTGTGCAAGGTTATGCTCAAGGCTTGCTGAAAATAAAAACTGGAGCTGCGTGGATCGCGGCTCCGGTTTTTATGGGACAAAATGAATTTTGTCCTACGCTTCCGGCAGGGCGAGAACATCCTCATTCTCGGGCGCGTGAATGAATGCCCAAAACGCATCCCGCACCAGATTGGGATGTGATAATTTACGGCGGGCGATGCAAATCTTTCGTTCGAGATTCAATCCCTCCACTGGAACATCCACAACACAGCCCCACACCCTGGCATACGCCGATGCCATGCGCGAGACAAAGGATACTCCCAGGTTTCCCGCGACAGCAAGCACTATGGCTTCAGCATTCCCCACTTCCATAAGCACATTCATTTCATCGAAGGAAATATCATGTTTTGCCAGTTCCGACTCCAATGTGCGGCGCGTTCCCGAAGATGGTTCGCGCATTACGATCGGCACATCCAGAAGTTCGGACGGGTCGATGGATTCGCGTTTCGACAGCGGATGTTTCTCCGGCACGATGAACGAAATATGGTCTGTGAAAAAATACTGGCACTCCAAATCATTCTCCCTGACTTCACTACTGACCACGCCCAGATCGGCATCTTCGGAAAGCAGGCGCGAATTTATAGTTTCCTTGATACAAGGCTGGATAAAAATCTGGACCCCCGGGTACTTTTGGCGGAAGCGTGCCGCCAACTGCGGCAGCAGGTATTTACCAGCCGTCGTTGTGCATGCGATCCGCAGTTGACCAGAGATCGAATCCTGCATGGACTGCATCATCTCCTGCACCTGGGTGGATTGACGCACGATCTTGCGCGCCCAGGGAAGCAGGGTCATGCCTGCGTTGGTGATGCGCAATTGCGCGCCTTCACGGTCGAATAGTTTCACGTTCAATTCGGCTTCGAGATTTTGGATGTGCTTGCTGACCGTCGGCTGGCTGAGGTGCAAACGCTTCGCCGCCTCTGAACAACTCTGCGTTGCCGCCACCTGGATAAATACGTTCAATCGGTTGATGTCGAGCATATCGAACTCCTGCATTCAATTTACCGCAGGGAGGTGTTGTCAACAAGGACGGATGTCATGGGCACGTATGACCTTCATCCAATTGCGGGCGCTTCGATGACGATCTCCTGCAACGCAGTCAGTTGCTCCGCGTATTGCGGTTCGGACAACGGCGGGCAGTCGGCAAGTTTTTTCTGCGAGACCGCCAGTTTCAAGGCGAAAGAATAACAGGTCGCTTCGCGGCACTGCTTGCAGTTGGTGTTCGGCAGAAGTTTGTAAATCGCCATCGGCGTGGGACGCTGGCGCGTGGTGGTGTCGGGCTTGATCTCGGCGCGGCGCTCCCAGGTGCGGTTGACCAGGTCAATAATGCCCCGCAGTTCCTTCTCTGCACCTTCGCGGTCTTCCGCGTTGGAGGTAGCCACTTCGTACGCATGAAAAGCGATGTTGTGCCCGCCCTTCTTCCAAGTCAACGCGTTGGCTGATGGATGGTAGATCGCGCTGCGCAGAGTTGCATTGAGATACGGCAGGACTTCGGAAATATCCGTGGTCAATCGCGCCCGCGCTGCGTACCGTTCCGCGCCTGGCTCGCAGGGCGGAGTGAAGACTTCGACGTCATATTTTTCGATGAGCATGTGGGTTTATTTACGCCGTTTCAAGCGCATCTGCCAGCCAGGTGGTCACTTCGGCGGGGGTGGGGATGCGCCCAGTGGATACAATTTTTTCATTGATGACCAGCCCAGGGGTGGATAGGATGTTGTAAGCCATGATGTCGTTGAAGTCGGTGACTTTGACGATCTCCGCCTGGAAACCCATCTCGTCAATGACCTTTCTGGCTATTTGTTCGACACGTTTGCAATTGGCACAGCCAGAGCCGAGAACTTTGATGGTGAGCATGTTTTAGTTTCTCCTTTTCATCTCTCCCCTCTTCCATTGGGACATGTGCCACGAAGTGGTAGAGGGGTTGGGAGTGAGGGTCAATCGGTGGCTGCCACCGACATTTCTTTTTGCTGTTTGCGACTCACGAGCCGGAGCGCAGCTCCCAGCACAGCGATGAGCGCGGCAAGATACAGGGCAAGCAGACCCAGCGATGTACCGTCCACCCATGCGCCGTAGATGAGTCCCGCCAGCGTGCTGAAGAGCGCCACCCAGCCGACGTATGTCCAGGCTTTGAGGCGACCAATGATGACCGAGATCATCAGGATACTTTGCAGGCTGAGTTCGGGGTCTGCCATGAGGTACGCCAGCAGGGGACCGCGGTGCATCCCGAGGCTGAGGAACATATTAGCAATCGGCACTTCGACCAGTGTGGGGAAGTACATGAAGACGCCGAAGAGCACGCCCGCCAGGTTTCCGAGGACGGTATTGCTGCCAGCAAGGGTTTGAATCCATTCAGGTTGGATGATGACGCGGATGACGCCGACTACGAACACGCCGCCGACCAGCAGGGGAAATATCTGCTTGACAAAACGCCACGATTCCCACAGCCAGTCGCGCAGTTCGTCTTCAGTCAAGCGTTTGAACATCAGCCAGATGAGCGCGCCGATGGCGATCAACACGCCGAAGAAGCGACCCGTGAACTGGACGTCCAGCCCGCCCGCGTGAGGCGACATGCCGACAGCGGCGGTGAGCAGGGTCAGCCCGACCAAACTCATCGCAATCCACGTCCAGGCGGTGAAACCTTCATGGATTTTGTCGAGTCCTTTCCACGAAGCCAGCCCGATGAGGACGAGCAAACCGATGAGGATCGCGCCTTGCGCCGTGATGCCCTCCTGCCCTTTGTCAGCATCGTATGGGACAAGGTTATAAAGGGCATCCTGAAAACGATCCATTCCCAAGATGGGGAGCGTGATGTCGGCGTATGAATTCGTCAGCAAACCGACCTTGAACGTGCCAGCCAACAGCAGGGCAACCAAAATGAGCAGGAAAACCAACGCGGCGCGGCGCATCTTGCCCTGCCCTGCAAACATGTCATCGGTGGCTTTGTCGTGGGCGAGGTCTTCGCGCGAGAAGATCAACGCCATGATCATTCCGATTCCAATTCCAAAAGTCAAAGAGAGGAACAGGCGGGCAAACGCCAGGTCCATGCCGATGACGCCGCCGGTGTAAACCAGCGCCAGAATGTTGGCGGCAGGCGCAAAGAACAAGAAAGTGATGGCGGGACCAATTCCCGCACCCTTCTTGTAGATCCCCGCAAAGAGCGGCACGATGGTGCAGGAACAAACCGCCAGCACCGAACCCGCCAGAGCCGCGCCAGGATAGGCGACCCACTTGGGGGCGTTGCGCCCCAAAAAGCGTGTGACCGATTCTTTCGGGATGAGCGCGGTCATCGCGCCCGCGATGTAGAAGGCAGGCACGAGACAGAGCAAGACATGCGCGGCGAGATAGGCGGCGAGGTTACCGAGTCCGCCATTGAGAAGATCGGTGAGGAAGGAGAGAATGTTCATGCGGGTTTCAGACTTTCAATGGAGATGATGGATGGCGCGCATTGCGGACACGCGCAGGCGGGATGCGTCTGTGCATTGGTGAGGGAGGAAACGGTTTCGGCGGAGAGTCCGCTCAGGGCGGCGGAGGCAGTGATGAGGTCCAGAAGAGAAGCGTTTTTCAATCGGTAGAAGACGTAACGACCTTCGCGGCGATCCTGTAGAATATCCGCCTTGCGCAATGCCATCAGATGTTGCGAGATGTAAGCCTGCCGCCAACCAAGCATGGCTTCAAGATGACAGACGCAGGCTTCACCTTTTCCAATGACAAGCAGGATGGCGATGCGTTGCGGCGAGGCAATGGCATCGAGCGGCGCGGCAATCTGTTCGGAAATTCGAGAGATGGATTGGTTTTTCATATTCGTAAACCTGAATATATGATAGCAACATATTCGATCTTTTGAATGTAACGATTGTCATTTTCTACGGCGATGAACATCCTCTGCTTGTAAGGATTTCCCCTACATTTTTCAGAAAACCATCCAACTTTTCCCGCTATTCCCAGGGAGGCAGATTGGATAAAGTAGGAACAGGAATGTTGTCGGAATCCGTTCCGAATTTCAATCATTGAAGGAGAAGCAGTATGTCCAATCTGAATGAAGCAACTCTGTTGGAAAAGTATGCTTCCGAGGTGTTCGCAGGGCTTGCTTGGATTAGCGGTGAATAGCAAAAACTCGTCTCGGCCCGCTCACTTTTGCCTCTCGCTACCTGACACCTTTTGCGTGCACACAATAGAAAAGTAATCAGTAGCGGCGGAAAGATTTCTGTGCCGCTGATTCGGCGCAAAATCGAAACGATTGTCGAGCAAGTTCCTGAATATAATTTAACAAAATGATAACCATGCCTTTTCCGCCTTGTGATACAAACTTTTGAACTCCCAAAAAAAACAGGAGAGCAATTCATGAAAAAAGTTTTATTTTTATGTACAGGTAATTCCTGCCGTTCGCAAATGGCGGAGGCGATTGTCAACGCGCGATTGGGCAGTGAATGGCAGGCGGTCAGTGCGGGGACGAAACCTGCAGGTTATACCCATCCAAAGGCAATCGCCGCGCTTGCCGAAATTGGCATTCAGCACGAAGGGCGTTCAAAACTGGCGGATGAATTCAAGGAGATGGAATTCGATCTGGTGGTCACCGTCTGCGACTCAGCTGCGGAGGAATGTCCTGTCTGGTTGGGGAAGGGAAAGAAAGTCCATCACAGTTTCTTTGATCCCGCCACGACCAATGACATCAATGATTTCCGTGCTGTGCGCGATGAGATCGCGAAGGTGATCCCGCAAATTCTGGAACAACAAGAAAATTAGCTGCCGTACACAGCAGCGTTTGAGAAAATAAGAGCGCGCATAGCGCCTAACCAAATTTCTAAACCTGGAGGTTTTTCATGTCTGAAGTTGCTGTAACCAAAGCCCCGGCGCAAAGCCTGAGCAAACAACTGTCTTTCCTTGACCGCTACCTGACGCTGTGGATTTTCCTGGCGATGGCAGTGGGCGTGGGGATTGGCTTTCTATTCCCCGCAGGAGTGGAGCGATTCAATGCGGCAGTCTCGGTGGGGACAACCAACATCCCGATTGCGATTGGCTTGATCCTGATGATGTACCCGCCGTTTACCAAGGTGAAGTACGAGGAGTTGGGGGATGTCTTCCGCAATAAAAAGGTCTTGTCGCTCTCACTCATCCAGAACTGGATCATCGGTCCCATTTTGATGTTCGTGCTGGCGATCATTTTCCTGCAAGGCTATCCTGAATATATCGCGGGTCTCATCATGATCGGGCTGGCGCGTTGCATTGCGATGGTGATCGTGTGGAATGAACTGGCGCACGGCGATACGGAATACGCGGCGGGACTGGTGGCGTTCAACAGCATTTTTCAAGTGCTGTTCTATAGCGTGTATGCCTACATCTTCCTGACGGTTCTGCCAACCTGGTTTGGTTTGACGGGGGTTACGGTAGACATCACGATGGGTCAGATTGCCGAGAGTGTGTTCATTTATCTGGGCATCCCGTTCCTGGCTGGTTTTCTGACTCGGCTAGTGCTGGTGCGTGCCAAAGGCAAGGACTGGTATTACAAGAATTTTGTACCAAAGGTCAGCCCACTGACGCTGGTTGCCCTCTTATTCACGATTATGGTGATGTTCTCACTCAAGGGCAATCTGATCGTGCAAATCCCGATGGACGTAGTGCGGATCGCCATCCCGCTCTTGATCTACTTCGTGTTGATGTTCCTCGTCTCATTCTGGATGGGGCATCGCCTCGGCGCGGATTATTCCAAGACGACCACGCTCTCCTTCACTGCCGCCAGCAACAACTTCGAGCTGGCAATCGCAGTAGCGGTGGCAGTTTTTGGCATCAGCAGTGGCGCGGCATTCGCAGCGGTGATTGGTCCGCTGGTGGAAGTGCCTGTGATGATCGGATTGGTGAACGTGGCATTCTGGCTGCAGAAGCGTTGGTATCCACAAGCCGCGCCTGCGCCAGCGATGGTTGCGGCGGCGCAGAAAGTATGTCCGCCAGACGAACAATTAGTGAAATGATGAAACTCATCCCCGTTACAAACGGGGATGAGTTTCATCTGGTTATGTTTGTTGCTTCAACCAGTCCTTAATCTTTTGCTCAATCTGATCGCGGATCTGTCGAAATTTTGCCAGCTTCTCTTCATCCGTGCCTTCAAAAACCGCTGGGTCTTCAAACGACCAGTGCATGCGGTTGGAAATCCCCGGCCAGGTGGTTGGACAATTCTTATCTGCATCATCACAAACAGTGATGAGATGCTGGAACAACATCTTGCCCAGATATTCATCCACTCCTTTTGATTTTTGACTGGAGACATTGAGCCCAATTTCTTTCATCACCTTGATGGTGAGGGAGTTCATTCCCTTTGGTTCCAAGCCTGCACTGTGCGCTTCGAAATTGTCCCCACCATACTTTCGTAAAAAGGCTTCCGCCATCTGGCTGCGGGCGGAATTGCCTGTGCATAGGAATAGGACACGGGTGGTCATGGGTTCTCCTGATTAAAATTTTTTTAATTTTAATCTCACACTTTTAACATATTAAGAATAAGATGTTATCAGTCGGTTAATAGCCAGGAAGTTTCAATACCTCTCATCCAAGCACATACATCCGCAAGCCCCGCGTTGTTCGAAAGCATTTTGAATCCCATCCGCACAGGCAAGCCGCACTCGCTCGACGAAAACTTCGTTCAAGACGCCTGGCTCGAAAGTTACAGCGCATGGCGCATCCCAAAAAGTTTGGAGATGTGGAAAGCCGCGGGCGTTCCACATCGGCGACGAAAAACCGCTTCGCCTCCTCGACCTCGCTTCTGGTTGCGCCATCAAAAGTTTTGCCCCCGCCCAGACCTCGCCCAACGTCCACGTCACCTGCCTCGACTCGCCCGACGTTTTGGAGGTCGCTTCGCATCTCGCGGGACGGATGGCTGTTTCTGCCCAAGCGGCATTTCTCCCCGCCGACCTTTTCTCTGCCAACCTCGGCACGGACGAATTCACGCCGCGTTGAAACCGAACGGTACGCTCATCATTGACTGCCCGATGGCAACCGACGCGCCGAGCGAATCCGCCAGTTTCCCCACCCTCTTCCTCTGGGCAAACGGCGGCGGCACGGCGCACGCGTTTGAGGCGTATCGCGATTGGTTGAAAGAAATTGGTTTTCGCTCAGTAACCCAACTTAGCGAACGTTGGCTGGCGGCAAGGAAATAAAAAGTACCGCAAGATTATTCATTGCGCTACTCATCCAATATCTCCCCCACCACTTCTTCCAATGACAGCGCGGTCTCAGGGACGCGCTGTTTTTGTTTGTTGAGCAACTTCTCCGCGCGTCGCTTCGTCTCTTGAATGGCTGCGGGGTGGGAAAGGATGAGGGTCAGCCAGCCAGCCGCGAGGTCGGGGGAGAGGCGCAGTTCGAGTTCGGCGAGTCCCGCGAGGTTCATCAACATCAGCGGGGGGGAGTTGATTTGGCGGGCGTGTCGCAGTGAGTCCAGATACATTTCTTTTGCTTCGACTTCGTCGCCTGCAAGCAGGGTCGCGTCGGCAAGGTAGGAAAGAGTGATGGCAATGTCCCAGCCTTCGAAGTATTCGCCGAAGATTTCGTGGCTCTTTTGGAAACATTCCTGCGCCTCTTCGTACTCGCCGCCTGCCAGCGTCGCCAGACCGAGATAACGATACGCCGTGCCTTTGCCCCAGCGGTTTTGAGTCTGCTCGCACAGGGCGATGCTCTCGCGCATGGCATCTTTCGCCTCATCATATCGCTCGAGCGCGATTTGCGTGTCCACGAGAAAGTTCAAGCCGAGTGAAATGGAATGCGGGTCGCCGACTTTGCGAAAGAGCGCGAGACCTGCCTGCATTTGGTCGTAACCTTTTTGATATTCGCCCAGCAGGCTGTCCACGTGACCGAGGTTGTAAATTCCGTAGGCAATGAACCAGTCGTTGTGGGATGCACGGGCATATGTGAGACCTTCTGCGATGAGCGTCATTGCCTCAAGATAGTCGCCGTTCAGGTGCTTGAGCGTGCCGCTGAAGATGAGCGCGTCGGCAAGAAGGGATTGCGCGTTCGCCGAACGAAGGAGATTGATGCTCCGGTCATAGAGTCCCTGCGCGCGGGCAAACTGACCGCTGCGGAAGTACAACAAGCCTTGTTGAACGAGGGTTGCGCCGAGGGCTTTGTTTGTTTGCGCGTCGCGCGGCGAATCGTTCAGGGCGCGGGCGAGCAGTTCGAGTTGTTCGATGCCGTCGCGAATCATGCCCGAGACTTCGTAATACCAGCCTAGGGCACGGACAGACTTGCCAAGCGAGTCGAATTTTTGGTGTTTGATTCCCCAATCCCACGCGGCGCGCAGATTGTCCAGTTCGGCGGTCATTTCGCGCATGGCGGTCTGCTGCGCGGCGCTTTTTAATTTCGTTTCATGGTCGGCGGCGAAGTTGAGATAGTAGTCACAATGAAGGTCGCAGGTTCGATGACAGCATGGCTCGTCCACTTCGAGGTGGGTCAATGCGTATTGACGAATCGCTTCATGCAAATCGTAGCGTCCCGCCTCCGTGCGCCTCACCAGCGACTTGGAGACGAGCGACGCCAATAGCGAAAGAGTTGCGCCCGCCACCTTTTCCGCCGCGATGCGGTCAAAGCCGCCGTGAAAGATGGACAGGCGGCTCAACGCGTCACGCTCCTCGTCGGATAACAATTTCCACGAATGGTTGAAGGAGGCGCGCAGGGAACGATGCCGTTCGGGCATATCACGCATGGATGCCGCAAGAAAGTCCACATTGGCTTCGATCTCGCGCGCAATCTCTCCGCAAGTCAACATGCCCACCCATGCCGCGGCGAGTTCGATCGCCAGCGGAACGCCCTCCACGAGGCGGCATATCCGTGTCAATTCGAGCCGTTCCGATTCGTTGAATTCAAAATCAGGTTTGATGTGTTTCGCCCTCTGCATGAACAACACCGCCGCGCTGTAATCATCCAGTTTGTCGGCGAACTCGACGGGCGGCACGGGCAGACCATGTAATTCAAACATCCATTCGCCGTGCAGGCTCAGGCGCTCGCGCGAGGTCGCCAAAATTTTCAGGGACGGAATCCGCCCGAGAAATTCGGACACCAACTCCACCGCCTCCGCAGACTGCCCGATGAGATGTTCGAGATTATCCAACACAAGAAGCGCAGGCTGCTTCATCGCGCTGGATATGTGCTGGAGCAGCTGTTCCCTCAAATCGGCGGGTCCTGAGAAGGAAAATTCCAGCGCTTCAGCAATGGCAGGGGCGATTGATTCCGCCGCATGGACGGAAGCCAACGGGACAAAGTGAACTCCATCGAGAAATCCATCGCGCTGACGGGATGCAAACTCAATCGCCAGCCGCGTCTTGCCGATGCCGCCCATGCCTGTCAGGGTCAACAGGCGGCATTGCGGATCGTTGAATATCTTTTCCATCGCTGCGAGTTCGGGGTCGCGTCCCAAAAGCGGGGAGGGCGGTAAAGGCAGATGGTGAAGAGCAGGCTTGGATGAGTCAGAGGCGGGTTGTGAGTCAGGTTGGGAGGCGCGCAAACGTCCGAGAGTCAAATCCCCACGCGCCACGCGGACGAAGGCCGGTTTGTCATCCTCTGAAATTTGGAGGGCGTTGGCGAGCAATCCTGCGAGTTGTTTGGATGGGCGGCGTTCCCCTGTTTCAATCTTGCGCAAGGCGAAGACCGAACAGCCCGCACGCGCCGACAATTCCTCCTGTGTGAGGTCGAGCGCTTTGCGGCGTGCTTTGAGCCATTCTCCAAACGAAACAGGCGTTTCGGTTTCCATGCTCCTCATTTCATGGCGATAAAAAATTGTAGCACATTTTGGGTGGGTTCCTGGGTGAGTGGGTGACCCCTCAACGGATTCGTTTTGGCGATAATGGCATCAAACAAAATTTCGTAAAAGGAGTTGAAAATGAACGCATTTCTTTTGATTGTGCTTCGACTTGTTCACGTGGCGTCTGGAATCCTGTGGGGCGGCGCGGCTGTTTTTCTGCTGTTCTTCGTCAAGCCTTCGGTGAAAGCCATCGGCGCGGCGGGTCCGCAATTCATGCAGAGCCTTGTGGAACGACGCAGAGCGCCGCTCTTCATGCTGGGAGCCAGCGTGTTGACCGTGGTCTCAGGCGGCATCCTGTATTGGTTCTCGTCGGGTGGATTCAACGCGGCGTGGATCGCTTCGGGCCCTGGCATTGGCTTCACCATCGGCTCAGCCGCCGCGCTGATCGGTTTCCTGTTTGGCGCGTTCGGCATCGGTCCCACGTCGGCGCAGATGGGGGCATTGGGCGCGCAGATTGCCGCCTCGGGCAAGGGTCCCACCCCCGAACAAGCCGCTAGGATGGAGGCTCTGGAAAAGCGCCTCAACATTGCCGAGCGGGTTGACTTCATCATGCTGGCGCTTGCCATTCTGATGATGGCAACGGCTCGCTACTGGACCTTTTAGTTGCCAGCCCAAACCAGGCAGATTCGAGGCTGACGATGAATCCACGACGCGTATCCCTGTTTTTGGTCGCGCTGGTTCTCGCGGTGGGAGGCTGTAGAACACAGCCTCCCAGCCACACCGTTGACGCGGAATTCACGCTCGAGACCGCAATGTTCGAAGGGCGCATGGTCTTCATGGGCGTCGGCGGCGAAATTGACGGCTTGGTCAACCCCGATTTGAACGTTGACGCTGGGGATACGGTCCGTGTTGTGCTTGTCAATGACGATGGGATCCCGCATGATTTTGCCGTCCCTGATTTGGACGCCCAGACTTCGCTTGTCATGGCAAAGGGACAGACGGCGGAGGCGGTCTTTCAGGCTGGCAAGCCAGGCGAGTTCGACTATTACTGCGCGGTTGCAGGTCATCGCCAGATGGGCATGGAAGGCGAATTGATCGTCCATGAGCCGTGAAGGAGCCGCCGCAGTATCAATCAATCCAAAGGTGATAATCATGCAAACAAACATTCTCAAAACTGCATCGAAAAGCGGCAAAGCGGAAGCCGTAAACCGCTATCAATTCCAAACCGTGTGGCAGACATCCGCCTCCATTGTGCAAGTCTGGGAGACGCTGGCGCACTACTCGGCGTGGACGACCTGGTGGCGCGGCATCCAGAAGGTCGAAGTGTTGCGTCAAGGCGATGAGAGCGGCGCGGGCACGATTCTGCGCCAAGGGTGGCGCAGTTGGATTCCATATACGCTCGTCTTCGATCTTGAGATGATTCGGCTCGAAAGCAGGAGAGTGATCGAGGGACGCGCAAGCGGCGACCTGGAAGGAATCTGCAAATGGACGTTCACCCCTATCAACGGTGGGACGGAGATCCGCTTCGCTGTGGACGTTCGGACGGGTCGCTGGTGGATGAACCTGCCGATTCCCTTCGCCCCGCAAATCGTCCGCGCCAGCTTCGAGACCATCATGCGCTGGGGTCGCGAAGGGCTGGAGCGCAAACTTGGCGTGCCTGTCCAGTAACGTACGGCAAACTTCAGTTTGCCCACGCAACCCACGCAGGCGCAAACGCAAACTGAAGTTTGCGGTACTGGCGCGCTGTGAAAGGATTTCCATGTCTCACCTGAAACTCGACCTTGTGTTCGTTGACGACGCCTTGAAATTTCTGCAACTACGCAGACAACCGCCCACGTTCGAATATTTGAACGCGCTGATTGGCGCATTCATTCAACGGGTTCCGTGGGAGAGTGTGACCCGCATTATCAAACGCGACGCCATGCCAGAGACGGCGGACTGTCCGCGCTTTCCGCGCGAAGTGTGGAGCGATGCGATGGAGTTCGGCGGCGGCGGGACGTGCTTCGAGATCAATTACGCTTTCTTTGCCTTGTTGAGTGCGCTGGGCTATGAAGGGTACATAACCTTGAACGATATGAATGAAGCGCAGGCTTGTCATGCCGCGATTGTGATTCTCTTCAACAACCAGAAATACCTGGTGGATGTTTCCGCGCCGTTCCCGCGCGCCCTTGCCTTCTCCTCCGATGCGACGATCTATCACTACACTCCCTGGCTGAACTTCATCATCCGACCCGAGGGCGGGAACCGTTACGTGATCGAGCGCACGCCTCACGCCCGCCCGTACAACTTCACGTTGAGCGATGTCTCCGTCAGCGAAAAGGACTTCGAAGCGGCAATCGAAGCGGATTACCTTCCGACAGGCTGGTTTCTCAACCGCGTCGTCATCAACAAAATGCTCGGCGGCAAGGCGTGGCTGTTCAACAGCGACACCCAGCCTTACATGCTGGAAATGTTCGACCATGATGGCAAGCACGAGATTCCCCTGAATCCCGAAACGCTGGCGCAGTCACTGGCGGATCGATTCCACATCCCAGCCGAAAAGGTCTCCGCGGCGTTGTCGCTGGTGGAGACGATGAAAGTTACAGTCTGAAATTGAGCAAGGAGTTGTCATGAAAAACTTTCTCAAACAAAACTCGCTCGCCGTCGGTCTCATCCTGATGTTCCTCTACACCTGGACGATTGACCTCTCGAATTCGAGCGTTCTGCCATTCGAAGTTCCTTTCCCGATCTACATCACGCTTGGCTGGGGATTCATCTTCGTCTCGCTGTTGATGACGTGGTTGACTCTCGGCAAAGACGAAATGGCGAAGTTGTTCAAACGCTTTTTCCTATGGCGCGTCGGGTGGAAGTGGTTTCTGGCGGCGCTTCTGCTTGAGCCTTTCTGCATTTTCGCGGGAGTTTATCTCAACGCCGCATTGACTCGAACCCCGCCCGACTTCAGCAAAGTGATGGCGTATCAAATCTTCGGCGCATCCGCCTCTCCGCTGATCTTTTTCCCCGTCTTCTTTCTCTTTGACCTCATCACCAACGGGGAAGAAATGGGCTGGCGCGGTTACGTCCTGCCGCGCTTGCAGGCGAAATATAACGCGCTGACCGCCTCATTGATTCTCGGTGTGGTCTGGGCATTCTGGCACCTGCCGAAGTACGTCACCCATTTCGACGCAACCGCCTTTGGCTGGTTTGTGCTTCATTGCGTCGCGTTCGCCGTTATCCAGACGTGGCTGTACAACAACACAAAGGGAAGCCTGCTCGTCGTCGCTGTCAGTCACGCCATCTCGAATGCCGTCGGTGTCTTCATGCCGATGGCAAGCACTGTATCAAGCGAGAATATGGGCTCGTACATCTTCTACGTTTTATTTGAAGTCCTCATCGCCATCGTCGTGACCGTCACCGCGGGCGCGAAAAATCTCTCGCGGACGGAAGAGAGACAAATGCAGGAATAACATCAAACATGCAACCATCCACCCCGCCCCGCAAAAATCCCCTGCCGCTTTATGCGCTGTTCGCCGCCAATGCCATCTCGCTGGTTGGCAACGTCTTCACCATGATCGCCATCCCCTGGTTCGTCCTGCAAACCACAGGCAGCGCCGCGCAGACGGGCGTTGCGGGTTTCTTCGCCGTCATGCCCGCTGTGCTGGCGGGCTTTCTGGGAGGGACGCTGATTGACCGACTCGGTTACAAACGCACCAGCATCATTTCCGACCTTGCCAGCGGAGTCACCACCGCGTTGATTCCCCTGCTCTATTTCACGGTCGGCTTGGAATTCTGGCAGTTGCTCGCGCTGGTCTTTCTCGGCTCCCTGCTCGACTCTCCAGGCGGCACCGCGCGTTCTGCATTACTGCCCGATCTCGCGGAGAAGGCGGGCATGCCCATCGAACGCGCCACCTCCCTGACCCACGTCATCGAGCGCGGATCGCGTCTGGTCGGCGCGCCGCTGGCGGGATTTTTGATCGGCATCATCGGCACGGAAAACGTCCTCTGGCTGGACGCCGCGTCGTTCTTTGTCTCGGCGGGAATCATCGGTCTGGTCGTCGCCGCGCCCGCCCCAGTCAAGAAGGAAGCGAAGACGGGAGACTACTTCGGCGAAATGCGCGACGGCTTCCGCTTCATCCTTCGGGACAAGTTGATCCTGTCCATTGTGTTCACGGTCATGCTGACGAATTTTCTGGACGCGATCTTTTGGGGCGTGGTGCGTCCCGTGTACGTGAAGGAAGTGTTCGATGAGGCGTTGAATCTCGGTTTGCTGATCGCGGTCAACGGTGGGGGCGCGGTCATCGGCGGGCTGCTGTTTGCCGCCATCGGTCACCGCCTGCCGCGTCATGCGACCTTCGTCTTCGCGTTCATGCTGGCGGGAATGCAGTTTTGGATCTACGCGCTCCAGCCGTCGTTTATTGTGCTGCTCGTTTCGACGTTGATCACCAGCATCGGCGCGGTGGAGTTCGAGCGCATCCCTGCGGACATGCGCGGCAGGGTGCTTGGCGCAATCGGCGCGGGCGCGTGGCTTTCCATCCCGTTCGGCATGTTGCTGGGCGGCGTGTGGACGGATTCGTTCGGCACGTATCCGCTGTTGATCGCGCTGGGCGTGACGTATTTCCTCACCACGTTGAGCATGGCGTTCATCCCCGCCATGAAAGAGATGAAGCGAAAGGCGGCTGTTCCCGAAGCGGCATCGGCGTAGATCAAAGAGAGAAGAATGTGTTTGGAATTTTCGAGGAGAATTTTCGCAATGAAAACTGAAGAAATAACTTTCACCGTGAACGGCAAGGAAATCAATGGCATCCTGACTCGCCCAGCGGCGGACGCTCCCTGCCCCGCGCTGGTTCTGCTCCACGGCGCGGACAGGTCGGGCAAGGACGATCCGTATTACGTTGAACACGCGCAGCAGTTGGTTCGCTCTGGCTTTGCCGTCCTGCGTTACGACGGACCAGGCTGGGGCGGCGGATCAGGACAGGGTCAAGGTTTCGAGACGTTGGAATATCGAACCGAAGAAGCGATTGCCGCGGTCAGATATTTGCAGTCGCGTCCCGACATTAATCCCAATGTCGTCGGCTTGTGGGGCATCAGTCAGGGCGGCTGGATTTGTCAGATGGCGGCGGCGTCCTATAAAGGCGTGGCGTTCATCATCCCCGTTTCGGGACCAGGCGTTACGCCTGCGGAGCAGGAAGCGTATCGGGTCGAAGCGGAAAGCCGCGCGGCTGGCTTGGCTGAAGACGAGATTACCAAGGCAGTCCTGATGAGGCGTTTGATGATAGACGTCGTGATGGTCGAACCGCTGTATCGCGAAGTCAATCAATCCAAATCAAAGCGAATGGAAGACGGGGCATGGAGTGAAATGACAGCGCTGGCGTACGGCGCGAAGCCAGAAGATCCCGCTGTCGAGTTTGGGCGAGTTGTCGAGATTTTAAAATCCATTCAGGGCGAATGCTGGACGAAGTTTCTACATTTGGACGACGTTCTCGCCATGCTCGGCAGCCTGCCCCCGCAGGCGTGGGAAATGGCAAAGGCGCAAATACGCGCGGTGATGAATGTCAACCCCGCCGACTTTTTGACCAAAGTCCGCTGTCCCGTGCTGGCGATCTTCGGCGAAAAGGACACGTCCATTCCCGTGGCAAAGAGCGCGGCGCTTTACAAACGATACCTGCATGAGGCGGGCAATGAAGCGGTCACGATCAAGGTCTTTCCAAACGCAAGCCACACTATCCGCGTCGGCGAGACGTTTGCCGATGGCTATTTCGATGGGATGGTAAAGTGGCTGCGTGACCTCCGATTGAAATGATTCGTAAAGTGAATACAAACACCCACCGAAGAGTGAACCATGAAAATCGTGGAATACAACGACGTTGACCCATTACAGGTATTAAACATCACATTGCTGGCGCTGGATCTCCCGCTTACGCCCGAATATGCCGCGCACATTCGCCACACCGATCCCCGCGTCTTTCCCTGCTTCACAGTCAATGCGGTGGAAGGCGATGTGGTATTGGGAGTGGCAGGAGTCCTGCGTCTGCCGATGATTTCCACGGCGGGGAGGGAGGATGTGGGCGGACTTTGGGCGGTGTCCACCCATCCGCATCACGCGGGACGCGGGGTTGCCTCCGCTTTACTGGAGGAGGCTCACGCCCGAATGCACGACGCGGGTCTGCGCTTTTCCATGCTCCTAACGGAACGCCATCTCAGAGCATGCAAACTTTATCACCAACATGGATATGTCGAGATGAATGTCTGGGCAAAGGCAGTGGCGCGCTGGGAGACGGCGCACCAGCCCACCCGTCTGCGCGCCCAGTCCGCAGGTCAGGAAGGATACGATTTCGTCGAAAAGATATTCGAGGACGTCGCGAAGAACTATCTCGGCTTCGCGTGGAGGCATAAACCCTTTGTCCGCCTGCGCGACGGGATGAGTCTCGACGATATCTGGATCGTGCGGGAGAACGACACGCCTGTTGGATATATCTATGCCCGCAAAGAAGGTCCGTTGCTGGAAATCCATATCCATTTGCTGCGCCCCGATATTGACGTTGTGGAAGCCGTCGCGGTGGTTGCTTCGAAATTGAAGGCGCCCTACGTGCAGGTCGGCATGACTCGCCCCTCGCATATTTCCAGTTTGAAACGCGCAGGCTGGCGGGTGACGCACCCGAACTGGGCGTCATTCATGGTCAAGCCGCTCGTCCCCGAACTGACTGCCGAAGATGCGCGCCGTCTGTTTGGAATTGGCACGGATCGGTTCCTTGGCTCATGGCTGGATGTGACATGACGTTCGTAAGCGCAGACCGATGCGGATAATTGATTTTCAGGCTCGTGAAGGTCAGATCAAATTGTGAGAAAAGCCATTTTCAGTAGATTGCGAAAACGTAGCAATGGATTCAGTCGTTTGAGCAAAGAGCAGCCAAATTTTCCACCATAGTTGTCTGCTATTGGTGTTTGACTAAATAATGTCATTTGTGTCATTTCCAAGAAAGGTCACCGTTTTTTAAGCAAGCCAGTAGCCTATTTTTAGAAATTCTTGTGCGAGCAACACCAGCTTGTACTCGGTTGCATAGTTCTCGGATGTTATGCGGCGCAAAACTAGCCGTATGTTCACTGATTTGCGTCCACACGAACTCCACTGGATTCAACTCAGGAGCACAAGTTGGAAAACGGTATTCATGGATTCACTACCGTACAAATGCCGAAAGGAAACCGCCAAGCCGCCAAGAACGCCAAGAAAAACAGCCAAAAACCTTGAATCTTGGCGACCTTGGCGTTTGTCGCATGGCGCCATGGCGACACTTGGCGGTTAAAAAATGAAACATGTACGGTAGAGAATTCGTGGATACGAGGATGATCGTTGATGAACTCCTGTGTTTGTGGCGAGATATGAATTTTGTGGTTATCCCAGACAAGGATAATGTCACCTGGCACCAACTTCAACACTTGCTTCAAGAAAATGATGGCCTGCTCAGAACGTAAGTGACATAGAAAGGAGCGTACACTCAAACGGATCCTTCGCAGTTTCGGACTGACGAGCAAAGCGCCCAGCAAATTCATACGCTGGCGATGGTTCAAACTTGTCCGAGAAGTAGGCGTTCGTCCACGCGGCGCCCAACTCCGCTTGAGTGGCGACACCAGCGAGAAGCCCGCTTCATCTGTTAACAGCAGCGTCGCCTTCAGATCCCGCGGCGCATTGTCCCAATTGGACATAGTCATGTATCTTACGCTCGATGAGCTGTACGCCGCCTTAAACGGCAAACAGACTCCCGCCGAAACCGCCAACTTGACGCAGCGACGTAAACGGGCGCGTCCGCAGGCGATGAACGCCTGACGCGGTCCGTGGCAGACAAAAAGATTGAGTTCAAATGATGCAGCCTTGAAGGGGCTTTCGGGCAGCCCTGGCTTGGCGGCGAGGACAGTGAAAGTCATTTCTGGACCCGCCGAGTTTGACAAACTTGAGGCAGGCGACGTGCTTGTCTGTCCCTACACCGACCCCGCCTGGACCCCGCTCTTCACCTTGGCGTGTGCTGTTGTATCTGATACGGGCGGTCCGCTCTCCCACGCTGCCATTGTCGCGCGCGAATATGGTATCCCTGCTGTACTGGGAACGCCAATGAGGGTTCTTGTGGCTGTTGAATTTCCACAGGACCCCTTACTGATTTTTCTTGACAAGGGATAACGAGTCGGGTATTATAGGACTAATCCAATATTATACTTATCCTGTAATTAAGAGTCCCCATGTCCCTTGAATACGCCATCCTCGGTTTTCTCAATTACCATCCTTATTCAGGATACGATCTGAAGAAGATTTTCGATACTTCCATCCGCCACTTTTGGCCCGCTGACCAGAGCCAGATTTATCGCACCCTTACCCGTCTCACCGAAAATGGCTGGGCAGAGATGGAGAAAATCCCACAGGAGGATCGCCCTGACCGCAAGGTGTATCACATCACTGAAGCCGGACGAGTTGAACTGCGAAGTTGGATCGCGAGCTCACCGCCGCTAAGCGAACCGCGCAGCGCTCCTCTCATCCAGGTCTTCTTCAGCGGACAATTATCGGATGAGGAAATTCTTGCAAAATTCGAGGGATACGCGGCAATCATGCGCGCGCTGCTGGATCAATATGAACAGGTTGCTGACCAATTGGGACCCTTCCAGAAGGAAATCCCTTCGCCTCGAGAGCATTTCTTCTGGCTGCTCACCCGCGAAAACGGTATCGCCAGTATGCGTGCCAATCTGAAATGGGTGGAGCGCGTCATCAAGCGAATAAAGAATGGCGAGATTCCAAAAGGATAGAGCAGAACGTGGTCAATTATAAATACAGATTTACTCGCAAATAAAAGGTAGTTAATCAATATGATAGCAAATTTGAGTTCATTCATTCAAAAAGCATCTAACAGGAATACATTCCTTGTTCTACTTGTACTTTACATTCTTTACTTTTGGGTCTTTTTCTATGCTGATGTGCCGTTTGGCTTGTCCAGAATGGCACCATATACAGGCGGTGACGTAAATATCCTGGATATGGAAATGTACTACACGGCAGAACAAGCCTATCAACGATTCGCTATGTTTGGTCAACAAGGACGCGCAGTCTATCTGATAATTCTAACGGGGGATTTGATTTATCCAGCCTTGCTGGGTAGCTTTCTAAGCGTTGCCATCACCCTTTTGTTTCGACGTGTCACCCCTGCAACTGGCAACTGGCACAAGTTGAACCTGTTGCCAGTTGCTAATATGCTGGCAGATTATCTTGAAAACATAATGCTCCTTACATTGCTGATCAATTACCCCACACAGCTTAATGGAATTGCCACTGTCGCGGGGGTTGCAACCCTTGTAAAGAATTTTTTCGGGTTATTAAGTTTTCTGGCTCTTGGCATAGGGTTGACAATGTATCTGTATCAGCAAGGTAAATTATGGTGGCAGGACAGGCAAGAACACCTGTCTGTACACGATGAAAGGAATGCTCCTTAAAAGAGCGTTTCTTAAGTCTGGGTTTGTTTCTTTTTGTACACGAGTTGCCCGAAAAAGAGCCGCTTTTTAAATGATCTTTCCGTGAAACTCAGTGCAATCCGTGATGTCCATTTCCAAAAAAGCCTTTAAGAAATAACCTCTAAGCTGGACTTTATCCAAAAGATCTATGTAAAAAGGTACGAGTAGAGCGAGAAAAGTGGTAATAGGAGCGAAGATGCGGCACTTTTCGGATTTTG
>JAGUZU010000086.1 GCA_020060625.1 Anaerolineales bacterium | reverse complement strand
GCCAAAGGCGGCATCCAGGCCAAGCAACTCCAAGCCGCTTGGAATGACGATTACCTCCTCAAAGTCCTAGCGGGAGCAAATTAGATGCGATTGCCCTGCCAGATCCATATCTTCAAGATTGATGTTCAGGAATTCTTTCGCGCGTGTGCCGGTATCCAGCAGACCCAGCATCATCGCCTTGTCACGGACTCCGGAGTAATTGCTTTGGCAGGTTTTCAAAAGTTCGTGGATTTCCTTGATCTGGATGGGTTCGATGGGATCGGTCGGCAGCTTGGGCGCTTTGACCTTACGGATCGGGTTCTTCCAACCTTCAGGCATGATCTCTTCCTCTTCGATCCAATACAACATGGTCCGCAGTGGACGGAAACAGGCATGCACACCGCCGGGATTGTGCGTCTCGGAAAGTTCCAGCAAATATCTGCGAATAAAGTCCGAAGTGATCTGGGAGACTTGCGTCAGCGTCTGGCGCTCACAGTACTTCAGGAAGTATTGCAGCTTCTTGGTATAGAGTTCGATGGTGTCGGGGGATAGACCTTGCGATTTGCGGTCGATCAAAAATGATTCGACCAGAATAGGAAGATAATCCTGCTGGGAAAATGTGATAAGCCCTTGGTCTTGTGTTTTTAAAGCACACATGGTGATCTCCTTTGTGTAGAGACCACCATATATAAGAAGAGTGTTTCACTATGAAACGGTGTGCCGAGGGGGAGATTTGAACTCCCGACCAAGGGCTTATGAGTCCCCTGCTCTGCCACTGAGCTACCTCGGCGTGGTCAAAGCGGGGCAAATATTACTATGGGAGGTGGGAATTGTCAACGTAAGGCGACGCGCAAGGTGATAGTAGTAGTTTATGGATAATACAAGGTGAGTAATTAAGGCGTTGGACGCCTCATCTAGTTGGCTGGAGGCATACATGACAGAAGTTAAATATGTGACTGAATCAGATTTTCAGGACGAGGTTTTGAGCGCGGAATTGCCTGTATTGGTGGATTTCACAGCAGACTGGTGCCAGCCCTGCAAGATGATCGCTCCCATTGTCCACCAACTGGCGGGCGAATGGGACGGCAAGGTCAAGGTCGTCAAACTGGATGCGGACCAGAATCCCAACGTCATGATGCAGTATGGCGTGATGGGCATCCCTACCCTGATGCTTTTCAAAGGCGGGGAAATCAAGGAACGCCTGACGGGGTTCCAGCCAAAAGAAAAGCTGGAAGCCAAAGTTACGCCGCACATGTGACAAAGGAGCCGGGTCAGCCCCGGCTCTGTTATGTTTATTGACGACTCCCGCGCCTTCATGGTATCATACGCACGCCAAAAACCAGCCAAAAGCTGGATTTGTTTTGTCTATAAACGAGGAGAAACTTATAAGCGCCAACGAATTTCGAGTAAATGAAGGCATCCGCGTTGCGGAGGTCCGTCTGATCGGCCCGGATGGCGGCAACGTCGGCGTTGTGCCCATCAAGGAAGCCTTGAAGATCGCACGCGAAGCGGAACTGGACCTTGTGGAAGTTTCGCCTGGAGCGAACCCGCCCGTTTGCCGCGTGATGGATTTTGGAAAGTTCATCTACGAAAAGGCAAAAAAGGAACGTGAAGCAAAGAGAGCCCAGACCAAGATCGAGGTCAAGGAGATCCGCCTGCGCCCAAAGACGAATTCCGCGCATCGCGGGTTCAAGGTGGATGATGCCCGCCGCTGGCTCCAGCAGGGACACAAAGTGCGCGTGACAGTCAAATTCCGCGGACGCGAAATGGATTATCCCGAAATCGCGCTGGAAGACCTGAAAGAGATCGCGCAAGACCTCTCCGACGTGGCGGCAATCGAAGTCCCGCCGCAAATGGAGGGACGAACCATGCTCGTGGTGCTGGCTCCCGCAAAAGCCGGAGCGGCGAAAAAGAAAGAGAAACCCGAACAGGCTGAAACGGAGAAGGAAGCGTAAGCCTTTGGTCGGAAAGTCCCAAACGATGTTGAACGTCCGCGGGAGCAGGTTTTATCCCGCGGTTTACTTTGTCTGAAAGGAGCACACCAGCAATGCCTCGCAAAGCAAAGAAGTCTGGAAAAATCAAGCTGAAGACGCATAAGGCGACGTCCAAACGGTTTCGCCTGACCGGCTCCGGCACACTCGTGCGAACGAAGGGCGGCAAAAGCCATTTGCGCCGCCGCACATCGGACCGCACCAAGGCGTTATTGAGCGAGATGGTCCCCGTGAAGGGACGCAAGTACGTGAAACGCATCAAGCGCCTTGCCCCGAACATGGAAGAGTAATCTTCCGGTTGCAGTCAATTTTTTATTTGCGGCTTTCGGGTGTGCGCAACTGACGGCGCTAAAAGCGCCGCCGACGCCCGCGAGTTTGCAGGAGGTAGTAGAACATGCGCGTAAAAGGAGGCCCGCAAGGGTACCGCCGTCACAAGAAAGTTTTGAAGTTCACGAAGGGGCAGCGCGGTTCGAAGCATTTGCTCTTCCGAAGAGCGAACGAAGCGATGCTGAAGAGCCTGTGGTATGCCACTCGTGACCGCCGCGTGCGCAAGCGCGATCTTCGCAAGTTGTGGATCGCCCGCATCAATGCCGCGGCGCGGTTGAACGGAACGACCTACAGTCGTTTGGTTGCCGCAATGAAGAAGGCGAACATCGAACTCAACCGCAAAATGCTTGCCGATCTTGCAGTCCGCAACCCGCAGGCATTCGCCGCGGTTGTGGCGCAAACGAAATGATTTTTTGTTGGGACACGGCGACGCCGTGTCCCAACGTGTTTAACGGGGGTAAAATATTCGCATGAATTCCATTCTGGTTGAAGAAACGTTATCGCCGGGTCAGACCATGCAGATCGTGCAGGGTGACATCACGATTGAGGACGTGGATGTCATCGTCAACGCCGCGAACGAGCATCTGGCGCATGGCGGCGGTGTGGCGTGGGCGATCTCCAAAAAAGGCGGCGGGACGATCCAACGGGAAAGCGATGAATGGGTCCGCAAGCATGGGACTGTTCCCCATTCGCATCCCGCTTGGACCTCGGGCGGACTCCTGCCTGCGAAATATGTGATCCACGCTGTGGGTCCCGTCTGGGGCGATGGCGGGGAAGATGCGAAACTCGCCGCCGCAGTGACCGGTTCCCTGCGCGTGGCAAATGAGTTGAAATGCAAATCCATTTCCATGCCTGCAATCTCTACGGGCATCTTCGGGTTTCCAAAAGACCGCGCGGCGGGGATTATTTTCAAATCCATCAACACCTATTTCGGGGCAAGTACCGATTCTTCGGTAAATCTCGTCCGCATCGTTTTGTTCGACGATGCAAGCGCGCAGGTCTTTCTCGATGTGTGGAAACACACGTGGGCGGAATGATTACCTCCAACCAAAACGCAAAGGTAAAACTCGTCCGCGCCTTGCTGGGAAGGGGAAAGGAACGCCGTGAGACAGGCGCATTCGTCGTCGAAGGGGTGCGTTTGTTCGAAGAGGCGGTGAAGAGCGGCTGGGAGATTCGCGTTGCTTTATTTGATGATTCGCTGAATGAGAGGGGAAAGTCACAGGTCGAAAGTCTAAGGTTGCGCGGCGCGGATGCGGAGGAAGTCTCTCCCAGCGTGATGAAGTCACTGAGCGAGACGGAAGCGCCGCAAGGCGTTGTTGTCGTCGTAAAATTTACCAGTCTTCCGATTCCAAAATCACCCAACTTCATCCTCGTTCCAGATCAAATCCGTGATCCAGGAAATCTCGGTACGCTGCTCCGTTCCGCAGCGGCGGCAGGCGTGCAAGCGGTTTTGCTCCCTCCCGAAACAACGGATGCGTTTGCGCCGAAGATTGTCCGCGCGGGGATGGGAGCGCATTTCAGAGTGCCGATCCATGCGATGGGTTGGGATGAAATTTCACAAGTTATAAAGTTTGAAGGTTTAAAGGTTTTCATTGCGGATATGGACGGCGCCTCATGCTGGGATACAGATTTACGCCAGCCCGTGGCTTTGGTCATCGGCAGTGAGGCGGAAGGGGCAAGCGAATCGGCGCGGAGGTTGGCAGACAGCAGGATCAGCATCCCCATGCCCGGCGAGGTGGAGTCGCTGAATGCGGGCGTGGCGGGAAGCGTGTTGATGTTCGAGGCGGTAAGGCAGCGATTAGCGATTAGCGATTAGCGAAGGAAGAGATGAAAATCCGTTCCATCACTTATTTTTGCAATCCAAAATTTCCGCTCGAAGAAAAAGCCCTGCGCGATGCGGGGAAATTTTTATCGCAGGCGAAATCCGCCTGCGAGGCGGCGGGATACGAAGTGCAAACCGCGCGGCTGGCGACAATTCCTTTTCCAAAATTGCTTGGAGAAGAGCATATTGACGAATTGCCAAAATATGCCGCTCAATTTGCAAATGCAATTCGATCCGCAGGGATTGCATACGCGTCGCTCGGACCTGCGCTGCCGGATTTTCCGAGAAGCTGCGATTTAATCCCGGACGCGATCTTTGCAAGTGAAAATATTTTCTTCGGCGGCGCGATGACAGCCGGCAGGGACATTCACATGAAAGCGGTCAAGGCTTGCGCGGAGGTCATCGTCAAATGCGCGCCAATCGACCCGAACGGCTTTGCCAACCTGCGCTTTGCCGCGCTGGCAAACGTCCGCGCGGGAGCGCCGTTCTTTCCGGCAGCGTATCACGACTCGGATGAGCCCGCGTTTGCAATCGCGGTAGAGTCGGCTGACGTGGCGGTCGAGGCTTTTGAAGGGCAAACAAGTTTGAGCGAAGGTCGAGGCGCGCTTATCGCGGAGATCACGAAACATGGTCGAGCCATCGCTCGAATATCGAAGAAAGAATTATCGAATGTCCGCTTCCTCGGCATTGATTTTTCCCTCGCGCCCTTCCCCGACGACGCGCATTCGCTCGGCAATGCTGTGGAAAAGATGGGCGTGCCGAGGATTGGTTTGCATGGCTCGCTTGCCGCCGCCGCGATTCTGACCGAAGCCATCGAGCGCGCGGATTTCCCGCATGTTGGCTTCAACGGTTTCATGCAGCCAATCCTCGAGGATTCCATCCTTGCGAAACGCGCGGCGGATGGAACGCTGACGGTGAAGGATGCCCTGCTTTATTCCGCTGTTTGCGGCACGGGATTGGATACCGTTCCCCTGCCCGGCGATACAACAGCGGATGAAATCACGCCTCTGCTTCTTGACTTGTGCGCTTTGTCGCTTCGATTGGACAAACCGCTCACCGCGCGGCTGATGCCTGTTCCCGGCAAACGAGCCGGGGACTCCACCGAATTCGATTTTGCGTTCTTTGCGAACAGCAGAGTGATGGCATTGGATGCAAGTCCGGTGGGTTTGCCTTTGGGAGGCGATGACAGTTTTTCATTGAATGCAAAATGACGCATGGAACCGGAAGCGAAGCGTCCAAAAGACGGCGGGGTTGTATGAGTTATAATCTCAAACCGACCAACTCAATTTCATAGGAGGTGTCAGTGGATCTCACGAAGCACGCTTTCTTTGAGGGAAAGATCACTCCCCTTGGCGAGGCAAAAATCAACATCGCCACGCATGGTTTTTTATATGGAACCGCCGTGTTCGGCGGCATGCGAGGCTACTGGAACGAAGAGAAGCAGAGTCTCTTCGTTTTTCGTCCCTACGACCATTTCCGCCGCCTGCTTAATTCCGGGCGGATGATGGCGATGAACATTCAATACGATGAAGAGAGTTTGATCCAGCTCACGCTCGACCTTCTGCGCTCGGACAACTGGCGGCAGGATGTGTACCTGCGCCCCACCATCTACAAGGCGGATTTGGGCATTGGCGTGCGCCTGCACAATTTGAAGGATGAGTTCTGCATGTTCGTGATCGCGTACGAGCCGTACGTCAAGAACGACACGAACGCGCATGTGACGATCTCATCGTGGCGGCGCATTGACGATAACGTCATCCCGGCGCGCGGCAAAATAGCGGGCGCATACGCCAATTCCGCGCTGATCAAGACCGATGCGAACCGCGCCGGTTTCGACGAAGCGCTGGTGTTGGATCATAACGGGCATGTTTCCGAAGGTTCGGCGATGAATGTTTTCATGGTGCGCGATGGCGTGCTGGTCACGCCGCCAGTGACGGATAACATCCTCGAAGGCATCACGCGCCGTTCCATCATCGAACTTGCGCGCAACGAACTCGGAATCGAAGTGGTGGAACGCTCGATTGACCGCACGGAGGTCTTCATCGCCGAGGAAATGTTCATGACCGGAACCGCCGCGCAGGTCGTGGCTGTAACAAAAATAGACCACCGCCCCGTTGGCGCGGGGACGATGGGACCGATCACCACCAAACTCCGCAGTCTGTTCGACGATGTGGTGCGCGCGAAACATTCAAAATATCAGCGCTGGAATGTGGAAGTGAAATAAGAAAAAAATCGCCGCAAATGCGGCGATTTTTTTCTATCATTTTTGGCAGGCGTTATAGTATTGCTCTGTAAAAACTACGCCTACCGCGAAGATTTTGCGCGTAGGTCGGATTGCCAATTCGACTTACTTTGGCTGCGGCTTGCCGCGCTATGGGTTCTTCCTGAATTTCACCAACGCGAGGTTCTTGGAACAGTCATTGAATGTATCGAGCGGGATGTTATCCGAAAGCGGCAAACCCGCCTGATCGAGCAGTTGGATGAACAGCAATTCTTCAGATGAGATCGGCACAGTACTAAGGAAAAACTCGAAACCAGATTTCCCGTACGCGGGCGCAATACCGCTTACGGTTAGTTCATTCCTGCTCTTGGTGTTGTAAAAGCCCGAAAGGCGGATGGTGATGCCAAGCATATCGGCGTTATTCGCGTCAACAATCGTTCCGGCAACGCCCTGCCAGTTGCATCCCGCCTCCGAGTGGATGATGGTACTGTCAATGTAAGTGACAGTCGCGGAAAAGGGCGCTTTGGGCGTCTTTGTAGGAGTGGGCGTGATCGAAGGCGTCACCAGCGAAACCGGCGTCAGCGAAGGCTCGAGCGTGAAGGTCGGAAGCAGGGTTGGCGTCTCGGAGGCGTTGATCGGGGTTATTGTCCAAGTTGGAACGAGTTGAATCTGTGTGATCGTGGGTGTGGGAGGCTGGTTGGCAAGCGCGCGGTTGGGGCTAAACGGGTTGATGGCTGAGTTTGGCGCAAGAAAAACAGCCACAAAATACCCGCCGACGCAAAGTGTGACAAGCAGTGTGACAATACTTAACAAATCCCACGCGTTCAGGCTCGATCTCTGCTTTGGACGCGGGGAATCTTCCAAGTCATAATTGCTCATTGTAACGCTCCGGAATTAATATTTAACCTGAGTTGTCACCTTCAAAGAGGTAACAGGAAATTCACCTGTTTTGAACCGCCGAGGCGCAGAGGGCGCGGAGTTTTTCATGAATTTCTCTGCGTTCTCCGCGACTCTGCGGTAAAAAAGTAGATAAGGTAGCAACTTGGTTTTTTTTATCAACCTTGTGAATTGCCGCGCCGTATCACGGGGCTAGAACAATATCGCTGTTTGCGCGTCTTTCGGCAAGCCAGGTTTTCAACGCAAGTTCCCGCATGGTCAGCAAGGCATCGGGAGAAAGCGGATGGACCTTCCGATCCGCGGCTTTGAAAATATGGTATCCGGCTTCCGTTGCGACAATGCCGCTATACTCGCCTGCCATCAGGTCAAACACGGCTTCGTCGGCATTGGCATCCAGCAGGTAGCCGGGCGGAATCCATCCCAACTCTCCGCGCGTGACCGGGTCGTACAAAGCCGCCAGTTCGTCGAAATCCGCGCCGGCGTTCAATTCGTTCAATGCCGACTGCGCATCCGCCTCATTATAGGTCAAAATCTGACGGAGTTGAATTTGCTCCATCTCAGTCGGCACGTCCGCAATGATTTTGTCACGCATCCACGCCGCTTCGACGGAACGCTTCAAGGCAATGCGAAAGGATGCTTCATCATACCCGCGCGCGGACATCCACGCAGACAACGCATCCGCGCCGCCCAATTCGGCTGCCAACGCTTCGATCCGCGACTGGAGGTCTGATTCTGTTATATTGAAATTCGCCTCCCTCGCGGCTTGACTCAGCAATACCTGCGCGATCAAATCTTCGAGGACCATCTGGCTGGCTTCTTCATCAGGGAGGGAAAGTCCCTGCATGGCGATGGCAGTTTGGAATCGCGCCAGTTCCGCTTCGAATTCGGCGATGGTGATGTATTCGTCGTTGACAATCGCCGCCGAAGGCGGCGGGGTGGCGGTGGGAGGTTCCGGCGTGGATGTCGGCAATTCGGGAGTGGGCGTGTTCGAGGTCCCGAAGGAGGCGCAGGCGGAAACCCCCAGCGCGAGGAACACAGTCAAAAATATCCGTTTGAAATTCATTTCCGAAATTATACCCGTTCGGGCATACATAAATTAAAAACCCTCACCCCAACCCCCCTCCCATTGGGAGAGGGGCAAGGGGTGAGGGGCAAGGGGCAGGGAGGATTTTAGTAATCCATGCCGCCGGGGGGCATCGGAACCGGTTTTTCCTTTTCAGGAATGTCGGTGATCAACACGTCGGTGGTGAGGATCATCGCGGCGATGGAGGCGGCGTTTTCGAGCGCGCCACGCACAACCTTGACCGGGTCGATCACGCCGGCTTTGATCATGTCCACGTATTCGCCGGTGAGCACGTTGTAGCCGATGTTGATGTTCTTCTTCTCGGCGGCGGTGCGGCGGACGGTGTCTATGATGACGGAGCCGTCCTGCCCGGCGTTGGAAGCCAGCTTACGGATCGGGGCTTCGAGCGCCTTCTTGACGATGTTGATACCCATGCGGGCTTCTTCGTCTTCCTCGTTCTTGGCGAGTTTGTCGAGTTTGCCGGCAGCGTTGATGAGGGAGATTTCACCGCCGGGGACGATGCCTTCCTCCACTGCGGCGCGCGCGGCGGAGAGAGCGTCTTCGACGCGGTGTTTCTTTTCCTTCATCTCGGTTTCAGTCGCAGCGCCCACGCGGATGATGGCGACGCCGCCGCTCAACTTGGCAAGGCGTTCCTGAAGTTTCTCGCGGTCGTAATCGCTGGTGCTTTTATCGATCTCGATGCGGATCTCCTTGATGCGACCTTCGATATCGCCCTTCTTGCCCTTGCCGCCGACGATGGTGGTGTTCTCCTTGTCGGAGACGATCTTCTCGGCGCGACCCAAATCGGAAACAGCAACGGATTCCAACTTGCGTCCCATTTCCTCGGAGATGACTTCTCCGCCGGTGAGGACGGCGATGTCCTGCAGCATGGCTTTGCGGCGGTCACCGAAGCCGGGGGCTTTGATGGCGAGCACGTTCAACATGCCGCGGATCTTGTTCAGGATGAGGGTGGCGAGGGCTTCGCCATCCACATCTTCAGCGATGATGACGAGTTCGCGCTTACCGAGTTGAACGAGTTTTTCGAGCAGGGGAACGATATCCTGCGCGGCGGAAATCTTCTTGTCATAGATCAGAACATAGGCGTCGCTGATCTGGGCTTCCATTTGTTCGGTGTTGGTGATGAAGTACGGAGAGAGGTAACCGCGGTCGAACTGCATACCTTCAACGTATTCGGTTTCGAACTGCATGGTCTTGGATTCTTCGACTGTGATCACGCCGTCCTTGCCGACTTTGTCCATCACGTCCGCGATCAATTCACCGATTTCCTCATCCGCCGCGGAGTTGGTGGCAACGGAGGCGATTTCTTCGCGGGTGTCAATTTTGACCGAATTCTTCTTGAGCTCGGCGACGACCGTTCCGGTGGCTTCTTCGATGCCGCGCTTGAGGAACATGGGGTTGAAGCCAGCTTCGAGCGCCTTCAAACCTTCGTTCACGATGGCATGAGCCAGCACGGTGGAGGTGGTGGTTCCGTCACCGGCGATGTCGTTCGTCTTGGAGGCGGCTTCCTTGAGCAACTGCGCGCCCATGTTCTCGAACGGATCTTCGAGTTCGATCTCCTTCGCCACGGAAACACCGTCGTGCGTGATCGTGGGGGAACCGAACTTGCGATCCACAGCCACATTGCGTCCCTTCGGACCGAGGGTGGCGGAAACCGCATTGGCGACCACATTCATGCCGTTCTTAAGTTTGCGGCGCGCTTCCTCTGAAAATACAAGTTGTTTTGCTGCCATGGTTCACTTCCTTTTCTGTAATTCTGTCATTGCGAGGGCGCCAGCCCGAAGCAATCTCCTTATTTATCGGGAGGCTGCTTCGCCGCTTCGCGTCTCGCAGCGACATGTTTTATCCAACAATGCCGAGAATGTCGCTCTCACGCAGGATGAGCAGTTTCTTGCCATCCATTTTTACTTCGGTTCCGGAGTATTTGGCGAACAACACAACGTCGCCCACCTTCACGTCCATGGCGATGCGCTCGCCCTTGTCGTTGCGGTCACCCGGACCCGCCGCAAGGACCTTGCCCTGCTGGGGTTTTTCCTTCGCGGTTTCAGGAAGAACGATACCACTGGCGGTCACTTCCTCCTGTTCGATGGGTTCCACCAGCACACGGCCACCCAACGGTTTGAACGAGATTTTTGCCATTTCTTGCCTCCTTTAATATTTTGGATTTTTGAGTAAGCATACAATTAGCACTCAAATCAACCGAGTGCTAACGGCTATCTTACACAGTTCAAATGGCAAAGTCAAGGGGGAATATAAAAATTCTTATGAAATTCTGACGCCCGCTTCACACCGACCTCAAGCCTGCCCAGCCGCCCCGGCATGATACACGCTGTTGGCTTTATTCCGAAGGCGTTGGCGTTTCGTCCGCCATCCCAGCTTCCAGCGTGGAAGGAGGCGTCGGGCTGGCTGCGCCATTGCCGAATGAGCAGATGTTGCGCACCACCACCATGTCCGCCGCAATGTTCGGGTCGCTGATGTATTCCGAGGTTTCGATGATCCGGGCAATATCCAACGCTTCGGAACAGTAATTTTGCTTGGGCGTGCTGAGCGCCGCCAGCTCGGAAGCATAGACGTCGTAGTAATACACCGTGCCGGCGGATATCGGCAAACCGACCACCTCGGCAGGCGTGTCGTTGAGACCGCATCCGCCGCGCCCGTCACAGGACTCTTCCGCTGTGCAGCCTCTGATGGCGCATTTCAACGCGAGGATGCCCGTCTCATAATTGCGATTCTTGTGATACAGCACGCCCAACTCGCCATAGAACACCGGATTATCCGGCTGGAATTCGATGGTTTTTTGGACATTGCGGATGGCGATGAAAAACTCACCCATCTGCGAATACGTCCTTGCGATGGAGAGGTATGGCGCCGGGTCTTGCACGCCCAGTTGCTGGTTGATGCGGGCGGTCTGCGCGAAATATTCGAGCGATTTCTCGTACAACTCACGCTGAACGTCCTCATTCGGGCTTTCAAAAGCAAGGCGGCGGTAGCCCGCCCCTGCGCGCAGGTAAAGGAACGTCATGTTCGGCGCGATGGCAATGGCGCGGTCATAGGCTTCGATGGCAAGCGCGTACTCGCCCAATGACTCAAGCACATAAGCATGGACGCGATGCACGTCCATCAGGGACGAATCTCGCTGCAATGCTTGTTCAACGATCTGAAGACCTTGCGTCCATTTTTGCTGGTCAACCAGCACCTCGGCGTAGAACGCCAGCGCGAGCGTGTTGGCGTTGTCCAACTGCAAAGCGCGGACGGCTTCCTGCTCCGCTTTTGTAAGCAACGCCTGTCTTTCACGCGCATCGGAAGTGTACGAAGCCTTCCAGTTCAACGCAAAGGCTTGAACGGCATGGGCGTAGCTGCTGTCGGGGTTGATTTCCACCGCTTTTTCGGCGGAGGCAATGGCGTCATCCAAGCGGGCGAGAATGTCGTCCTGTTTGACAAGCAATGCGGTGGAATAGGTTTGAATGCGGGATAACTGCGCCCACACTTCGGCATTGTTCGGGTCTACGCGCGCGGCTTCGCGGTAGGCGGTGATGGCTGCATCCAACTGTCCGGCTGTAAAATGCGCATCGCCTTCGAGCGTGTAGGATGTGGCAAAGCGGGTGGGCGTGGGCGTGGGCAGGAAGAGCGGCTTGACATCTCCCTGCTGCACCGAGCGGATGAGCCATACCCCTGCCAGGATCAAAACCACCCAGAGGAACATGCGATAAACGCTGGAGTCGTCGCGCCGCCGAAAAATGGCGCGTCTGGGATGGATGTTCATGGCGTCGGGGTGGGTGTTGCCGTCGAGACAGAATCAGGTTCCGGCGAAGAGAGAGGCGTTTCCGGCGTCTGCGCGAGATTTTCCTGACAACGGCTGGTGATGGCATTGGCGTTCTCCACTGCCAGTTCATCCGACGGCACGCGGGAGATAATCAACTGCGCGATTTGCAACGCTTCGCCGCATTGGTTGAGGCGGGAAAGCGCCAACCCGTAGGTGAAATAATATTCCGCAATGCGCGGTGAGTTTGGCACGAGTTCAATCGGATCGAGCTGCTCGCCGCCTTCGATCAACCCGCCTTTTACGACGTAACCCAATTCCTGCACAGATTCGGACCAGTAGGCGTTGCGGTAATACATCACGCCGAGGTTGCCGTGTAAATTGGTGTCGGCAGGATTGTCCGCCACAGCGGATTCGGCATACTGCATGGCTTTGCCGTATTCACCGATGGTGGCATACGTGCGGGACATGTACAGGTCGGGCAGCGGGTCTTCTGGGTTGAGCGCGTTGGCGCGCGTGTAGGATTCAACGGCTTTATCGTAAATTCCAAGAATGCGGTAGTTCGAGCCGATAAAGAGATGCAGGTCGGCAATATTGGGGTTGAGCGCAATCGCCGCTTCGTATTCGCGGATGGCTTCCTCGTAATTTCCTGTGGCTTCGAGGATAATGCCGCGCGCGCGGTGGGTCTCCAACGTGTTGGGGGCAAGCGCCTGCGCCACTTTCGATTCTTCGATGGCTCTCTCAACGCCCTCGAAGGAACCGATGCCGTTGTAATACGAATCGACGAGAATCTCGACGTAATACGCATGAGCCAGCGCGTTGTTCGGGTCAAGTTCGAGCGCGCGTTTGATGTCCGTTTCGGCTTCGAGATAATTTCCCTGAAAACTCAACGCCCACGCGCGGACGGCAAACGCCATCGAATTGCCGGGGTTGAGCAGCAGGGCATCTTCCGCGCTGGTTTGGGCTTCCTTGTATTTCCCGGCGAAGACCAGGGTCCGCGCCAGCATGATGTGCGTGGCAGGATCGTCGGGACGCGAAGCGACTGCCTGCCTGTACGCATCCACAGCCGGAAGCAGTTTCCCTTCCGCAAACAGTCCCTCCGCCTGAGCCACATACGTTTCAGGCGCGACGGTCGGCGTGGGGGAGGGAACGCCAAGCGGCGCCACCGTCGGGACGATAAAGCGGTTAACGTACGAAGCGCCCAGCACCAGAAGGCTAAGCAAAATGATGCGGAACCAGTTGGGCCGGCTCCGCCTTTTATTCATACTCCATTTACTACCTTTTAGATACATGCCTCAAATACCAACTTTCAAACCGTTCCGGCAAAGCCGAAACCCGGAGATTCATATTACCATTCGCGGGAAAGCGCCGTCAAGCAGGGGTGTTTATCTCTAATTTGCCTCTTATATGCTAAAATCCAATCATGCAATTCGAGGTCTTCACCCTCCTGCCCGAAGTCTTCCCATCCTATCTTGAAACCAGCATCATCAAACGCGCGCGCGAACGGGGACTGGTCCGCGTCAACATTCACAACATCCGCGATTATACACACGACAAGCATCACACCACCGACGACATGCCCTACGGCGGCGGCGGCGGAATGGTGATGAAACCGGAGCCGGTCTTCGAAGCGGTTGAATCCGTTTTGGGACTCGCCCCGCCTCCGACTCCGCCCGAGCCTGAATCAAACATCCCAATCATTCTCCTCACCCCGCAGGGACGCGTCTTCAACCAATCCATCGCCCAGGAACTTTCAGCGTACTCCCGCATCGCCCTGCTGTGCGGACGTTACGAAGGCTTGGACGAACGCATCCGCGCAAACCTGGTCACCGACGAAATCTCCATCGGCGACTACGTGTTGACCGGCGGCGAACTCCCCGCGCTTATTCTCATCGACGCGGTCACCCGCCTGCTCCCGAACGTCCTCGGCGACCCCACCGGCGCAGAGGACGACTCGCACGCCATGGGCTTGCTCGAATACCCGCATTACACCCGTCCGCCCGAATTTCGCGGCTGGAAGGTTCCCGACGTTTTACTCTCCGGCGACCACGGCAAAATAGACAAATGGCGGCGCGAACAGGCGTTGGAACGCACATTCAGAAAACGACCAGACATGCTGGACAAAGCAGAATTGACGAAAGAAGATAAGAAATTTATTGAAGGTCTAAAACATGCACTGAGCAATACCGAAAGGTCAAAGTCGAATGACCTTTGACCTGCAACCTGCGACTTTCAACGAATGTAAATTGAAGGAGATGCATCCATGTCAACCCGCTTGAACTACGGCAAGACCTTCCTGCTCGGCTTTGGTTTTTTCGGCGTCAGCGTCATTTGGGGCGTGTACAACGCCTTCGTCCCCATCTTCCTTGCCGATAAGTTTGGGCTGGCTCCCGCCGTCATCGGCTTCTTCATGACGCTGGATAATATCGCGGCGCTCTTCATCCAGCCGCCTGTCGGCGCATGGTCAGATAGACTCCGCACCCCGCTGGGACGGCGCATTCCGTTCATTCTCGTCGGCGCGCCGATCACGGCGGTGGCGTTTGGTCTCATTCCGCTCGCCGCCATCCTCCCGCTCTTTGTAGCCTGTACCAGCACCCTCCTGCTCAGCGCGGCGTTATGGCGGACTCCCGTCGTGGCGCTCATGCCGGATATCACCCCATCCCAATTCCGCTCGCAGGCGAACGGCATCATCAATTTCATGGGCGGCGTCGGCACCATCGTCGCCTTGCAGACCGGCGGCATGTTATACAAACTGAGTCCCAACTTCCCATTCTGGCTTGGCTCCGTGCTGGTCGTCATTGCCGCGCTGGTCGTCTATCTCTTCATCGAAGAACCGAAGGAATACGAAGAGACCGGGAAACAGCCCGGCATGTGGGAAAGCCTGAAAGAAGTCTTCCGCGATGCCGATAAAAGCGGACTTCGCATCCTGCTCGCCATTTTCTTCTGGTTCCTCGGTTTCTCGGCAGTGGAAACCTTCTTCACGCTCTACGCCAAGAACCACCTCGGCTTGAACGAAGGCGACGGCGCAACGCTGCTCTCCGTCCTGCCATTGTTCTTCGTCCTGTTCGCCATTCCATCCGGCTTCATCGCCGGAAAGATCGGGCGTCGTGTCACCATCAGCATCGGCTTGGTCACCATCACCCTCATGCTCCTCCTGCTTTACATCACACCCGCCGAAGCCCTGCTGACAGGAATTGCGCCATTGCCGCTGGTCGGCATTCCGCTTGTGGAAGGCGGCGCGCGCATGCTCACGCTTGCAGGCGTCCTGCTCATCCTGGGCGGCATCGGCTGGGCGCTCATCAACATCAACTCCCTGCCCATGATCGTAGACCTGACCAGCGCGGCGCGCATCGGCACATACACCGGGTTGTATTACCTCTTTTCCACCTTCTCCGCCATTGTCGGTCCAAACGTGAACGGCTGGGCAGTCCAATTGACGGGCGGCAATTACAACATCATCATGATCATTTCCCCGGTCTTCATGTTGATCGCGCTGGGGCTGATGCTCGGCGTGAGGCGGGGTGAGGCAGTGACAAGTTCGGGGTAGCGAGTACCGAGTTACGTGTCACGCATTAGGCATTTCATTTTCCTGGCGGCATGCCTGGCTCTCCCAGCCTGCATGCCGCCGCCGGATTGCTCTCAGGCGGATGTCTTCTGCGCGGCGCTGGTGACGGATACGCTTGGCGTCAAGGATCATGGTTCGAATCAGGATGCCTGGCTGGGTTTGGAAGAATCCCAGGCAGACAAGATCGTGGATCACATCGCGTATATCGAATCCATTGACACGCGCGATTACGACAGGAACATCGCCTACTTTGCCGAAAAAGGCTACGACGTCATCGTCACATCGGGAATCGCATTGCAGGATGAAACGCTTCGCGCCGCGGACCTGTATCCTGATTCTGTTTTCGTGGGCATCCACCAACCCCGAACCGACTCCCCTCCAAACCTTATCTCCATTACATTCCCGGAAGACCAGATGGGGTTCATCGCCGGGGCGCTGGCATCCCGTCTTACAAAGACGGGCGTGGCGGCGGGTGTGTGCGAAACCTCCGGCATTGACTCGATGTGGCGTTACTGCGAGGGGTTTCGGGCGGGCGCGTCCTATTTCGGCGATGGAATCAACGTGCTTATCGAATACCGCGAAGACGGAGACCGCGATAAATTATTCGTGGATGAAGCATGGGGGTATGACACTGCCAGCCGTTTGATCCGGCGCGGCGCGGATGTGGTCTTTGCGGCGGGCGGCGTTACAGGACAAGGCGCATTGCGCGCGGCGACGAATGCCGGGGTGTTCGCCATTGGAGCGGAACGGAATCAGGCGGCGGGGTTGGGAGTATCAGGCAAAGGCGTGGTAACTTCTCTTTATGGGCAGACCAGTTTCGAGGTCCGGGAAGTGATGCGGTTGCTGCGGAGTGGTCAGATCAGTGAAGATAGAATCGGTCAAATCAGGTTTATTCCACTCGGGGAGAAATTTCCTGAATCTTTGGGGATTGAAGCGGAAACCCTGCGAATTATGCTTTGGGACGGGCGGATGCGCACAAACGTTCTTCCTGAAAAACCATGATTCGTTCTATCTTGCACAATGGTTGGAGACGATTTATACTTGCTTTGTCACAGGTCATGCCAAACGGCATGCCACAATCCTTATTTTCTTAGAGGAGAAGAAAAATGAAAAAGTTCCATTTCATTTCAGCCATGCTGATCATCGGCTCGATGATCCTCGCGGCGTGCGGCGGAGGCGCCCCTTCCGCTGAAGATTGTTCTTCGGAAGAAGTGTTCTGCGTGGGTCTTGTCACGGATGTGGGCAAGATTAACGACAAGTCCTTCAACCAGTCTGCCTGGGAAGGCGTTTTGAAATCCCAGGAAGACGGGGTGGCGGATGTGGTTCAGTTCATTGAAACCGCCGATGCCAAGGACTACGCCAAGAATATTGCTCAGTTTGGCGATGCCGGTTACGACGTGATCGTGACCGTCGGTTTCGGTCTTGGCGAAGCGACCAATGCCGCCGCCGCGACCTACCCGAACGTCCGCTTCATCGGCGTGGATCAATTCAACGCTGAAACGGTTGCGGGCGTTTCCGGCTTGAACTTCCCTGAAGACAACGCAGGTTTCCTCGTCGGCGCCCTCGCGGCGATGATGTCTGAAACCAACAAGATCGGCGCCGTCTGCGGTACCGATGTTGTTCCTCCCGTTTGGCGCTTTGGCGAGGGGTACAAAGCCGGCGCAGCGTATGCGGACGCCGAAATGGGCACCACCACTGAAGTCTTCGTTGTGTACCACAGCGATGTGGGCTTCGACAAGACATTCACCGACCCCGAATGGGGCGCCCAGACCGCCAAGTCCATGATGGACCAGGGCGCGGACGCGATCTTCGGATGCGGTGGTCTCACCGGTAACGGCGCCATCACCGCGGCTGCCCAGGCTGGCGCCTACGCCATCGGCGTGGATACCGACCAGTACCTGACCCTGCCCGAAGCCGCTCCCCGCATGCTCTCCAGCGCGATGAAGCTCATCACCCCCGGAGTTGCGGATCTGATCGCCGCCACCAAAGACGGCAGCATTCAGGATGGCAACGTATTCGGTGATGCCGGTTACGCTCCGTTCCATGATCTTGACGGTGAAGTTCCCGCCGAGGTCAAGGCAAAGATGGAAGAGATCAACGCCGGTTTGTTGGACGGCTCCATCACGACCGATGTCCCCCCGGTCAAGCCGTAACGTTCTCACGCTTTGAAAAACAGGGAAGGAGGCGAATGTCTCCTTCCCTGTTTTCTTAATCTCCCGTTTACAAGTTTCTGCGCGGCTTGTTTGATATAATTGTCGAACAATTCAAGGTTCCACTGGAGCAAAGGATGCAATCAGAAAAGCGGTCGAATTCGCTGGCACGGCAAATATTGCAATCAGTGATGGATGCAAGCCTGGTCCCATTTCTGGCAATTTTGACTGCCGTGATCTTTGGCGGCATTATCATCAAGATTGTTGGCGGGGATCCAATTCTTTCCTATCGGGGATTGATCGAAGGTTCGTTTGGTTCAACAAAAGCATTAAGTGAAACCGCCGTTTGGGCAACTCCCTATATTTTTGCGGGGCTGGCGGTTGCATTGGCATTCAAGGGGGGCTTGTTCAACATTGGCGCGGAAGGGCAGTTGGCTGTCGGCGCGGTGGTCTCCTCCCTGATCGGATACGCCCTGCCCGAATGGCTTGGGTACGATATTCCTGCCATCATTCACCTTCCGCTGGCAATTCTTTTCGGGGTGCTGATGGGCGGGGTGTGGGCTGGCATTGTCGGCGCATTAAAGGCATACACGGGCGGACACGAGGTCATCAACACCATCATGATGAACTACATTGCATTGAATACAACTTCCTTTCTATTGAACGGCGTCATGAAGGACAGGAGTCCCACCAACGTGATCGCGCGAACGCCCCTGATCGCGGACAGCGCGCGCATCCCCCCCCTTTTTGAAGGGTTGCGCATCCACTGGGGATTTATCTTTGCATTGCTGGTCGCATTCTTCATCTGGTGGCTGTTGACCAAGACAACGCTTGGCTTTCAAATTCGCACTGTGGGTTTGAACCCGGATGCGGCGAAATATGCGGGCATCAATGTAAAACGCATCATCATCCTCACCATGGTGCTTTCCGGGATGCTGGCTGGCATGGCAGGCACAATCGAAGTCACCGGGTTGAACTACCGGCACGAACTTGGCTTCTCGATCGGCTACGGGTTCGACGCCATCGCAATCGCGCTGCTCGGCAAGTCGCATCCGCTTGGGGTGGTGCTTGCCTCCTTCCTGTTTGCCGCGATGCGGAACGGCGCAACACGCATGCAATTCCTCACCCAAATGCCGGTGGATCTGATCTCCATGATCCAGGCGTTCATCCTGCTCTTTGTCGCCGCAGACGCGATCATCCGCTACATCTACCGCATCAAATCCAAGGGCGAACGCGTCGTTCTCACCCGGGGCTGGGGAGGCTAGGAGAAAAAATGGACTGGAGACGTTTCGGTTTTATCGCCCTGATTATTATCGTCCTCTTCGGCACGGTCATAATGATTGGACAGGTCAAACAACCGCCCCTGTTGATCATCACCAGCATGCTCGCCACCACAATTGCAGTGGCAACACCCCTGGCGCTGGGCGCGCTTTCCGGCGTCTATTGTGAGCGGGCGGGCGTGGTCAACATTGGCATCGAAGGCATGATGCTTTCATCCGCATTCTTCGGCTGGCTGGGCGCCATATACATGTTTCATGTCTTTGGAATGGATATCGGCATCAGCATCACGCTTGGCGTATTCTTTGCCATCCTGACCGGCGCATTAATGGCGCTGCTCCATGCAGTGCTTTCAATCACCTTCAAAGTGGACCAGATCATCGGCGGAACGGTCATCAACATCCTTGCAGTGGGGTTGACGGGCTTCCTCAACCGCCAGTTATTCTTCGGCGCGGGAAGCGTCTTTGGCGGCAACGTCCCGAACTCGCCCGGCGTACTGCCCACCATCCACATCCCGTTGACCGAGATATTCACTCCCGTCTGCGGCGTCTCCAACGCCTGCCTCGTGAACCTCGCCGCCATCAACCGCGTCTTCGACCAGAAACCGATTGCCATGGGCGCCATCCTGCTGGTCTTCTTCTCCCATTACGTGATTTTCAACACGCGCTGGGGATTACGCACCCGCGCGGTGGGCGAACATCCAAAAGCGGCGGATACGGTCGGCATCGACGTGATCAAAATGCGGTACGCCAACGTCATCATCGGCGGCATGTTCGCCGGTCTTGCCGGAGCGTACTTCACAATCGAGTCTGTGCCGTCCTTCGAGCCTCTCCTCACGAACGGACGCGGCTTCATCTCGCTCGCCGCCATGATCTTCGGAAATTGGACGCCCATCGGCGCGTGGGCGGCGTCCCTTGTGTTTGGCGCATCCCAGGCGCTCTTGATCAACATGCAAATATTCCGCGATGTCATCCCTCCGCAATGGTCCTTCCTCCAAGAATCCTACATTGTGGGGCTTACGCCGTACATTCTCACCATGTTCATCCTGACCGGCATCATCGGCAAGACCACCCCGCCCGCCGCGGACGGCGTCCCATACGAAAAATAGGAGAATGCCGTGACAGAAAACAACATCGTCCTGGAAGGCAAAAACTTAACCAAACAATTCCCCGGCGTGCTGGCAAACGACAACGTCAACTTCGACCTTCGCAAAGGCGAAATCCACGCCCTGCTCGGAGAGAACGGAGCCGGAAAAAGCACGTTGATGAATCTGTTGTACGGCTTGTATCATCCCGACAAAGGCGAGGTCATGGTCAACGGAAACCCCGCCACGATCAACTCCCCCAATGACGCCATCGCGCTCGGCATCGGCATGGTGCATCAACACTTTATGCTGATCCCCGTCTTCACCGTTGCCGAAAACGTCATGCTTGGAGACGAAACCACAAAACGCGGCGCGCTGGATCGAAACACCGTCGCGCAAAAAATAAATCAAATATCCTCGCAATACGGGCTTTCCGTGGACCCGAACGCCCTTGTCGGCGACCTGCCCGTCGGCGTGCAACAGCGCATCGAGATCATCAAAGCCCTCTATCGCGAAGCGCGGATTCTCATCCTGGATGAGCCGACCGCCGTCCTCACCCCGCAGGAAGCCGAAGACCTCTTCCGCATCATGCGGGACCTGACCGCCCGCGGCGTATCCATCATCTTCATCACTCACAAGCTGAAGGAAGTTCTCGCCGTGGCAGACCGCATCACCGTCATGCGAGCCGGGCGGGTCATCAACACGGTCAACCCTTCGGAAACCAATTCCGCCCTACTTGCAAACATGATGGTCGGTCGTCAGGTCATCCTCACCGTGAACAAACAGGATCGAAAACCGGAAGAGGAAATCCTGCGGGTGGAAAACTTCTGCGTGCAGGACCAACGCAAACTCGACGTCCTTCACGACGTATCCTTCACCGTCAGAAGCGGCGAAATCCTCGGCATTGCGGGCGTGCAAGGCAACGGGCAAACCGAACTTTCCGAAGCGCTGACGGGGCTCCGCCACCCCTCCTCTGGAAAAGTTCTCATCGACGGAGTGGACGTCACCGGCAAAACGCCCCGCGCCCTCACCAAAGCGGGACTGGCGCACATCCCCGAAGACCGCCAGCGACACGGGTTGGTACTCAACTACACCGTCGCAGACAACATGGCGCTATGCGACTACTACCGCCCGCCGTTCAGCCGCCGCGGCGTCATCCAACAAAAAGCGCTGGATGACAACTCGCGCAAACTCATTGCATCCTTCGACGTTCGCACACCATCGCCGTTCGTAAACGCCGGGAAACTCTCCGGCGGCAACCAGCAAAAGGTCATCGTCGCGCGCGAACTCAGCCGCGAAAACGTAAAACTCGTCATCGCCAACCAACCCACGCGCGGGCTGGACGTAGGCTCCATCGAATACATCCATGGCGAAATCATCAAAATGCGTGACCGGGGCGTCGCCGTCCTGCTCATCTCCGCGGAACTCGACGAAATCATGGCGCTCTCCGACCGCATCGCCGTCATGTATCGCGGGAAAATCGTCGCAATCGTGGACGCCAAACAACCCACCCGCGAACAACTTGGACTGTGGATGGCAGGCGCTCACGCCGAAACCGCATAGCCCCGCCTCCATTCGGACCTCGAACCTGATTCGCCAAAACAGGAGTTTTCACACTCCTGTTTTTGATTCCACTTACCTGACACCCTGAGACAAGCGGGGGATATAACCAGGAGTATCTTGGGGTAAAATATTTTTAACTGAAGGAGAAGCGATGAACAAGAAACGCCGTCTTTTCAATGTTTCGATAATTCTCATGTTGTTTTTGGGCGCATGCAACCTCCCCTCCAACAACCCAGAAGATGCGGAAGCCACCGCCGCCGCGCAAACCGTGGAAGCCCTGTTAAGCGCAACCCCTCTTTTCACGGAAACAGCCAGCCCAACCCCCCTGGCAACCATCACCCCCATCCCCTCCGCCGCCGTGACGAACACGCCGGCTGCCACTGCCACCTCGAACTGCAACGTGGCGCAATTCATCACGGATGTCACCATCCCGGACGGCACGGTCATGACGCCTGGACAGTCCTTCACAAAAAAATGGCGCATCAAGAACATTGGTTCCTGCGCATGGAACGGTTACACCCTCGCCTTTGACAGCGGCGATCCCATGGGAGCCGTCTCCTCCAAACCAATCCCCGCCGTAAACCCCGGACAAGAAGTTGACCTCGAAGTGGATTTCACGGCTCCCAACACCGCCGGCACATACCGCAGCTACTGGCGCATTGTCACGAACAACAATGTCCTCGTGCCGGTGGCAGGCGGCTATCAGGGACGATCCTTCTATGTGGATATCAAGGTGCAGGCTCCCACCGCAACCAATACACTACCGCCAGCCGCAGTACAAGTGATATTAACAGGCTTGACCAATGAGGACGGTTTCGTCACGTCGGGCGGGAGTATTAACCCCAATCCCAACGTGGGCGACAATGACGCGAATGAAGCGGTGCAGGCATTTGTCAGTTTTGACATGTCCTTAATTCCCGCAGGAGCAACCATCACCAAGGTCGTGGTTGACTTCGGAAGTGGTTTTGACACGCTTGGCAATCCCTGGGGACTGGCGGACGGTTGTTTACGAGCCTTCGCACAAAGCTACGGTACGTTGGATGCCAGCGACTACTTCCCTGATGGGAATCCAACCGGCGCGTATATTCGATGGTGCGGATCAGCAGAGCTTAGTTCCGCCTCTGAAAATGCCGATATGAAAACGCTTGTCCAAAGCCTTGTAGGCAGTTCCCGCCTGCAATTGCGCCTGCAATTTAAATCACCCAACCCATCCAACAACAACACCGCAGATATGGTGCGGCTTGGCACGATTCGACTTATCGTTACCTATCAATAAAGACGCGTTCCAATCACAATTATGAGAGCGCCCCATTTTAAGGGCGCTCTTAATTTAACAGTATAATCTTTCTCTGTACGTGAAAGGAAAAAAATGACCAATACGAAAAAATATTTGCTGTTTGCCGCAACCATTATCGCAGCCCTTCTCGTTTCCTCCTGCGGCGGAGAAGGCGTGGATGCAGAGTCCGCCATCCAGACCTCCGTCGCTGAAACAGTTGCCGCGCAAACCCCGGTGATGATACCCGTCACCGAAACCCCGGACCCTTCCGCTCTTCCCACAAAGACGCCGTTTGCAGCGCCGTCCTTGATCACGCCGGTTGCATCCCCCACCCTGTCAACTCCCTCCGGCTCATCCAAAATCGACTGCGCCAAGGCGAGCCTGGAGGACGAAAGCATCATAGACGGGGTAGTCTTGAAACCGGGCGAACAATTCACCAAGACCTGGTACATCAAGAACACCAGCACCTGTGTATGGGATACCAGTTACCGCATCATCTTTTGGAGCGGCGACCCCCTCGGCGGCGCCTATTATTACAACCTGCCACAAGCCACCGGACCCGGACAAACCGTGCCGATCTCGCTCGTACTCACCGCCCCAACTGAAGACGGAACCTACCGCTCGGAATGGAAACTCCAAACCCCCGATCAAATCAGTTTCGGCGTCGGCATCTACCAGGCGGCATTCTTTACCGAGATCACCGTCGACTCTTCAGACAAGCCGAAATACGGCATTACCAACGTCAACCTGTATGTAATCCGCGAACCGAAAACCGGCTGCGCCCCGGCGAACATGGTCTTTACGGCGTATGCCGAAGTCTCCACCAGCGGACCCTATGAGTTCACCTATTTCTGGGGTCAAAAAGACGGCAACAACTCCAGCCCCAAAACGGTCTATATCGATAAGTCAACCACCACAACCTTTACCCGCGTATGGAAGTTCGGTCGCGCCGCATCGCAGGGACCCAAATGGTTCACCTTCGTGGTCACAGACCCGGTTCAAAAGGAATATCGGGTGGATTTCGCCTTCGAGTGCCCATAGATGAATTGAACAAAAAGAAGCCGGCGCGCCGGCTTCTTTTTGTTTGGAACCATTTGCCGCTCTCTTTCGTCTTTAATCTTTGGAAAGGACTGAAAACGGAGGAACCATGTCTCGAAGATTTTCCCCATTTGTGTTTTTACTCGTCATTTTATGGATCGCCCAACTTGCCTGCAACCTGCCGTCAGGTTCGGCGACTCCCGACCCATTTTCCGCGCTCAACGAACTTTACACCGCCTCCGCCCTGACCATTGAAGCGGCTGGCACACAAACCGGCTTTACCGTCACTCCGGGCTTGCCGCTGCCAACTGCCACAATCGGCGGCACTGCCTCAGCGACGAATCCGCCCGGGGGACAGTCGCCAGTTCCGGCGTCCAGATGTGATGCGGCGCAATTTCTTGCGGACGTCACCTACCCGGATGGAAGCAGTCTCCCGCGCAACAGCACCTTCGTCAAAATCTGGCGCATCAAAAATGTTGGCACCTGCGCGTGGACAACTTCCTATTCGCTCGTCTTCACCAGCGGCGATGCGATGGGCGGACCCGCCGCGGTTGCAATGCCCGGCTCGGTTGCGCCCGGTCAATATATCGAAATTCCGGTCACACTGACTTCGCCCAACGCCGACGGCAAATATCGCGGATATTGGAAACTTCGCAATGCGTCCGGCGCGTTGTTTGGAATTGGCGCGCAGGCAGATACCGCCTTTTGGGTGGACATCAAGGTTGTTGGACCTTCCTTTGTTGCCTATGAATTTGCAAACAAATATTGCGAAGCAGAGTGGAGCAACGGACAAAACGCGCTTCCATGCCCCGGAACCATCGGCGACTCGAACGGTTATGTCGTCAAGTTGGATGCGCCGAAAATGGAAAACGGGGTAACGGAAGATGAACCTGGATTGCTCACCGTGCCGCAGGACAAGAACAACGGCTTCATCAGCGGGCAGTTCCCGGCTATCACCGTGCAGGCGGGAGATCGCTTCCGCACGCTCGTCAATTGTCAGCACAACTCGCCGAATTGCAACGTGGTCTTCCGGCTGGATTACAGAAGCGGCGGTCAGGTCAAGACCCTTGCGACCTGGCATGAAGTCTACGAAGGGAAGTATTACCCGGTGGATCTTGACCTGGGCAGCCTTGCCGGGCAGACGGTGAAGTTCATCCTTGTGGTCAGCGCCAACGGCGGAAACAACCAGGACAATGCCATCTGGCTCAATCCGCACATCATACGGCAGGGGACGCCTCCCACCGCCACGCAGACATTCACACCGACCCTCACTTTGACGCCCACACCCACCTTCACAGAGACGCCAACCCCGACCGCCACCGAAACACCCACCGATACGCCCATCCCGTAGGTGCGTTATAATAACGTTAATACTTTCGGAGGTTCAAAACATGAAATTTCGCAAGCCAGGCTGGCTGATCGTATTAACTCTTATCGCAATTTTCCTGAGTTCCTGTAACATCGGCGCCAGCCCCGCTCCCACGGAGGACCCGGGCGCGATTCAGACCCAGGCATTCGGTATTGTCCTCACGCAGGCAGCGGATCAACAGACGCAAACAGCCGCGGCAGTTCCGCCGACGCCGCTGTCAACGAATACCCCGCCTCCAACGTCCACGCAGGCGGCAATTCCCACAATTCCGGGCATTGGCGGGACTAATACTCCCTTTTCCTTCAACACCCAGCAGCCCGGTTTGACTCCTCTGGGTATCGCAACCTCGACCACAGTACCAGGCGCAGTCAGCACAGTGACGACGAAGAACGGCTGCAATGACGGTTACCTGGTCAGCGAATCCCTGCCTTACGACGGAAAGACCATGAAGCGTAATACGGAGTTTACAAAGAGCTGGGAGTTCCTCAACACCGGAACCTGCACCTGGGACGAAGGGTACACCTTTGTCTTTGTTCAGGAATTTTCGACCGCCCCGCTTTACGTCACACCAAAGGATTACACCATCCCAAAAGCGGGTCCCTTTACAAAACCCGGCGAATACAGGACATTTTCCGTCAACTTGAGAGCGCCCAAGGATCCCGGCGAATACACCTGGTATTACAAATTAAGAGATGACAGCGGCGCATTCTTCGGGTCTCTTGTATGGGTCACGATCATATCCGTGGCTGATTAAGTGAGGACCAATGAAACGAATCATATTCCCCCTGATGCTGATCGTTCTGCTTCTCTCCGCCTGCGCTCCCGCCACGCCCGTGGAACCAACCCCGGATGTGAACGCAGTCCGCACTTCGGCGGCGAATACCGTGGTGGCAGAATTCACACTCACAGCGGCGGCGTTCACGCCTACTTCCGCGCCGCCCACCGAAACTCCCACACCAGAAGGTCCAACGGAAACCCCAACCACCGCCTTTGCAACAGACCCCACCCAGATCGCCCTCGGCACGCCCGGCGTATTGTGCGACGATTTCTCCTTTGATCCCGCCACCATTGACGTCACCATTCCCGATGGCGCCCCCATGACTCCCGGACAGGAATTCGTGAAGACCTGGAAGATCAGGAACACCGGTTCATGCACGTGGGGCGAAGGATACGGGCTCATCTTCTCCTATGGCGACCGCATGGACGGACAGCCCGTCCCGCTCACCGCCCCCGTCCTGCCCGACCAGGAAGTGGAAATCTCTGTCAACTTCAAAGCGCCTACCGGAATTAACGAATACACAAGCGCATGGCAGATGGCAAACCCAAAAGGCGTCTCCTTTGGAAAAGCCATCTTCGTAAAGATTATCGTCCAATAAATTGAGGCTCTTCAGGATTAAGTGGGGTAATACCCTATTTACCACAGAGCGCACAGAGAGCACGGAGATTTTTTAAAGGTTTTTCTCTGTGGATTCCGTGAT
>JAGUZU010000055.1 GCA_020060625.1 Anaerolineales bacterium | reverse complement strand
ATAGTATTGCTCTGTAAAAACTGCGCCTACCGCGAAGATTTTGCGCGTAGGTCGGATTGCCAATCCGACTTACTTTGGCTGCGGCTTGCCGCGCTATGAGCTTTTGCGGGGAAAATTTACGGGGCAATGGTTGTGCCGGGCAATATCTCGGTGTCTTTTGGGATGATGACGATTCCGTCGCGCACGTACCATTTTTCATTGTCCATGTCCCGGTTGCGGGGGAACGGTTGGATGGTCACGTTTTCGCCGATGCGCGCATTCTTGTCGAGGATGGCGCCTTCGATGTGGCAGTTTTCTCCAATGCCGATGGGAAGGGTTTCGGGCGACGCATGTTCATAGTAGTCCGCTCCCATGACGATGCTGTCCTTGATGACGCATCCTGCGGCGATCTTGCTGCGAATGCCAATGATGGAGTGGGCGATCTCGGATTTGAGAATGCGGCTCCCGTCGGCGATCAGCGCATCCTTTAAATTGGAATCTTCCACAGTGGAGGCGGGCAGGTAGCGGGTTTCCGTGTAAATGGGGGATTGCGCATCGTAGAAATTGAAGGGGGTTTCGGCTGTGGTAAGCATGAGGTTGGTTTCGTAAAACGAACGGATGGTCCCGATGTCCTGCCAGTAATCGTCGAAATCGAAACCGTACACTTTGTGAGACTCGATTGCCTGCGGGATGATGTCGTTGCCAAAATCGTCGTGATCGGGAAAGTCCTTCAAAAGATCGATCAGGACTTTTGTGTTGAACATATAAATGCCCATCGAGCCGAGGAAGGGTCTTTGGGGATCGTCGCGGCTGATGTATTTCTTTTGGACTTCGGGGTCTTTGGGCTTTTCGACAAAATCTGAAATACGCCCGTCCGCCTCGCGCTTCAGGATGCCGAAACGGGGCGCCTCTTCCATTGACACCGGCTGTACCGCCACTGTGATGTCCGCGTTCTTTTCCCAGTGGTACTCTGCCATGGCGCTGTAATCCATGCGGTACAGATGGTCGCCTGCCAGGATCAATGTGTATTTTGCATTGGTGGCATGGATTTCCAGCAGCTGCTTGCGGACGGCGTCTGCCGTGCCTTGATACCAGTCCGCGCTTTCGATGGTCTGTTCCGCCGCCCAGATCTGCACCCAGCCCTGGTGAAAGGAATCGAAGTTATACGTCCGTGTGATGTGGCGGTGCAGGGAAACAGAATTGAATTGCGTCAGGATGGCGATGCGGAATATCTCGGAGTTGATGCAGTTGCTGAGTGGGATGTCAATGAGGCGGTATTTTCCCGCAATCGGCACGGCGGGCTTGGAGCGCATTTTGGTCAACGGATACAGGCGCGCTCCGCGTCCTCCCCCAAGGATCACTGCCAGGATTTCGTTCAACGATGGCATAATGCACCTCCTGGGATTTCATGACACTGCGAATGGCAAAATGATCCTTATTTTACACCCATCATCCTGCGGACACGATGAATGATGTAGACGATCGGGTACGCCAGAAGGATGAGAGCGTCGATAATGGCGAACAGAAGGTAGAGCTTCATGCACTTGTCTCCGGTTGAATTAAGTGCGGCTTGTCGTATGGATGTATACGTTTAATACGCGCGCGCGTTGTTTTCATTTAACATTCTACGTTTCAAAAAGGGGGCTGTCAACTTTTTGGCGCGCCCCGCATATAAAACTCAAACGTCCTCCACATGAGGAGGACGTCCCAGGGCGGGGTCTCGGGGGGGGTAAAACCCTGTGGGGTATAATACCGCTCGAGTATTTGCGTACTGTGCCGAAGGAGGGAATCGAACCCTCATTCCCGTAGGGAACACGATTTTGAGTCGTGCGCGTCTGCCAATTCCGCCACTTCGGCTCGTTTGTCGAATATCCCGCATCAGCGGGGCGAACGCAAGTATACCACTCCCAACTACAAGGTCAAGATGAAACTAGGAATTATTGGACTGCCCCAATCCGGAAAGACGACAATCTTCAATGCAATCACACGCGGCAACGCCCCCACCACTGCCTCCGCGGGGCGCATCGAAGTGCATCAGGCTGTGGTGGATGTGCCCGACCCGCGCGTGGATGCGCTCTCGAAGATGTTCAACCCGAAGAAAACGATTTACGCCAAGGTGACCTACGCGGACATTGCCGGACTGGAAACCGGTTCCGCCAAAAGCGGCATTTCCGGGCAGTTGCTGAATCAACTCAACCAGATGGACGGGTTGCTGCTCGTGGTTCGCGCCTTCGCGAACGATACCGTAATGCACCCGAGCGGAAGCGTGGACCCGCTGCGCGATGTGGAAATGATGACCGGCGAACTGCTATTGAACGACTTGATCGCTGTCGAGCGCAAGTTGGAGCGTCTCACCGATGAACGTAAAAAGGGCGGCACCGACAAAACCTTGAACGCGCGTCAAACGGAACTGTTCGAGAAAATCCATGCAACGCTTTCGGAGAGCAAACCGTTGCGCGACATGGAATTTACGCACGAAGAAGAAAAGGAATTGTCCAGTTTTGGTTTGTTGACGCGCAAACCCATCCTGACTGTGTTCAACCTCGGTGAGGGAGAATCCGCGCCTGATGCCAGCGGGCTTGACCGCCCTTCCGTGGCGTTGATGGGCAAGTTGGAAATGGAGATTGCGCAGCTATCCGCCGAAGACGCCGCCATTTTTATGGAAGAATACGGCATCAAGGAACTCAGCCTGAACCGCATGATCAACTTATCGTACGAGTTGTTGAAGGAACAGACCTTTTTCACGGTGGGCGAGGATGAAGTCCGCGCTTGGGTGACGCATCGCGGCGCGACGGCGCAGGAGGCGGCGGGCGAGATCCACACCGATCTTTCGCGCGGATTCGTTCGGGCGGAGGTGGTGGCTTACGAAGACCTGGTCAATCTCGGGTCCATGAACGAGGCGAAGGCAAAGGGAAAGTTAAGGCTTGAGGGGAAGGAATATCCGATCAAGGACGGCGATATCATGCACGTCCGGTCGAGTTTATGATGTCATTACAAGCGGGAACGAGGCAATACTGGAGATCGTTTCTTCGCTCGCCGCAATAACAAAACGTCACAAGGAGACTTTATGGCATACAAACTTTCCAAATGGGATTTGTCCCCGCTCTACCCCGGTTACGACAGCCCGGAACTGCAGAGCGCCTTCGATATGATCGAAGAGCAGGTGACTTCTTTTGAGGGTGTGCGAGACAAACTCAAACCGGACATGCCCGCCGAACAGTTTTTGGATGTTGTGAAAGCCAGCGAGGCGACAGCGCGCATTGGCAACAAGTTGTATTCGTTTGCGGGTTTGTCTTTTACCGCGGATACGCAAGACCAGAAGGCTCAGGCATTGCAGGCGCGTGTGATGCAGTTCCTGGCGGAGATCGAGAATCGTACGCTGTTCTTCAGTTTGTGGTGGAAGGGGCTGGACGACGAAAACGCCAAACGCCTGATGGAGGCTTCGGGCGATTATCGTTATTATCTCGAAGCCATGCGTTTGTACAAACCGCATACGTTGAGCGAACCCGAAGAGAAGATCATCAACCTGAAGAACGTGACAGGCGTGAGCGCGCTTGGAAATTTATACGATTCGATCACGAACCGTTACACCTTCAAAATGAAGGTAAAAGGCGGGGAGCAGGAACTGACAATTTCGGAATTGCAATCGTACCGTTACAGCACAAACCCGGACTTGCGCGCCGAAAGTTACCGTGCCCAGTTCAAGGTGTACGCGGAGGACGGTCCCATTTTGGGGCAGATCTACCAGACCATTTTGCGCGACTGGCACAACGAGAATGTGACTTTGCGCAAGTTCAAGAATTCCATCGCGCCGCGCAACTTGAACAACGATGTCCCTGAAGAGGCGGTGGAGGCGTTGCTCAACGTGGCGCGCAAGAATGTGGGTATCTTCCAGCGCTACTTTAAGATGAAAGCCAGGTATATGGGCGTGAAGAAACTGCGCCGGTACGATATTTATGCGCCTGTTGCCGCTTCCAAGAAGACGTATGAATGGAATGAAGCCGCCAACATGGTCTTGGATGCGTTCAATGCATTCGAGCCGAAAATTGCGGAACTGGCGAAGCGCGTGTTCGACCACAAACGCATCGACAGCGAAATCCGCAAAGGCAAGCGCGGCGGCGCGTTCTGCTGGAGTTACCTGCCGGAGGAAACGCCGTATGTGCTGGTCAACTATCAGGGTACGGGACGCGAAGTGGCGACGCTCGCGCATGAGCTCGGTCACGCCATTCATGCCATGTTGGCGTCACATCACAGCGCGTTCACGTTCCATTCGTCGCTTCCGCTGGCGGAGACCGCCTCCACATTTGCGGAGATGGTCTTGATCGACAAACTGCTCGCCGAAGAGACCGATGAGTCCGTGCGCCGCGACATCCTCTTCAAGCAAATGGACGACTCCTATGCGACCATCATGCGCCAGTCCTATTTTGCGATGTTCGAGAAGACTGCGCATGAAATGGTGCAGAAGAACGCCTCGGTGGATGACCTGAGCGCCGCCTACCTCGACAACTTAAAGGAACAATTTGGCGACTCGCTCGACCTGAGCGACGAGTTCAAGTGGGAATGGGTGGGCATCCCGCATATTTATCAGGTTCCGTTCTATGTGTACGCGTACGCCTTTGGTCAGCTGCTGGTGCTGGCTTTGTATCAACAGTTCAAGGCGGAGGGTGAATCGTTCAAGCCGAAGTATCTCAAGATTTTGTCCGCCGGCGGATCGGAAGCGCCAGAGCGGATTTTGAGCGAAGCGGGCATCAACATCCGCGATCCGAAATTCTGGCAGGGCGGCTTCGATGTGCTGGAAAAACTGGTCAGCGAGTTGGAGCAATTGCCCGTGCCGAAGGCGAAATCTGTAAAGGGCAAAAAGGCGGCGAAGAAGGTGTCAAAAGCCAAACCCGCGAAGAGCAGAACGGTGAAGAAGAAATAAGACAACAAGACAGTCATCGCAAGGTGGCTGTCTCTCTTTTTCGGATCTTTTGGATTCGGCGGAGGAAACCCTTTTTGTACACGGATTGGACGGACAGCACGGAATGTTTCTGAAAAAACGGGGGAAATCCGCGCGTTCCGCGTTGTCCGTGTACAAAAACCTCACTTAACCCAAGAGAATCTCTTTTATTTCTGGAATTTTAATTTCCCGCCTTTCGACTCTTGCTACAATTTGAGCAGGTTTAAGATAAATGGGCTCTTTGGTATTTGGTGGGGTTCCCTTTTTTTCACCACAGAGATCACGGAGTCCACAGAGAAAAACCTTTAAAAAATCTCCGTGCTCTCTGTGCGCT
>JAGUZU010000030.1 GCA_020060625.1 Anaerolineales bacterium | reverse complement strand
CCAGGGTGACCCATCATACCCACATCTACCTACTCTTCACGGTAGAACCTTTTCATAGGACTCACTGCCTTAGGCAGTGGTTTTACACTCTAATAAAAATACGGTTTTCAACGGCATCGAGCATTACAACCATTTCTTCTACATGCCCGAAGCCTCGCCAACACTCTTTGCCGTCAAACGCCGGGGCGTCCCAAGCGGACGGGTGACACGTCACTTCGTGGATTCGTGGATGATCGAAGAAGATGGGGAGCGGGAACTGCATCTTTACCAACCGCCCGTCAAACAGTCTGTGCCGCTTCTGCTCGTCTACGACGGCACGGACTACCTCAAGCGCGCCATGCTCAATGTCATCGTGGACAATCTCATCCACGAGAAGAGAATCCAGCCGATTGCGATGGCGTTCCTGGAAAACGGAGATAAACATCGCGGCGTGGAATACGCCTGTTCGGATGCCACGTTGATGACTGTGGAACATTCCGTCCTGCCGTTCGCGGCAAAGAAGTTGAACCTGCTCGACATCAAAAAGAATCGCGGCGCGTACGGTGTGCTGGGCGCGTCGTTCAGCGGATTGATGTCCATGTACACCGGCTTGCGGATGCCGGAGATCTTCGGGAAAGTGATTAGTCAATCCGGGGTGTTCGAATCAGAAGGGCGCGACTTTGTCGCTGTGGATCTGATCCGCGCGAAAATTTCACGCGAGATCAACATCTGGATGGACATCGGTCATTTCGACTGGCTGTTGGAGGATAACCGCCGCATCCAGTCATTGCTTCAAAACAATGGGTACAACGTCACCTATCACGAAGCGCCTGCCGGTCACAATTACACTTTTTGGCGGGATGAACTTCCGCGCGCTTTGGAGGCGATGTTCGGGTTGAAATGAAAAACGGGAGAGGATTGAACTTCACCCGTTTTGATTTAACGGTTCTCCCGTTTTTAACGGGAAAACCCTTTTCAACCACAAAGGACACAAAGGTCACGAAGGGAAAATGCCCGTAAATTGATAGTTTGGTAGTTTGGTAGTGGCGACATAATCATGTAACTGCGAAACTACGAAACTATCTGCCTTTCCACTCCGGTTTGCGTTTTTCGATGAATGCCTTCATCCCTTCCTTTTGATCCTCCGTCGCAAACAATTGATAGAAATTGCGCTTCTCGACGGCCAGACCTTCGGTGAGCGTGGTCTCGAACGCGGCGTTGACGGCATCCTTTGCCATGCGCGCAGCCAGCGGCGCGCGCGAAGCGATCTCCTCCGCGAAGGCAACGGCGGCATCGAGATAGCCTTCCACAGGCACAATGCGATTCGCCAACCCGAACTGCTGCGCTTCGGCGGCGGTCAACGTGCGGTTGTTGATGACCATTTCCATTGCAAGATGTTTGCCGACCAGACGCGCCAGCCGCTGTGTGCCGCCCGCACCCGGGATGACGCCGATGGTGATCTCCGGCTGACCGAACTTTGCCGACTCGCTCGCAACAACCATGTCACATGAAAGCGCGAACTCGCATCCGCCGCCCAACGCCCAACCGGATACCGCCGCAACGACGGGTTTGCGGATGCGGCGAATGCGATCCCAGATTTCCACGCGCTCCTCGGTGAGCATTTGGACGTAAGACGCCTCTGACATCTCCTTTATATCTGCTCCTGCTGCGAAAGCCTTTTCATTCCCTGTGACAACGATCGCGCCAACGGCATCATCATTATCGAACGCCTCCAGCGCGTCGAAGACTTCGCCGAGCATGGCAAGGTTGAAGGCGTTCATCGCCTGCGGACGGTTCAACTGGACCAGCCCCACGCGTCCGCGGGTTTCGGTCAGGATGGTGGTGTACGTCATGGTTTCCTCCGGAATTTGAATCAAACAGGTAGATTATAAACTCAACCGACGGGCGTGAAATCCCATGCTGTATAATTCGCGCACCGAAGGAGCCTCGATGATTTTCCCTGAATGGACGACAACCAGTCAAATCCTGTACGCATTCCTCGCCATCCTTGCGATTGGCGTGGGACCCGCCGAATATTTCGGACACGCGATGATGTTCTACAGCAAGTTTCGAACCGCAAGCGGTGTCCCGCCGCGGCTGGGGATGTTCATCCTGTACTTCGCGCCAATCGCGGCTGCTTATTTTTCCGCGCGGGACTATCTTCCGTCCGCAACTTTCATCCAATGGATTGTATTCGGCTCGGTCGTGATACATTTCTCCAAGCGGGTGCTGGAATCGCTTTTCCTGCATAAATATTCGGGACCCGTTGGCGCGTTCACGACCATTTTGATCGCCAGTTTCTATTCACTGGCGGCATACATCATCGGCTGGCTGAACCGCAGCCCAATTCCTGCTGTGGACATCTGGTTTATGGTTGGCATTCTCTTGTACGCCATCGGCATCGGGGGAAATTTTTATCACCACAAATTACTGGCTGACCTGCGAAAGAACTCGCTCGAATATTTCATTCCAAAAGGCGGATTATTCGAGCGCGTCGTCTGTCCGCATTATCTTTTCGAGATCGTTACCTGGACGGGCATCTTCCTGCTCTCCCGTCATCTTGCGGCGCTTCTCGTCCTGCTGTTCATCGTCGGCTACCTGACGGCGCGAAGTCTGCGCACGCTGAAGTGGTATCGCGATAGATTTACGGACTTTCCAGAAGACCGCAAGGCGATCCTTCCCTTCATTCTATAGATCGGAGAAACGAACATGGATATTCTGCTTATTGCCCACTCTCACCTGCGCTGGCTGGCGCTGAGTGTCGCCGTGATTGCCGCCGTCAAAATTGCGGTTGGCTGGTGGAAAGGCGGCGAGTTCAAAGGCATGGACCGCGGTCTCGCCGCAGGCTTCAGCGGCGTCATGGATTTGCAAGCCACGCTTGGCATTATCCTGCTCATCTGGATGGGAGTCTCCGGGGGAGGCTTCCCGATGTTTCGCATCGAACACGGCACGACAATGATCCTCGCCGCGATTCTCGGTCATTTGCCTGCGCGCTGGAAGAACGCGGAAGATACGGTCCGCTTTCGAAATACGTTATTTTGCATCCTCAGCGCCCTCCTGCTCGTTTACGTCGGCGTGATGCGGCTGCCCGGCGGTTGGAGCAGGTAAAGGCGCAAGGTGAGGCGGCGAAAAAGGAATCCCATGCTCAATCTCAAAACCACCCCCTTCCATAAACGGACGTCCGCGTTATGCCAGCCGCAGAACTGGCGCAAGTGGGCGGGCTATTTTGTCGTCGGCTCGTATGAGCATGTGCTCGACCGCGAGTATTGGGCGATCCGCAACTCGGCAGCGCTAATTGACGTCACGCCGTTGATCAAGTACGTTATCCAAGGCAAAGATGCGGCGGCGTTATTGCATCGCGTCACCACCCGCGACATCCACAAAATGAAAGTGGGACAGGTCGCCTACACTGGCTGGTGTGACGAAGAAGGCAAGATGATTGACGATGGCACGATCTCACGCCTCGAAGACTTGACCTTCCGCCTGACTGCCGCGGAACCGAATCTGCGCTGGCTGACGATGAATGCGGTCGGCATGGATGTGTCCATCACCGAAGTCACAGGTGATGTGGCGGCATTGAGTTTTCAGGGACCGAACACACGCAAGGTGTTGAACCGAGTTGCCGAGAAACAAGTTGACGAGTTGAAATATTTTCGCTTGATGACAAACAAAATCAATGGGGTTGAAGTCACGATTTCACGAACAGGCTACACCGGCGACCTCGGTTATGAGATCTGGATGGATAACAAAGACGCACTCAAAGTTTGGGATACGTTGATGGAAGTGGGTTCTGATTACGGCATTACCCCCGTCGGCATCCTCGCCATGGACATGGCGCGCGTGGAAGCAGGTCTCTTCATGCTCGATGTGGATTACACATCCGCTTCTCACGCATGGATCGAATCGCAAAAATCATCTCCCTTTGAGTTGGGACTCGATTGGACAGTCGCGCTTGATAAAAAGGGTTATTTTGTCGGTCGCCGCGCATTGGAAAAAGAGAAACGCGAAGGCTCGGCATGGAGGATGGTCGGCTTGGCGGTGGATTGGGTCGGCATGGAAAAAATCTTCGGCATGGTCGGTCTGCCGCCACAAATCCCCGGCTCGGCGGTGCGCGCCAGTCTGCCTGTGATGGTGGGAAATGTGCAAGTCGGTTATGCATCCACTTCTACATGGTCACCATTGTTGAAAACCTACATCGCTCTCGCGCACTTGCAAAGACCGTATTATGAAATCCCCGCAGGGGGCGAAATCGGCACCGACGTCCGCATGGAAATTACGGTTGAGCATCACCGTCAGTATGCACCTGCGAAAGTGGTCAATCTGCCGTTCTACGAACCCGAGTGGAAGAAGAAATGATTCGGTTGAATGTTGAAGGTTACAGGTTGAATGTTTAAACCTGCAACCTTCAACTTGCAACCTTCAAACAGAGAAAACCCATGACATCATCCAACACATACGACGCGATCATCATCGGCGGCGGGCACAACGGGCTGGTTGCCGCGGCATATCTGGCGCGGGCTGGCAAGAAAGTGGTCGTGCTCGAACGCCGCCCCATCGTCGGCGGCGCGGCAGTGACCGAGGAAATCTTCCCCGGCTACAAGTTCACCGAGTTTTCGTACGTGGTGAGTCTTCTGCGCCCCGAGATCATCCGCGACTTGGAATTGCCGAAGCATGGATTGAAAATCCTCCCGCTGCCTTCCACGTTCACACCAATGGAAAACGGGGATTATCTTGCCGCATGGGATGACCACGACCTGACTCGCCGCGAGTTGTATCGCCACTCGCCCAAAGACGCCGAAGCCTACGACGAGTATGCCCGCGTCATGGCGCGCGCGGCGAAAGCCATCAAGCCGATCATCAATTTGATTCCACCCGACCCATCCTCCATGAGCATCCGCGACTTAATGGGGTTGCTCAAAGTCGGTCAATACGCGGCAGGGCTTTCTGAAAAAGAACTGTATGCCGTTGCCAAACTCGCCACGCAATCGTCCGCGGATTTGCTCGAAGAGTGGTTCGAGACCGACGCGCTCAAAGGTACCAAAGCCGCCAGCGGAATCATCGGCACGTTCCTCGGACCGCGTTCTCCCGGCACGGCGTATGTGTTACTGCATCACTACATGGGCGAAATTGACGGCGCGTTCCGTGCCTGGGGTTTTGCCAAGAACGGCTCTGGCGGAGTCAGCGGCTCGATCTTTAATGCGGCGCAAGCGCTTGGGGTGGAGATCAGGCTCAACGCAAACGTGAAGCAGGTCAAGGTCAAGGGTGGACGCGCTGTGGGTGTCGTCTTGGAAAATGGCGATGAGATCGATTCCAAAGTCGTGATGTCCGCCGCCGACCCGAAGCGTACCTTCCTGCAATTTGTGGAGCAAAAACATTTGCCTGATGATTTTGTCACATCCATTCAAAACTTCCGCACACGCGGCTCGTCGGGTAAGGTCAACATTGCTTTGAGCAAACTGCCGAACTTCACCGCGCTGCCATACACGGGCAACCCCGCAACAGGCGCGGGACGCGGCGGCGCGAATTCGGTTCTGCATCGCGGCGCGGTTTCGATCAGCCCGAGCATTGACTACATCGAACGCGCATACGACGATGCGAAGTACGGGCAAATTTCCAAACGACCCTATATTGATATGATCTTCCCCTCGATGATCGACCCCGACATGGCGCCGCCCGGACATCACGTGATGTCTTGTTTCGTGCAATATGCGCCGTACGATGTCGAAGGCGGCTGGGATGACGCGAAGCGCGACCAGCTCGGCGAAGCGGTCATCGCGACCATCGAAGAATATGCGCCGAACATCCGCGAGTGCATCGTGGGGATGCAGGTCATCTCGCCGAAGGACATCGAACGCATCGCGGGCATCACCGGCGGCAACATCTTCCACGGCGAATTGCTGCTGCATCAAATTTTCTTCCTGCGTCCGGCACCGCAATGGGCAGATTTCCGCACGCCGCTCAAAGGTTATTACTTCGGCGCGAGCGGCGCGCACCCCGGGGGCGGCGTGATGGGCGCGCCCGGCATGTTGGCGGCGAAGGAGATTTTGAAGGATGGATTTTAGAAAGTGGTGAGTGGAAAGTGGATGGTGGTCGAGTGGTCCTGCGTGTTCGTCGCAGGACGTATCGAGACCACGCGTTTCTTTCTTAACTGAAAGTTAATTCTGCGAAATGGAGTGGGGAAAAATTCATAACGATCAAAGATAATTGGATATAATCTGCAAAATTATCAAATACGAGCAGGCGTAAAAACAAGGAGGAGTCCATGGCAAAGAGCAACAAGCAGGCGTCAAAAGACAATCGCCCGAAAAAGAAACAAGTTGAAAAATCTGGCAAGTCAGAAGACAATAAAATCAATCCGCAGGTTACCGTTGCGATTATCGGGGGAATCGTGACCGTAGTGATCGCTCTTTTCTCATTTCCTCCCTTTGTCCGTTTGTTCGAACCAACGGAAACGCCTACAGCCAGCATCATTTCAACACAAGTCATACCTATGGAATCATCGGCAACCTCCGCAGACATTCCAACGCCGACTTCCACATCCCTGCCACCCCTAATCGTGGATAAGGTCAGCAAGGAAATGGTCTTAATCCCTGCCGGTGACTTTATCATGGGAAGCGATACCGGCGACCCCAATGAAAGCCCCAGTCACGTCGTTCATTTGGACACATTTTATATAGACAGAACAGAAGTTACAAATACAGAATACAGAGCCTGTGTGCAGGAGAAGATGTGCCAGCCGCCGCTCAGCCTTTCATCCCGGACGCGCCAAAAATATTATGGCGACAAGCGATTCGACAATTACCCCGTCGTCAACGTGGATTGGGGCATGGCAAAGGCGTATTGCGAATGGCGGGGCGCACGCCTCCCGACCGAAGCGGAATGGGAAAAAGCCGCGCGCGGCGAAAACGGATTCACATATCCCTGGGGCGACGCGTTCTCCTGTTCCAAAGGCAACTTCGACGACGAACAAAAAATTGACGATTATTTCGTGCCGGGCGGACCGGACTGCGACGGATTCCCGGATACAGCGCCGGTGGGTTCCTATCCAGCTGGGGCAAGTCCGTATGGAGTTCTGGATATGTCTGGCAATGTTTGGGAATGGGTGAACAGCATGGCAAATCCATATCCCTACAATGAAAATGACGGGCGCGAAAGTCCGGGATCATCGAGCATGCGCAGTATCAAAGGCGGAGCGTTCACTGCAAACGATTATTATTCCCGCTCATCCAACCGCAGGCAGGATTCTCCCGTTGCCAGCAACGACAATACTGGCATCCGCTGTGCCCGGTCCGTGGAACCATGAATTATGTCTCTTGCCAAACACCCGTTTCGGTATCATAATTACCCATAGGTCATGGCAGCCATGAGATTACGCAACGGACGATTTACCCCGCTGTTACAATAAGCAGACACACAGGCGATCCGCATGGGTCGCCTTTTATCTCCAACGCCGATGGAGTGAATCGAAACCAGCACGAAAGGAGGAAAGATGAAACGCCTTGTCCTGCTTGCAGGACTTCTGTTATTCGGTCTCACCGCCTGCAAGGGGGAATCAACCGGACCGACGTCAACGCCGACCATTCCCCCAACAACTCAACCGAGCCTCACACCCCCGCCGACAATTGTTCCCACGCCCACGCCTCCGCGCGTCATCGTGCAGGTTCCGGGCGACCCGGTCAACTGTCGTTTTGGTCCAGGCACGGTCTATGAAAAGATCAATGAACTCCGCAGCGGACAGTCCATGCGGGCGGCGGGACGTAACGATACGTCCACATGGTGGTATGTCCGCGACCCAGGCAACCCGGATGGATTCTGTTGGGTTTCAGCAGACCTGACCGAGGTCCAGGGAGAGGCGGAGCAATTGCCCGTCATCGCGCCGCCGTTCGTCACAGTCACAAAAGTGGACTTGCGCGTGGAGCCGAATCGCGTTGTCGTCAATTGCGATCAATTTCCACAAACGGTCTTCTTCGAGGCTCAAGTCACCACCAACGGACCGACGCTCTTTACATGGAAGTGGGAAGCCAGCACCGGCGTGACGTCGGACATTGGCACGCTTGTCTTCGAGGAAGCCGGGACGCAAGCCATCAACGAGTATTATCGCATCAACGCGCCGAACGAGTATTGGGTAAAGTTGTATGTGCTGACCCCCAACGAGATGGTCGAGCAGGTCAATTTCCCCGTCAGCTGCACGCCATGAACATTCTTTACCACAGATAAACACGGATAAATTTGATTCTTTGATGATGATGTTCACCCGTGTTTATCTGTGGCGTTTTTCTATTCGAAGATCACCGTCTTGTAACCGAGCGCGGTAAAGAATTTCAACAAATACGCCTCGGCGTTTCTTTGCGCCTGCATGAGAATGCCGTCTTCGAGCGCGGCTTTGCGGATCTCATCCTCGGCGGTTTGTCTCGCGAGCGTTTCCAAATCCACCTGCCCCTTGGTCAGCAGACCGGTCTCGCGGTCGTACACGTAGGACTTTTCATTATCCAGTGTGGCAATAAAAATTTCGGCGGGAGGAAGGCGCACATACAGAACGCCGTTATCCAAACGCATGTCGCCGGGCTGAAGTTTTTCCATGTCAATGCCCGCAATGACAACGCCGTGCGCCACAAACAGCAGTTTATCGCCAAACGCGAAACCGAACGTTCCCTGACCGATCTCGGCACTGATCACCTTTTCCACGCTATACTGGATCGTCTCCAGACGAGCCAGCGCGCGCACTTCGTTGATGTACGTCACCGGGTCAGGGATGATGGTCGGCGTGGGGTTCATCAACTGCGAAACCTGCGTCTGCAATGCCTCATTCGCCTGATTCATCTGCTGAAGCGGGGCAGTCGCCGTCGAGGCTGTTTCGCGCACGGTCTCCACGATAAAATACACTCCCGCCGCCAGCACGATCAGGATCAGAATGGACATGATGGTATTGAACGTATTTTTCATTAAATCATCCTTTCGCCGCTTTTCATGGGTCAACGGTTTTGCGGAAAATTACAGGTGAATATCCAATTTTGTCACAAGCGCGGCACTCCGCAAAACTTGTCTTATTATAGCAAGGTCATTATCATTGCACACACACAATCCTGTAAGATGAAAAAAGTACTGCTCAGCCTCTCGCTCGCCGTTCTCGGATGCACACTCCCCGTGCAGTTGACCGTTGGGACTCCCACACCGACTCCAACCGTCACGCTCACTCCCGCTCCGACACAAACGCCTCTCGCCACGCCCCAGCCTGGCACTGACCAGAATCCTTTGATTCTCGCCCTGGCTCCGTCTCCGCGCCCCAGCGAGGAAATGGTCTCGGCGGGAGAGAGTCTCGCCGCCTTCATCGAATCGCGGACAGGTTATCGCGTGGTGACTGTCGCGCCTGCGTCCGAGAGTCTGCTCGTCGAAGCGCTGGCAAAGGACAACGCGCACATCGCGTCGCTCTCGCCGTATGGCTATCTATTGGCGCGGGAAGATGGTTCAGCCACGGTGCTGCTGGCAAGGGTGCGTGATGGTGAGACATTCTACGGAACGCAGATCATCGTCAACCGCGAGAACGATTTCACAGCCTATTTCGATTCAACGCGAAACGAAAACACGACCGACCTTGTCGCTGCCATGAAACAATTTCAGGAAAAAAAAGCCTGCTGGAGCGACAAGATTTCGCCTTCGGGGTACGTGATTCCGCTTGGGTTGTTGAAACAGGCTGGAGTGGAGACGCGAGGCGAAGCGTTCCTCGATAACCAGCCGAGCGTCGTCCGCGCCGTCTACGCCGACGACATCTGCGATTTCGGCGCCACATTCGTGGACGCGCGCAACTCCCCCATCCTCGAAGCGGATTACCCGGACGTGATGGACAAGGTCGTCGTGGTCTGGCGCGTCCCAAAAATCATCCCTTACGAAAATATTTCGATTGCAACCTCCCTGCCGTTCGAGATGCGCCGCGTGATCCAGCGCGCCATCGTTGACTTTATGCTCACGCCCGAAGGCAAGTCCGCGATGCAAACGCTGTACGGCTTCGACGAAATGCAGCCGGCGGAAGACGCCTCCTATGCGGAGTTTGCCGCGTATGTAAAGGCATCGGGGCTGGATTTGCCGGGTTTGATAAAATAACGCGATGCTAAGAAAGATGTGGGTTTTTCTTTGGCGCGCCGCGCTTGTCTTCGGGTTGTTGATCGCAGTCGGTTTGTTCGCACCCAAGTTCGTGATGGGATTGTACGCCGCCCCGCGCACATTCGGCGTGGAAGACGCGCCCGCCGCGCGAGTCGCCATCGTCTTCGGCGCGGGTTTGTTGCGCGACGGCTCTGCTGGACCCGTGTTGAGCGACCGTGTGGAGACGGCAGTACAGTTGTACGAGACAGGCAAGGCGGGCAAGTTGTTGATGAGCGGAGACAACAGCACCGCAAACTACAACGAGCCGGAAGCCATGCGCCAGTACGCGCTGAAACGCGGCGTGCCGGACGAAGACATCGCGCTGGATTACGCCGGACGCCGCACGTACGACACCTGTTACCGCGCAAGGCACATCTTCGGCGTGGAGTCGGCGGTTCTCGTCACACAGGGATTTCACATGCCGAGAGCGCTGACGCTGTGCAACTGGTTTGGCGTCGAATCCATCGGCGTGGAATCGAACAACCGTTATTTTCTAAAACGCTTTCGCGCCTACTGGAATTTCCGCGAGATGTTCGCCGTCTTTCAAGCCGCATGGGATATGGTGATCGCAAAGCCAATACCCATTCTCGGCGAGCCGGAGCCGATTGAATAATTACCCCAGGTTGCTGCCTTATCCAATTTTCACCGCAGAGTCGCGGAGAACGCAGAGAAATTGATGAAAAACTCCGCGGCCTCTGTGGTAAAAAATCCCTGCCAATAGGAAAACAAAATGAACCGTGAAGAAACTCTTGACCTCGTGCGTGAATTCGTAAAAAACGAAAGCCTCGTGCGCCACATGCTTTCGGTGGAAGCCGCCATGCGTTTCTACGCCGAAAAATACGGCGAAGACACCGAGTTATGGGGGTTGCCCGGTCTGCTACATGATTTCGATTGGGAGATTCACCCCACACTCGAAGAACACCCGCAAAAAGGCTCCGCCATTCTGCGCGAGCGCGGCGTGAGCGAAGAGATCATTCAAGACATTTTGAGTCACGCCGATCATACCGGCGTCCCGCGCGACACCATCCGCCGCAAGGCGCTTGCCGCCTGCGACGAAGTGACAGGTCTCATCACCGCCGTCGCGCTGGTGCGCCCGTCGCGTTCGCTGTACGACCTCGAAGCAAGCTCCGTCAAAAAGAAATGGAAGGACAAAGCCTTCGCCGCCGGAACCGACCGCTCCGAGATGGAACACGCCGCCAAAGAACTCGGCGTGGAACTTTGGGAACATGTCGGTAATGTCATTCAAGCGATGCGAAGAATCGCGCCGGAATTGGGACTGGTTGGAAACATCCAGCAATGACCATGCTTATTAAACGCCTCGAACTCCTGACCTCAAGCCTGCCCGCCCAACTGGACTTTTATTCCACGCTGTTGGATTTACCCGCCCACCTCGAAGGCGACGTGGTAACCGTCGGTGCGGGGAAAAGCACACTGGTTTTCACCCAAGCTCCGGCGGAGTGGCGAGGCGCATATCACTTCTGTTTCAACATCCCTGAAAATCAGTTCATGCAGGCAAGGGAATGGTTCGCGTCCAGGGTTCCCTTTATCAAAGATGACAAGGGCAACGACGAGTTTCACAGCAGGACTTGGAATGCAAGTTCGTCCTATTTCAAGGACGCGGCGGGGAATATCCTTGAGTTCATCGCGCGGCATGACCAGCAAAATGCGACGGATGCGCCGTTCGACAGCAGGCAGATTCTGCAAATCAGCGAGATCGGGCTGGCATCGCGGGATGTGATCTCGTTCGCAAAGGAGTTGTGTGAAACGCTGGGAGTTTCGGTTTACAAACAGGAGCCGAAGGCGGATTTCACTCCTGTCGGCGACGAAGACGGCTTGCTGATTTTGCCCATCGAAAACCGTATCTGGTATCCGAACACGGGCGTCCCCGCGCGGATGTTATCGGTAAAGGTGGAAGTCGAGGTGAACGGGGAAGATTTTGTAATCAACGGTATGCCATACGAAGTAAAGCGACTTTCGTAAAGGCGCAGACCCTATTGCCAAAAAGCGGGGAAGCACACTTATACAATCAGGCTCTTTGGTATTTGGTGGGGTTCCCTTTTTTTACCACAGAGATCACGGAATCCACAGAGAAAAACCTTTAAAAAATCTCCGTGCTCTCTGTGCGCT
>JAGUZU010000108.1 GCA_020060625.1 Anaerolineales bacterium | reverse complement strand
GAATCCACAGAGAAAAACCTTTAAAAAATCTCCGTGCTCTCTGTGCGCTCTGTGGTAAATAGGGTATTACCCCACTTAATCCTGAAGAGCCGTTTTTTAAGCGGTGGGGGGCGCGCCCCCCACACCCCCCAAGAGATTCAGAGGAACAGAGATTCAGAGCGGCAGAGCGCAGAGTTAGGAAAAATGGGAGACCACCACCACACGAAAACCGATGAAGTCGAGCTCGTCATGCGGATCGTTCCTGAGCCGAGAGGCGCAACGCACGAGCCAAACATAGTGGTCGAACGCACCGCCGCGCAGCACACGGGGGGATTCTCCATCCTCCTCCAAATTTTCCCTGCCATCCTTTGGGTCATATTTGTAGGGCTTGTAAATACTGCGCGTCCATTCCCAAACATTGCCGCTCATGTCCTGCAAACCATAGGGACTTTCACCCTTCGGAAATGCGCCCACTGCGCTGGTGGTGTTGAGATTGGTATCGGCATAGTTGGCATGTTCGGGGGTGATCTCATCGCCCCAGGGAAATATCCTTCCCTCACCCCCGCCCCCTCTCCCGGCGGGAGAGGGGAGGGTGCCGCGCGCGGCTTTTTCCCATTCCGCTTCGCTGGGCAGGGTGACGATCAACTTGCCTGAACCAATACCCTGCCAGAAATTCTCCTCTGTTTCATATTCAGCCTTTTGGGCAGGCGCAATTTCCTTGAGTTTTTCATTCAGCCATTTGCAATACTCCAGCGCGTCGAACCACGTCACATAGCGAACGGGGTGGTTGGGAACGCCGCGCAGGCTGGCTTCATTTGCAGGCTCATATTTGCTGTCCCGAACAAATTCCTTGAATTGTGCCACGGTCACAGGGTGGCGCGCCATGTAGAAATCGGGCAGGTGAAGTTTGTGCTGCGGAACTTCAGGCTTGTACCAATCCTCCTGCCCGCCGAATTTTTCGAGCAATCCTTTGATGTCTTGTTTCTTTGTTCCCATCAGGAATTCCCCGGCGGAGATGTGTACAAATCCGAGCAGGGGTTCTTTCGGCAACTGCCAGCGGGATTCATCAAAGCGCGGGTCGCCGAGTTTGGCGAGGGTGTTGCCCGCTTCAGCGCGCTCGCGGGGGGTGAGGTGCGAGCCTTCCAATAGTTGTGCCAGCCATTTTGCCACCCGTTTGATGATGGTTGTGTAAAAAACGTCGCCGCTTTTCTGCGGCAGGCGCATTTCAAGCAAGGCTTGCCCCGCAAGGGCGGTGGTGTGCCAGTGCAGCTGCGTAATTTCCGTATCCAGTTCTTCCGGTGCGCACGGCACGAGCGCGTTCACCGCATTTACCGCGTTGCCAAGTCCGCCCCGCTGGATCTTGGCGATGCCGAGCAGAACCACCTCGCGCCACCATTCCGGGTCGCTTTCCAAAACGGCTTGCAGGCGTTTTGCGGTTTCCGATTGGTCCGCCAGATGGCAGGCTGCGAGGTATTCCTGAAATGAGCGGTGCGGAAACGCATACGCGCCGTCCCCACGCCCGATCAACAGTCCGGCGCGTTTTTCCAGGTAATCGAGCAGGAGCCCGGGGTGGACATCGGTCAGGATCATCGCAAATGCGCCGAGGATATCCTCCTTGCGAATGTCGGCAGGCGCATTCGGCTTTTTATCCGGCTCGCGCCCCTGCCGTTCATGCACGTTGTAAGCCAGCGAATTCAAGGCGTCGCGCAGTTTTTTCGGATCTGCCGAGAGCGCCTTGCGGACGTTTTCATCCGCCAATAATTCACCGTCCGTTGTATGGGTTTCGATGCGGCGCTGCCAGCGTTGAGACAACAAGCCGACCGTTTCCTCGTACAAGTCTGCGCGGTCTTCGGGTAGTTTTCCTCCGCTAACGTCCACGCTGGCGATCAGTGTCAGCAGCAGCGGGCGTTCTGCAAGTTTTTGCAAATATTCCTGCGCTTCCACTTCGTGATGTAAACTTGCGCCTCGATTTTCCCAAGTCTGTTCGTCCCAGCCTTTGACGGGTCCGATTGCCCGATAGAAGCGGGCGATAAAGCGCTCGACCTGTTTCGCGCTGAACGATAGCAGTTCCATTGTTTCAAAATTCTGCAAACGCCATTGCGGGTTGTCGTAAGCATAGGGGCGAGCCGTCACCAAAACGATGCTTTCGGCGGGCAGTGCCGCGCAAAACAATTCAATGGATTTCAGCAGACAGGCGCGGCGTTCTTCCGCCTCGGGGACTTCGTCCAATCCGTCGAACATGATCAAGCACGGCTCGCTTTGCACGCGCTTTTGAAAGACGGGGAAAAATCCCGCCGCTTGATCAGCACCCAAACGCTTGGTCAGGTCGCCGCGCAGGGCTTTCCAAATCACGTCAACGTTGCCGTCGCGGGCGTTGGGCGGAATATGCGCGGAGGCGACTTCGCGCAAAATCAAACGGATGGGGAAATGCCGGGTCAGCGCTTCGGGAAGGGGACTGTGAGTTTTTGTATTTTGGCGCAGTTCCGCCAGCGCCGCCGCAAGGTAATGAACGCAGGTGGTTTTGCCCGAACCGGCGTCGCCCAGCAACACGATGCGCTGCTTGTTGGGAAGCGTCAACGCTTCCAGCACAGGAACACGATGTTCGCGCTCCAAAAATACTTCTGCGAATTCTTCTTCATTGCGGCGTTTCTGATATTCCTTGTCCTTGATCGGGGGTTTGACATCCAAATCGGTGTAAATGTCATGTAAAAGAACTTTCCCCTCGTTTTCCTGAAAATCACGGTGAATGAAACCCAGCGGCAGTTTCTCGCAATCCTGTGCGAGATGGCGTAAATACACTTGTGTCAAATCGTCCCCGGGTTCGGTTGGTTTCGCTTCGTAGATGGTGGTATTGAAGATCTGCTCTGCTGCCTGCGCATTCGGTCCCACTGCGGCTTTACTGCCGACCATATCCCCGCCAATCACCACGCTGTAATCCCCCGCTCGTATGGACTGGGCAAACGAAATATCCTGCTCGAAGATCTCCTCGAGTTCCACTTCCAAATTGCCCAATACGCGTTTGTCTTGGGGCTTGCGGGCGGCTTTTTCAATGGCTTCCCTTGCCGATGGTTTCTCTTCCACCTTCGGCTTCAACCTGCCCCACAACTCCGCCGCCTTCTCCCACGCGGCTTTGCCGAAGCGCTTGCCCGCCTCCTTCGCGGCAGCTTCCGTACCCAAAATGAGATACGGCAGGAAGGGCGCCAAAAACTTTGCAACCTCTGCGGCTAACTGGGGAATGTCCATGTCTCGCCTCGCTCCTTCGGATGGCTGAATTTTACCCCGTTATGATGTCCCATCATCGTTGAAGGACATTCATCACAGCCTGAACGATCTGCGCAACCTGCAAGGGAGGGATTACTCCCAGCCGTTTAACCAGCCGTCCTTCGGAAACCGAGCGGATTTGCAAAGCGTCTGCAGCGGAGGGTTTGTCCAATCCGTTTTCGGCGTCCGGGTCGAGGCGCATCATCCAGGAAGCGGATGAATAACGTTCCTTCCAATCCGTAAGCGGGACAATTACCTTGAGCGGTAGTATTCCCACCAAATCGCTGCTCACAATCACAGCGGGGCGGGTCTTCCTGATCTCCGACCCGATTGTGGGATCAAGATTGACAAGCCAGATTTCGCCCCGTTTCATTCTTCGTCATCCGCAAAAAGAAAATCATCGCCGTCCAGTACCGTGAATTCAGTCAAGGTTGGGTCGGTTCTGTAATCGGCTTGAAGCTCGCGGGCGGCGAGCAGCATCTGGCGGCGCTGGCGATACCGCAACTCGCGGTCAATCATCTCGCGCACGATTTCGGAAATACTACGGTTTTCCTCGCCTGCGATCATTGTCAGGGTTTGATGCTGGGATTTTTCAAGGAGAATCTGCGTCCTTTGAAGTTCCATAAAACACCTCTTTATTGTGTAATATAGTTACACAATATTATTGCTCCATTCTCGCGTTTTGTCAAGCAAAAGACATGAAAAAGACCCCAAGGGCTTTGCAACCTTCAGGGTCTCCACTATCCAACCATCAAGCTAATCGACTGTCAAACCGCCCTACTTCTTTTTCGTCTTCTTTTCCTTCTTCTCTTCGCGTCCCATCGCATCCATTACCGCCACAGCGGCGATCTGCACGATGGCATTTACATCATCGCCCGTTTGCAAGACGTGAACCGGCGCGCCCATACCGAGCAAAATGGGACCAATCGCCTTCGCATTTCCGAGGCGGGAAAGCAGTTTATAGGCAATGTTCGCCGACTCAAGCGACGGGAAAACCAGCACATTCGCATCCTTCACCGCGCTGAACGGATACCGCTCTTCGATGATCTCCGGCGCAACCGCCGTATCCGCCTGCATCTCCCCGTCCACGGGCAGGTCGGGGCGGCGTTCCTTGACCATCGCCACCGCCCTGTGAACCTTTTCCGAAAGCGGATGAGGCGTGGAGCCAAAGTTCGAGAACGAAAGGAATGCCACATGCGGATCGATCTCCAACTTCACGGCGTAATCCGCCGCAAGGCAGGCGATCTCCGCCAGGTCTTCCGCTGTCGGGTCGATGTTGACCGTCGCATCGGTGAAGAGGAAGACCTTGTCGTCCACGATCATGATGTACACACCCGCCGCGCGCGCCGCGCCGGGGGCGGTATGATGAACGCGCAAGGCAGGACGAATGACATCGGGGTAATCGTAGGTCAGACCCGAAATGAAGGCGTCGGCATCGCCCATCTTGACCATCATCGCGCCGAGAATGTTGACCTGCCGCACCCGTTTGCGGGCGATGGCAAGCGTCACGCCTTTGCGTCCGCGCAGATCAAAATAGGCTTTGGCATATTCCTCGTGCCTTTCAAAATCGGAGGGATCGAACACATCCGGGCAGCAGGGCAAGCCCAGTTCCTCGATGCGCTGCTGAATGACCTGCGGGCGTCCGATCAAAATCGGAGTGGCAATGCCCTCCTCCTTGATCTGATACGCCGCGCGGATGATCTTCGATTCCTCGCCTTCGGCAAAGACCACGCGCTTCGTCCCGCCCGACGAACGCGCCTTGTTCTGGAAGAAGTAGCGAATCCGCTCGCCCTTCCCCTGCCGGAACGCCAGTTGCTCCTTGTACTCTTCGATGTCCACGGTCTTGCGCGCCATGCCAGTCTTCATCGCTGTTTCAGCCACGGCGGGCGCCTCCCACAACAGCACGCGCGGATCGAGCGGCTTGGGAATGATATATTCGCGCCCAAACTTGATGCTCTCGCCTCCGTACGCGCGGATGACTGAATCCGGCACATCTTCCTTTGCCAGCGCCGCCAGCGCCTTCGACGCCGCAAACTTCATCTCCTCGTTGATGCCTTTCGCGCGCACATCCAACGCGCCGCGGAAAATGAACGGAAAACCCAGCACATTGTTGACTTGATTGACGTAATCCGAGCGTCCGGTGGCAATGATGACGTCCTTGCGCGCCTCACGCGCCAGTTCCGGCTTGATCTCCGGGTCGGGATTCGCCATTGCCAAGATGATCGGGTCTTTCGCCATGGATTTGACCATCTCCGGCGTCAGCACATTCGCCACGGAAAGCCCGTAGAAAACGTCGGCGCCGCTCACAGCGTCTGCAAGGGTACGCTGGTCGAAGTCAAATGCGAAGCGCTGCTTGTACTTGTTCAAATCCGTCCGCTTGGAATGCACCACGCCTTTCGAGTCCACCAGCATGATGTTCTCGCGTTTCACCCCCCACTTAATCGCCAGTTCCGCGCACGAGATCGCCGAAGCGCCCGCCCCCGAAATGACCAGGCGGATTTCCTCGTGTTTCTTGCCCACGATCTCCAGCGCGTTCGCCAGCCCCGCCGAGGAAATGATCGCCGTGCCATGCTGGTCGTCGTGAAAGACCGGAATGTCCAGCATCTTCTTCAATTCCTCTTCGATGTAGAAGCATTCGGGCGCCTTGATGTCTTCGAGGTTGATGCCGCCAAAGGTCGGCGAAATTGCGGCGACGATTTTGATGATCTCATCCGGGTCGTGCGAATTGACCTCGATATCGAACACGTCAATATCCGCGAATTTTTTGAAAAGCACCCCCTTGCCCTCCATCACGGGTTTGCTTGCCAGCGCGCCGCGGTCACCAAGACCGAGGATTGCCGTCCCGTTGGAAACCACTCCCACCAGGTTGCCTTTCGACGTGTATTCGTAAGCATCTTCGGGATTCTTCTCGATCTCCAGCACAGGCTCCGCAACGCCGGGAGAATACGCCAAACTCAGGTCCCGCTGGGTATCCATGGGTTTGGTCGGCACAATTGCCACCTTCCCGGGTTTTCCTTTCAGCCGATGATATTCGAGTGCGTCTTCACGCGTTAATTTAGCCATATTGCCTCCAGTAGTGGTTGAAACGAATTAATTATTGCATAGCGGCGCAAAATCTCATAGTTCCATTTGTCACGATTTACAAATGCTATTACCCCTGCCGCATGAAAAAGTTATGTTAACAAATCTTAAAATTCATGTATAATCAAGGAAACATCTGGAACCTTCCGCCGCAACTGCGGTCTATGCTTGAAACTGACTGGAAAATTCGCGCGACACCTCCCCCAATTTTGGGAGTTATTTTGTGAAATCTCATTTAGGACAGAATTTTTTGAGAACACAGGCAACTGTAACCTAAATCAGAAGCGCCAAACGGGACACGTTTTGATCCCGTTATTCGACCAATCCCCGCCTCACACCGGACCCGGGAACTGGTCGCCCAAACCCAGACATTTTCACAGCCGAGGCCGACACGTCGGAAGCCTCGGCTGTGCGCGTTTAAAAATGAAAAAAATCACCGCCCTCGAAGCGCAGAAGAAAAACCCCAACCGGGTGAACCTCCACCTCGACGGGGAGTTCGCCTTCGGGCTGGCGCGCATCACCGCCGCCTGGCTCAAGGTCGGCGACGTTCTCACCGATGAGAAGATCGCCGAACTGCAAGCCAACGATGCCCGCGAACGGGCGTTGCAACAGGCTCTGCTCTTCCTGAGCTACCGCATCCGTTCGGAAAAGGAAATACGGCAAAACCTGCTCAAGCACGAGTTTTCCGAAGAAGTGATCGAAACCACCCTCGAAAAACTCCGCGCGAGCAACCTTGCCAATGACAACGAATTTGCGCGCGCGTGGGTCGAAAACCGCAGCGCCTTCCGCCCGCGCAGCCGCCGCGCGCTGACGATGGAACTTCGTCAAAAAGGATTGGACGAGGAAACTGTGCAAGCCGCAGTCTCCGGTGTGGATGAACAAGCCCTGGCGTATGAATCCGCCCTGAAACGGGCAAACAGGCTCAAAGGTCTGGAATGGGGCGGGTTCCGCAAAAAATTGTCCGAATATCTTGCGAGGCGCGGCTTTCCCTACTCCGTCATCGCGCCGGTCGTCACCCAGGTCTGGAACGAGGCGCGCGCGGAGGAAATACATTACGAAGATGAGGAATCAATATGAGTCCATTAAGTTTATCCATTGACATTCTTGCATTGATCGTGGGCGCCGTGGTCGGGTATTTCATCCACCGCTTCCAGGTCGAACGCGCCGAAAAGGGAAAACAGGATAAAGCCGAAGATATTATCAAGGCGGCAAAAGCCCAGGCGGGCATGATCGAAAACAGCGCCCGCGAGAATGCCACCAAGATCATCCAGGCTGCCGAAGCCGAGATCAAGGAACGGCGCATCGAGTTCAACCGTGAAACAGACCGACTCGAAAAGCGCCGCGCCGAATTGGACAGCCGCTTCGACAAAATGGAACAGCGCGAGCAGAACCTGAACCGCCGCCAGTCGCAGGTTGACAGGCGCAGCAACGAGGTCGAAAAACTGCACGAGGAACAAGTGAAGAAGCTGGAAGAGATCGCGCAGATGACCCAGGATGACGCCCGCAAAGACCTGTACGCTGCTGTCGAAAAGGAAGCGCGGGGCGACATGGCGAGGATCATCCGTCAGATCGAAGCGGAAGCGCGGGAGGAAGGCGAGAAGCGCGCCCGCAAACTCATCGCCGACGCCATCCAGCGCGTGGCATCCGAGCATGTGGCGGAAGTCACCCGCGCGGTTGTCACCCTGCCCAGCGAAGAAATGAAGGGACGCATCGTGGGGCGCAACGGGCGCAACATCAAAGCCTTCGAGCAAGCCGCCGGTGTGGACGTCATCGTGGACGACACGCCCGACTCGGTCACCATCTCCTGCTTCGACTCGGTGCGCCGCGAGATCGGTCGCCGCGCGCTTGCCAAACTGATTTTGGACGGACGCATTCATCCCGCCCACATCGAAAAGATCGTGGAAGATGAAACCAAAGCCGTCGAAAAAATCATCAACGAAGCGGGCGAGCAAGCCGCCTACGAAGCGAACGTCACCGGCTTGCATCCCGAAGTGCTGCGGATGATGGGGCGCTTGAAATTCCGCACATCATACGGGCAGAACCAACTCGCCCACGCAGTGGAAGTCTCCAAACTTGCGGGCATCCTCGCCGCCGAGATCGGCGCGAACGTGGAGCTCTCCAAGCAGGGCGGCTTCCTGCACGACATCGGCAAGGCGATGGACCACAATCAGGAAGGAACCCACGCAGGACTCGGCGCGGAATATTGCAAACGCTACGGCGTAAATCCCGTCGTCGTCAACGCCATCGCTTCGCACCACCATGAAGTGGATCAGGAAACCGTGGAAGCGGTCATCGCCGAAGCCGCAGACGCCATCTCCGGCGCGCGCCCCGGCGCGAGGCGCGAGGACTTGGAGGCGTACATCAAGCGCATCCGCTCGCTGGAGGAAATGTCCATGTCCTTCGAAGGCGTGCAGCAAGCCTTCGCCATCCAAGCGGGGCGCGAAGTGCGCGTGCTGGTCAAACCCGAAACCATAGACGACCTCGGCTCCACCAGGCTGGCGCGCGACATCGCCAAGAAGATCGAAGAGACCATGCAGTACCCCGGTCAGATCCGCGTGACGGTCATCCGCGAAACAAGGTCAACGGAATACGCGAAGTAAATGAACAAAAGCCCTAAAACTTTGTTTTGGGGCTTTTGTTTTGATTGTCCTCTTCGATGAGTTCCAGAAAACTGTCAACGATAATGGGGTCGAAATGCGTCCCGGAACACTGCCGTATGTGTTCAATCGCCCGCTCCTCCCCCCATTTTGGGCGGTAGGGGCGGTTTGATAAGAGCGCGTCCCACACATCGGCGACGGCAAAGATGCGCGCCGCGAGCGGAATTTCTTCCCCCTTCAGTCTGCGCGGATAGCCGGTGCCGTCCCATTTTTCATGATGACAATAGGGAATGTCCAAAGCGGGGCGCAAAAAAGTAATGGGGGACAGCATTTCATAGGCAAATTCAGGATGCTTGCGCATCAGCGTCCATTCGTCGTCCGTCAGAGAATCGGGTTTTAATAGGATGTGATCCGGGACGGCGATCTTTCCCATGTCGTGCAGAAGCGCCCCCCAACGGATATACACTATCTTTTCCTCGGCAACCCCCACCTTCCGCGCGAGGCGCATGGTGAGGTCGGTCACCCGCTGGGTATGCCCCTCGGTCTCCTTGTCGCGGAATTCAAGCGCGCGCGCCCATCCCACCAAGGTCTCATCGTACGCCTTTGCGAGTTCGGTCACATTGCGGAAAAAAGCCGCCACTTGATTTTGCCCGACTTGAATGGCGTGAAACTCAAAGATGCTCGACGTGCCTTCCCCGTCATAATTGAGCTGCGGAAGGCTGAATTTCGAGCCGAAACTCGCCGCCTCTTTAAAACGGACCGGCAGTTCCGTTTTCACCAGCGAGGGGAAGGCAACCTCCAGGGGTTTCCCAAGCAGGGCGTCGTGATCGACCCCGAGAATATCGTTGGCAGACTGGTTGGCTTGGATCAGAATCAGTTTATCATTGATGAGTTCATAGATGTGCGAGCCGAAGGGCGCCGCATCAACAATTTCCTGAAGTCTTTTTTCCCGATCCTGAAGTTCCTTTTCCGCCCGTTTGCGCTCGGTAATATCGAGGAAGGAAGCCATCACAATCGGCTGGCTCTCCGCCACTTTGACCAAACTGGCGAAGATTAAAACGTCGAACAGGGTCCCGTCCCGTTTTTTGCCGCGCATTTCCCCAATCCAATTGCCCTTGTCCCTGACCGCCCGGAGCGTCCTGCCAGCCTGCTCTTCAGAATCCCAGAAGGAAACGATTGGACGTCCAAGCGCTTCGTCCTCATGGTCATACCCCCACATGATCAGGAACGCCTCGTTGACATACGACAGGCGTCCCTCCATATCCGCCAGCGTAATGGCGCTGATGGAGGACGCCATGGCGCTGTCCTTGATCAGCAGCGCCTCCTCTGCCTGTTTACGGTCGGTAATATCCTGCACCATCCCCACCGAGCGGACAGGGCGTCCATCCGCCGCATAGAACGTCTCACCGCGTTCATGCAGGAATTTGACGCGTCCGTCCGGCATGAGCAGGCGGTGGGTGGTTTCATACGGTTCGCGGGTATTAAGGGAGCGGGTGTAAGCCTCGTTCACCCTGTGACGGTCATCCGGGTGAATGAGAGCCAGGAAGGATTCATAAGAGGCGCCAAACATGGATTTTTCGATCTCAAAGATGCGGTAAATTTCGTCGGACCAGTGGAGGCGGTTTTCGATCAGGTCGAGTTCCCAGCTGCCGACGCGGGCGATGCGCTGCGTCTCGCGAAGGCGTTGTTCGCTTAACCGGCGCGGCGTCACATCCTGATGGGTGATGACGACCCCGCCGGTTCTGTCCTTCAACGGAAGCGCGCGCATGACGAACCAGCGCCGGGTATCCGGGCTGTGACAGGGGTACTCCATTGTGAAAGAGGGCTTTGCGTCGTTCAATACCTGGCGGATTCCCTCCAACGCCTCTATCGCATTTTCATCGCCCGCCAGAGCCGCCTTTTCGCACACGTCCAGATAATTTACGCCAATCGGCGCGCATGTGACCGCATCCGCGCCGTTACAGTCTGCAAATTCCCGCCAGGCTTCATTGGCGGAGACGATCACACCCCGGTGATCGGTCACGACAATTTCGGCAGACAACGAATTTAATATCGCGCTTGTGAATCTGGCGTTTTCCACGATCTTTCTTTGCGCTTCCCTGCGCTCGGTGATGTCCTGCAAGATCGCCCCAAAGAAAACCCTGTCGTTTTCTCTTATTTTTACGATGCTCGCCTCGGCGGGAAAGATCGTCCCATCCTTGCGCCGCCCCGATATTTCGCGCCTGTCGCTCATATCGCGCGCGGATTCCGGCGCATTCAAAAATTCCTTTACCTGGCGGGAGTGAGTATCTGACGAGTATGGCGGCAGGAGGATGTTCAAGGGTTTTCCAAGCGCCTCGGACGCCTTATATCCGAATATCCGTTCGGCGCCTTCATTGAAAACGACGATGTTTTGCCGCTCGTCCATCACAATGATGGCTTCACGCGCGAGTTTTATGACACCGGGAAAAAGAGTCTCGTATCCTGTTTGTGGTGGATTTTGAATTTTTCTTCTCATACCCTACCGCCATAAATTCACGTGCATGTTAACCCATTTTATTTATAAACACAACACCCGCCTGCGTGGGGGTGGGCGCAACCGACAGTCCTGCAATTGAAATAATCACAGGGATGGAATACGTTAAAATACAGGGAATGACACCCTCCGTTTCATCCAAATCCAAGCGTAACCCAACGCGGGACAATATTCAGGGCAACGAATCCATGCTCGCGAACATCCTGAACAACGCTGCGGAAGCCATCCTTTTCCTCGATGAATCCCAGCGCATCCTGTCCTTTAATAAAAGCGCGGAAGCCATTTTCGGGTATGCCCCCGGGGAGGTGGTCGGCAAACCGCTGGACATCCTGATCCCGCCCCGTTTCGTCGAGGCACACCGCAAACACATGGTGAATTTCTCGGAATCGCTCGAAGCGTCGCGCTCCATGGCAGAGCGGCGGGAGATTTACGGATTGCGAAAAAATGGGGAAGAATTCCCGGCGGAGGCGTCCATTGCAAAACTGGAATTCAACGGCAGGCTGGTGTTCTCGGTGTTCTTACGGGATATTACCAACCGCAAAAGGGCGGACCTTGAGATGCGGCTGCTGCTTAAATTGACCCAGATCATCGCCGAATCAGAGGATTTCGATTCCGCGCTCGAACAGACCATGCGCGTAATTTGTGAAAATGCCGGCTGGGACCTCGGCGAAATATGGATACTTTCGGATAACGGTAAACAACTCGAACTTGGTTCACCCTGCTTTTATAAGGACCCAAACCTGGAGGGGTTTCGACGCAAAAGCATTGAATATAAATTTACATCGGAAACCGGACTCCCCGGGCGAGTTTGGTCCTCCGGAAAAGCGGCGTTCATACCGGATACAACCCTCGATACAAATTTTCTACGCGCTGACATTGCCAGGGAGTTCGGATTAAAAGCCGCAATGGGAATTCCCGTTTTCATGAAAAACAGGCTTGTGGCTGTCATGGTGTTTTTCATGAGCGAAATACAGCAGGAGGATGAGGGGATGATGACCCTCATCTCCGCCATAGCCGCGCAATTGGGGACGGCATTTCGACGCAAACAAGCGGAAGCCAAAGTCGCCAAACTGTACAACGCCCTGGAGCAGTCGTCGAACGTCATCAGAAAACGTTTGCGAGAGTCGGAAGCGTTGTCCCAGATCGCGCATTCGCTTGGCGAAGCCGAACGCATCGGATTGATGGACCTGCTGGATTTGATCGCGGCTTCCGCGAAGAAACTGGTTTCGGGGGCGGAACAAGCCGTCATCCATCTTTTGGACGAGCAGGGAGAGATTCTTATTCCCAAAGCGGTGACGGGGTTGAGTTCTTCGAATGAGGGGAAGAAGAAAATGCGCCTCGGGGAGGGCGTTGCAGGGCAAGCCATCGAAAGCGGGGACACCATCAATATTGCCGATGTGAAAAAGGACGGCAGGTTTTTGAAGAGCGACTTTAAACCGACCTATCGTTCCCTGATGGCAGCTCCCATCTCCAGCGGGGAGCGAAAACTCGGAACGATCAGCGTGCAAAGCAAAATTCCATACGCGTTCACGCAAAGCGACGGGCGCCTGCTGCGCTCGCTGGGAAACCATGCCGCCATCGCGCTGGAAAACGCCCGCCTTTTGGAAAACACCCGCCAGGCTCTGAAGGAAGCAAACGCCTTATATTACGTCACCCAGGGGTTGGCGGCGTTCAATGCCGACGACCTATTGAAAGATGTCGTGGAATTGCTTCAGGTCAATTTTGGCTACTATCACGTTCAGGTGTACATCATCGAGCCGAAAACCGGCGATCTGTTCCTGCATGCCGCCAGCGGAGAGGTTGGTAGGAAACTGCATGAGCGAAAGCATCGTCTGGGCGCAGGGACAGGCATCGTTGGGCGCGCGGCGGAAACGTCCTCTCCCCTGTGCGTCAATAATGTGAACGAGACGGAGTTTTTTGTCCGCAATCCCCTCCTGCCGGAGACACAATCTGAAATGGCGATTCCGGTCAAGGTTGGAGGGCAGTTGTTCGGCATCCTGGATGTTCAGCAGGCTCCGCCAAAGACCTTCACGCTGCGCGACCAGCAACTGGTCAGCGCCGTGGCGGGGCAGCTTGCGATCTCCCTGCAAAAGGCAAAACTATACGAAGACCTGAAAATGGCGCACCAGCAGGAAAAGGCGATGCGCGACCAGTTAATCCAGAACGAACGCCTCGCCATCATGGGACGATTGCTTGCTTCTGTTTCCCATGAGTTGAACAACCCGCTTCAAGCCATCCACAATGCCCTTTTCCTCCTTAAGGAGGAAAAGGGACTCTCCGAACAGGGACGACAGGACCTGGATATTGTGCTGGCGGAATCGGAACGCATGTCTGGCATGATCGAACGCCTGCGGGATACCTATCGCCCCACCCGGGCGGACGAACGAAAGCCAACCCAGATCAATGACATTATCGAAGATGTTCACGCGCTGCTCGTTCCCCACCTGAGAAAAAACCGGGTCGCCTTTGAATTCCACGCGGATCCCAACCTGCCCCTTGTGCCGGCAATATCAGACCAGATCCGGCAGGTTGCGCTTAATCTGTTCGTAAACGGCATAGAAGCCATGTCTGCCGAAGGAGGCATTCTGACGGCGCGCACAAAATTCCTGAGCGACGTGAATGAAATTGTCTTTTCCGTATCCGATATGGGTCCTGGAATTTCAGAATCCATCCTGCCGGATATTTTCGAACCTTTCATCACAAATTCACCGGGCGGGACGGGGCTTGGGCTGACCATTTCACGCGAGATCGTTCTAAACCACGGGGGACGTATTTCCGCTGAAAACAATCTGAACCAGGGCGCGGTTTTCAGGGTCTGGCTGCCGGTTCAAAATAGAGAGAGCAAATGAAGATTACGGGTCATATTCTTATCATAGACGATGAAGCCTCGCTCCGCAAAACACTGGCGCGCATCCTCCAGCAGGCGGGCTTTGAAGTAACCACCGCTGAAAACGCCGAGCAGGGGCTGGATTTTCTAAAAACAACAACCTTCGACCTGGTTCTCACAGACCTGCGCATGCCCGGCATTCAGGGTTTGGAGATGCTTAAACAGATTCAAGCCAGCGATCCGTCCCTGCCCGTCATCCTGTTTACCGCGCAGCCCGACGTGAATTCAGCGGTGGAAGCGTTACGACATGGCGCAACGGATTATTTGTTGAAGCCTCTCAAACCGGAAACTGTCATAGAGCGGGCAAAAGCCGTTCTTGCAAACCTGCAAAAGGAAAAACGCATCCGCGAGATTACCCGTCAGATCGAGGCATTGCAAAACGAGTTAAAGCGCCTGGAAAACGGGGAAACCGAAGGGAAAGGTAACGGGGCGCCTGCAATAAACCCGGAGCCAGTCCGTTTTCTAAAGCGCGGCGCAGTCACGCTGGACCTGCTCGCGCGCCGCGCCGCCATCAACGAAGAGACCATAGACCTGCCCCCCACTTCCTTCGACTACCTGCTGGTTTTGGCGCGCCACGCGCCAACCGTGGTGGACTACCAAACGCTGGTGGCGGAAGCGCAGGGCTATCAAGCCAACATGCGTGAAGCGCAGGAACTGGCAAAATGGCACATCCACCACATCCGCCAAGCCATCGAACCGGATCCGCAAAAGCCGGTTCGCATCCTCAATGTGCGGGGGAGCGGATATCGCTTCGTGCCGGAGTAATTTTCCCCGATAGTGGCGACAGCTACAGTCATAGCCGATTTGCGAAGCGTCTCATCCAATTTTTCAAAAAACCGACAAACGGGGGAATAGATCGCCAACTTTTGCCAACTTTCCCCAAACAATTACAAACTTCGATGCGGGTGGTTTAATGCAAGAATAGCGGCATGAACCGGGAAAGCCCCCCGCAAGATCAATACCCTGTTCGCATCCTCGTTGTGGACGATCATCCCAATACCGCCACCATGCTGGCGCGCGCGCTGTCACAGTTGGGAGCGTCCATTCAGGTGACTTCGGCAACCAGCGGGCAGGATGCTCTCGATAAGGTGCGGCACACCGCTGTGGATATTTTGATCACAGACATGATTATGCCGGAGATGACCGGTCTGGAATTGATCGAAAAACTCCAAAACCACCCCGGCGGCAAGCCTTCGTATACATATCTCATCACAGCCTATGACGTGCCGGGGTTAAAAGTGTCTTCGCAACGATTAAGAGTCAATGAAGTAATTCTCAAACCTGTCCGCCCGGAGCGCATTTGTCAGATCGCGGCGCAGGCAATCGAAGAAATGAATCAAACAAAAAAACCGCTCGGCAAGTCGCCTGCGCCGAAGAGAAGATTCAAGATCCTCGTGGCAGACGATATGCCCGATAACATTACCCTGCTCACCCGCTATCTCGAAAATGAAGGCTATGACCATATCAGCGCAATGGATGGGTTGGAAGCGCTAAACAAAGCGCGGAATGAACTGCCGGACATGATCTTATTGGATATAAACATGCCCAACAAGGATGGTTTCGCCATCCTTGAAGAGATTCGCGCAAACCCCGCAACGGCGCATATTCCCGTCATTATTTTGACGGCGGCGCGGCTGGAGCCCATGGATGTGCAGTTCGGTTTGAACCTGGGAGCCGATGATTATGTGACCAAGCCGTTCGACCGCCGCGAGTTAATGGCGCGTATCCGCGCCAAACTGCGCGTAAAGGAGGCGGAGGATATCATCCGCCGCCGCAATCGTGAATTGAGTCTGCTTCCGGAAATCGGCAAGGAGTTGAGCGAGTGCGCAAATACGGCAGAGATCGCGAACGCGGCGCTGAAGCGCGTGGTGGAAGCGCTGGGAGCGATGGAAGGTCACATGGTCCTGCTGGATGAGGCGGGCAATGCGACCGAATGGCATAAAGTTCCGGATTCCAACGGCGGGGAGGAAAGGGGACACATGGACATCCAAAGAAGCCTGCTCGAACACATCACAGAAACCCGCCAAGGGATGATCGTAAACGATACCCAAAGCGATCCTATTTGGAAAATGCCCGCTGCCGCCTCTGTCCGCTCGGCGGCGGTCGCGCCCATATTTGGACGGCGCGGGCTGCTGGGGCTGTTGTTCCTGACGCATGAACAGGAAAATTATTTTTCGCAGGAAAATCTCCTGCTTTTGCAGGCAATCGCCACCCAATCGGCAATTGCAATCGAGAACGCGCGGCTGTACGAAAACGCCGCCTGGCAACGGGAACAACTCAAAAGGATGCAAAACGAATTCTTCGTCGCCGTTTCACACGACCTTAAAAATCCAATCGCATTCATCACCCAATACAGCGACCTGCTCACAAAGGCGGGACCGCTCAACGCCCAGCAACGGGAGTACGTCGGTCACATTCAGACGTCCGCCGGGAACATGCTCGAACGGGTCGAAAGCATGTTGAAACTGACCAGCGCGGACCTTCGCCAGGCGGAGGAAAGGCGCGAGACCATGGGTGCCGCCCTGTGATGGAAGTCGCGGATGAATTCCAACCCCAGGCGCAGGAAAAGGGACAAATCCTCGACGAGACGGGCGCGCATCTCCCCGCCCGCATCGAAGGAAACCCATCCCAGATCAGGCAGGTGTACCGCAGCCTGATCGTATCCTTCCCGCATTTGCAAACTGCGCCCGGACATCAATCGCACCACCGGGCAATAGAAAGAGTAACGTAATGGATAACAAAAACTCAACCAAATGGTTCACATTTGACCGCTTCAGGACGTCCATCCGCAATCAACTGGCAGGCATCACCGTCCTCATGGCAGCGCTTCCGGTATTGGTTGTCAGTGCATTCATCGGGATATTGACCATATCCCAACTCCGTCAGACCCTGCAGGAAAATGCGCTGGCGCAATTGGAAGCGATACGCACTCTCAAATACGAGCAATTGACCACATATTTTTCCGAACGCGCAAACAACGTCAGACTCAACTCAAACGCTCCATCCATGGTGAGCGCGCTCTCAACTCTCAATGACGGGTTTAATGCGGCGGGACCAAACGTCGTGCGTTCCTTGTACCTCGGAAAACCCGACCGCGTGGACGCCGGCGATAACAGTGACTACACAACCGCGCACCGCCAATCAACGCCATATTTAGCGGGTATTAAGGACACCTTTGGTTTTTACGATGTGTTTGTGATCAATCGCAACGGGCAAATCATATACACGCTTACAAAAGAGGATGAATTTGGCACTAATTTGATCAACGGGGAATACGCCAACACCCATCTGGCTGAACTCTTTCAGGAAGCTTTAGCTCTGCCAGCGGGAGAGGTCGTGTTCAGCGACTTTGAATTTTACACACCGTCGGGAGGAGCGCCAGCCGCATTCATCGCCGCGCCGATTTATGACTCCGGGCGGGCGATGGGAGTATTTGTCGCTCAATTATCCATTGACAGAATCAGCGCAATCATGCAGGAGCGCACGGGTTTGGGCGAAACCGGTGAGACCTTCCTCGTTGGCGAAGATAAACTCTTCCGAACCGAATCGTTTTTTACCCCGGACTCACTGTTGAAAGTAAAAGTGGACACCATATCCTCCAACAGCGCGCTGGCAGGCGAAACCAGTTCCGGACCCATCATAGACTATCGCGGATCGCCTGCGTTTGCCGCGTGGCAGCCGATGGACATCGGCAACCTCCATTGGGCGTTCATCGCAAAGATTGACGAAAGCGAATCTCTCGCCACTGCCAATCAATTGACGAACTTCATCGTTGCTGCCATTTCGGTCGCTGGCTTCATTGTGATCGCCCTTGCGCTCGCAATTGCATTCACGGTATCGCGCTCATTCGTACAACCCATTCTGGAACTTAAAGATGGCGCCACAGCCATTGCAGCGGGCAATCTGGAAACAAGCATCGCAATCGAACGCCAGGACGAACTCGGCGTCCTGGCATCCACCTTCAACGACATGACCGCTCAATTGCTCCAGCGTTCGAAGGCAGTGGAAACATCCGCCGAAGTCAGCCGCAGGATTTCCTCCATCCTCGATCTCCAACAACTGGCGGTCGAAGTGGTGGAACAGCTGCAATCCGCCTTCAACTATTATCACGCCCATATCTACCTGTTGGATGCCGACGGCGAAAACCTGACCATGACAGGCGGAACGGGGGAAGCCGGAAAGACCCTGCTCGAACGCGGGCATAAAATCCCGCGCGGACGCGGTCTTGTTGGGCGCGCCGCCGAAACAAAGGAATTCGTGCTCGTCCCGGATACTTCCAAAGACCCGGACTGGCTCCCCAACCCGCTCCTGCCGGAGACCAAATCCGAAATCGCCGTGCCGATCCTCGCAGGCGGACAGGCGCTGGGCGTGCTGGACGTGCAAAACAATGCGGCAAACAGCCTTTCGGAACAGGATGCCAACCTGATCTCATCCATTGCAAACCAGACCGCAATCGCCATCCAAAACATCCGCCAGTATGAAAAGACCATTGCCACCTCCGCGGAATTGGCAGGTTTCCAGAGCGCGGTAAGCGAAGGCGCCATCGTCGCCATCACGGATGTGAGCGGCAGGATCGAATCCGTCAATGACAAGTTCGTTCAGATCTCAAAATATACCCGTGAGGAATTGATCGGGCAGGATCACCGCGTCCTAAACTCCGGTTACCATTCAAAGGAATACATCCGCGATTTGTGGGTCACCATCGCCAACGGCAGGGTATGGCGCGGCGAAATCCGCAACAAGGCAAAAGACGGATCTATTTACTGGGTGGATACCACCATCGCGCCCATCCTCAACGAGCGCGGCAAGCCGGTCAAATACGTCGCCGTCCGCTTCGACATCACGCAGCGCAAAGAGACGGAACTGACAGTGGAAAAACGCGCGGCGGAATTGGAAGTGGTGGCAAACGTGAGTACCGCCGCCGCCACCATCATCGAGACCGACCGCCTGTTGCAGGAAGTGGTGGACCTCACCAAGCGTTCCTTCAACCTGTATCACGCTCACATCTACCTGCTGAACGAGGCGGGAGACACTTTGGAACTTTCCGCCGGCGCGGGCGAGGTCGGCAAACAAATGGTGACGGAAGGACGCCGCATCCCGCTCAACCGCGAGCAATCCCTCGTGGCGCGCGCCGCCCGCGAACGAAGAGGCTTCTTCGTGAATAACGTGCGCTCCGACCCGGACTTCCTGCCCCACCCGCTCCTGCCGGAAACCCGCTCCGAGCTGGCCGTGCCGATGATCGTCGGCGATAGGGTATTGGGCGTGTTCGACGCGCAGGCGGATCAAGCGGATCACTTTACCGATGACGACATCCGCATTCAGACCACGCTCGCCGCACAGGTGGCAGTCGCGCTGCAAAACGCCCGCACCTTCTCGCTGGCGCAACAACAGGCTGAACGGGAATCGAGGCTGAACCTCATCAGCCAGAAGATCCAAAGCGCCACCAGCGTGGAAGCCGTTCTGCAAATTGCGGCGCGCGAACTGGGTCATGCCCTCGGCGCTCCCCGCACCATCGCCCAGTTGAGCGTCCGCGACGGGAAACAAGGTTAGCGTATGACGGACAAATCCCGCCAGCGGCTGGCGGCGCTCTTTGCGGATATCGAACGCCTGGCTGGGCACCCAGACGCCGGAACGGAAGCCATCCAACGCGAGTTGGAAGCGCTGCGAGCGCGCGTCGCCGAAATGGAAGCCCGCATCTTGCATGACCGGGAACCGGCGAGCTCGACCCGCGCCGGTTCGCCCGCCTTATATGAAAAGGAACAGGTCGGTTACGTCTATGCCGGAACGCGGCTTGAATCCATGCCGTCTTCCGCCATCGAAACGCCGCGAAACGACCATAACGTCCTCCAATTGCCCCTCGTTGGAACAGACGGAGCCATCGGCAGGATCGTTGCCGAGCCGCCTCCCCAACGCGGATGGACAAAAGAAGACGCCAGCCTGGCGGAAGCAATCGCCCAGCGCGCTTCGCTTCAGATTCAGAGTTTGCGCCTGCTGACCGCCGCCGAACAAGCCCGGGCGGAGGCGGAGGCGGCAAGCCGTCGTTTCATCCACGAAAGTTGGGCGTCCTTCCTCGATGGAATCCGCAACAACGAGCGCATCGGATACCTGTACGATCAGGCGGAGGTCGCCCCCGTCGCAAATCCGAACGTTGATGAGGCGGACATCCATGAAACCATCGAAGTGCTGGACGAACACATCGGCAGCCTGCTCGTCAAATCCGACCCCGCGCGCCCGCCGACCCATGAAGATAAGGCGATGGTCTCGGCGGTTGCCAGGCAGGTCGCCCAGCAAGTGGAAAACCTGCGCCTGCTTGCGGAAGCCGCTCGCGCTCGCGCCGAAGCAGAGGAAGCCGCCCGCCGCCTGACCCGCGAGGAATGGCGCGAATACTCCGAGCGCGCAAAGAAAAAGAAGAAGTCGCTCGGCTTTCTTTACGATTCGAATCAGGTTCAGCCTTTGAGCGCTCCGCCTTCCAGCATTGACCTTTCGCACCCCATCGTCGTCCGCGGGGAAGCCATCGGTCAACTGGCTGTATCCGGTTTGGGTCACGTTTCCCCCGAAATGACTGAAATCGTCTCGGCAATCGCCGCGCAAGCCAGCATTCACATCGAAACCCTGCGCCTGACCGAGGAATTGCAGCAGCGCGCCGAAGAATTAATGGAACTGGACCGTCTCAAATCCTCCTTCCTTGCGAACATGTCGCATGAATTGCGCACGCCGCTCAACTCCATCCTCGGCTTTGCAGATGTGATGATCGAGGGGCTGGATGGTCCCCTCACACCCAACATGGATAACGATCTCAAATTGATCCAGAAAAACGGTCAACACCTTCTTCACCTCATCAACGACGTGCTGGATATGGCAAAGATCGAATCCGGGACGCTCAACCTCACCGTCGAAACCTTCAACCTGAACGAGATCATCGAGGAAGTCACCGGCATCACCGGGCTGCTTGCAAGCGACAAGAGGATTGCCCTCGTCATCGAACCCGACTCGGACAGGGAAGTCGAGATCAGCGCCGACCGCACCCGCCTGCGCCAGGTCTTGATCAACATCGTCACCAACGCCATCAAATTCACCGAAAAGGGAAAAATCTCCCTCCGCGCCGTCTGTGAAAAAAACAACGTGCTTGTCGCAGTCAAAGATACCGGCATCGGCATCCCCGCCGACCAGCTCGAAACCATCTTCCAAGAATTCACCCAGGTGGATTCCTCCACCACCCGCAAAGCGGGCGGCACGGGGCTGGGGCTGCCCATTAGCCGCCGCCTCATCGAAATGCACGGCGGACGCCTGTGGGCAGAAAGCAGCGGCGTGGAAGGCGAAGGCTCCACCTTCTACATCTTCCTGCCCATCGAAGCAAAAATCGCAGACCCGGAACCCGTCACAAGAGGCAAATAACATGGCTTCTCCCCTCTTCCTTCAATGCGCCGCTTGCGGCGAAAAACAACCCTACGAACCTTTCAAACCAGCCGTTTGCAAAACATGCGAATCGCAATGGTTGGAACCGCGCTACGACTACGAATCCTTCAAACGCGAAATCCTGCGCGGCATCCCCAACCGCCCCAAAAACATGTGGCGCTATCAGGACGTCCTGCCTTTGAAAGACCCCGCCGCCCTCGACCTGTACCCCGCAGGCGGCACACCCCTCTGGCTTTCGCAACGCTTCGCGCCGGACCTCGGGCTTGATTCTGTTTACATCAAAGACGAACGCTACGCCCCGACCTCCTCCTTCAAGGACAGGCAAGCCGCCGTCGCCGTTGCCGCCATGAACGAGAACGGAATCCGCGAAGCCGTGATCGCCTCCACCGGCAACGCGGCAGTCGCCTACGCCGCCGCCTGCGCCCGCGCGGGCATCAAACTCTGGGTCTTCATGACCAGCCTCGTGCCGCAGGAAAAACTGCGCGAAGCCGCCCTCTTTGGCGCGGAAGTCATCCGCGTCAGCGGCAACTACGACCAGACCAAACAGATCGCCGCGCAGTTTGCCAAACGAAAAAACCTCCACCTGGATCGCGGCTCGAATTCCATCCCCGCCCGCGAATCCATGAAGACCATCGCCTACGAGATCGTGGAAGGACTCGGCTGGCGCGCCCCGGATTGGTACATTCAAGCCGTCAGCGGGGGGATGGGACCCCTCGGCGTGTACAGCGGCTTCAAGGAAATGTTCGAGATGGGGCTGATTCACAAAATTCCCAAACTCGCCATCATCCAGGCGGAAGGCTGCGCGCCGATGGTCAAGGCGTTCAAACAAGGCAGGGAAATTGCCGCCCCCGTCATCCCCGATACGCGCATCATCATTCTCTCCACCGGCGATCCCGGCGAATCCTACACCCGGTTATGGGCGCTCATACAACAATACGGCGGCACAATGGAAGCCGTGACAGACCTCGAAGCCTACAATGCAATGAAGAAACTCGCCAAGAGCGAGGGAATGGCTGTCGAGCCGGCAACCGCCGTCGCCTTCGCCGGATTCGAAAAATTATCCAAGCAAGGCGTCATCGCGCGCGAAGAAACCGTCGTCGTCAACTGCACGGGTCACACCTTCCCCGTCGAAAAACACGTCCTCGGCGACCAGTGGGCTGTGGACGTCCATCTCAGCAAGGATCAATCTCCCGCCCCGCGCGAGGGTTTGCAAGCCGCTCTCGAAAACCTGGACGAACGAACCACCACCGTATTACTGGTGGACGACAACGACGACGACGCGCTTCTCATCCGCCGCCTGCTCGAAAGCAAAAAGAACTACCGCCTCTTCCACGCCAGGGACGGCTGGGAGGGACTCTCCATTGCGCGTCAAAAACTCCCCGACCTGATTGTCAGCGACCTGATGATGCCCGGACTCGACGGGTTTGGGTTCGTGGAGGAATTGAAACTGGACCCGCGCACGAAGGACATTCCCGTGGTGGTCGTCAGCGCCAAAGACATCACCGCCGGGGAGCGGGAGCGGCTCAACGGTCATATCGAGGCGGTCTATCAAAAAGGAACCCTGACCGCGCGCAAATTCGTGGACAAGGTCATCAACGTCATCGAAGACAAAATCGAAAGCGGTATCTATTAAAGGAGGAACCATTTATGGGAAACACGGTTTTATATATAGAAGACAACCCGGATAATATGACGCTGGTAAAACGCGCCTTGGAATCGCGCGGATATGCCGTGCTGGAAGCCGGGGACGGTCTGACGGGTGTGGAGACCGCCGAACAAAACGATGTGGATTTGATCCTGTTGGATATCAACCTGCCCGACATCGACGGGTATGAAGTGGCGCGCAGGCTGCGAGCCAATCGAAAGATCGATCTGGCATATATCCCCATTATCGCCATCACCGCCAACGCCCTGAAAGGCGACGCGGAGAAGGCGCTTTCCGCAGGGTGTGATATATATATGTCCAAGCCGATCAACATCCGGGAACTATGGGCACGGGTGGAGGCGTTCATCCCCTCGCCCGCCGTAAAGTAAAATAAAAAAAACATACACGGACGCAAACAATGTCATATTCCGTCAAATTGAAAAACAAAAATACCCATGCAAGAACGTCTTATCTTTCCGATTTGCAATGCTCCGGCTGCGGTAAAACATACCAGACCGGACAAATCCATACCTACTGCCCGGATTGCCAATCCACGCTGTTGGTAAATTACGACCTGAATTCAGCCCGCGCCGAAGTGGACCGGGATGAAATCAGCCGCCGCCCGCGCGGGATGTGGCGCTGGCACGAAGTGCTGCCCGTTCTTGACCCTTCCAATCAGGTCACATTGGGCGAAGGCGACACAGCGTTATTGCCGCTCAACAGTCTCGGAAAAACGCTTGGGCTGACTCAGTTGTACGTCAAGGAGGAAAGCAGCAACCCGACCGGCTCCTTCAAAGCGCGCGGACTCTCGGCGGCGGTCTCCAAGGCAAAGGAACTCGGCGTCAAAAAAGTCATTATTCCCACCGCGGGGAATGCGGGCGGGGCAATGGCGGCTTATGCGGCGCGCGCCGGAATGCAGGCGATGATCTACATGCCCAACGACACGCCTCATGCGAACATCGAAGAAAGCCGCATCGTCGGCGCGGAAGTGATCCTGATCGACGGCATCATCAGCGATGCGGCGGGCATGGCGGGGGAGAAGGCGCGCGAGGAAGGCTGGTTCGACGTTTCGACATTCAAAGAGCCCTATCGCGCCGAAGGCAAGAAGGTCATGGGGTATGAACTGGCGGAACATTTCGATTGGGAACTGCCCGACGTCATCATCTATCCCACTGGCGGCGGGACGGGGCTGGTCGGCATGTGGAAAGCCTTCAAGGAGATGGAGGAACTCGGCTGGCTGGAAACCAGGAAACGTCCGCGCATGGTGGCGGTGCAGGCAGCGGGATGCGCCCCCGTGCCGCTGGCGTTCGGAAAAGGAGCGGAATTCTGCGATTTCTGGACGAACGCCCATACCATCGCATCCGGTCTGCGTGTGCCGAAAAGTTTCGCCGACCATTTGATCCTGCGCGACCTGTACGAGAGCAACGGCACAGCCATTGCCGTGGAAGATGAAGAAATCATCAAAGCCCAGCACGAACTGGCGCGAGCCGAGGGCATCTTCGCCGCCCCGGAAGGCGCCGCCACCCTTGCCGCCTTAAAGGAACTCGTGGAACAGAAATGGATCCACCCCGATGAAAGGGTGGTGTTATTCAATACGGGGTCAGGATTGAAATATTTGGACAAGAGTTAAAACGGCTTTTTGGGATTCGATGGGAAAACCCTTTTTGTACACCGATTGGACGGACAACACGGAGATTTTCTGAAAAGGTTGAGGAAATCCGCGCATTCCGTGTTGTCCATGTACCAAAGCCCCACTTAACCCCGGAGAACCGTTAAAGCAAACTGATTTTCTGCGAATTTAATATGGGACGCGGATAAACGCCAAAGACGCTGGTTTTTTATCCGCGTTTTCCGCGCTCGTCCGCGTCCCATTTGTTTGCAAAACCGAATCCACCCATAAATTCTGTGCAAGTCTTTTTTATAACTGCAATACCGTCGGTTTGATTCCCAGCGTATCGATCAACCCGTTCAACTCGGCGTCGCTCAAGCGCCGCCCTTTGCCTGCGTACGCCGTCAGCATGGCTTCGTTCATGTTCGTGCCGAACGAACGCCCGTCAAAGCGCGGCGTGGTCGTGATGACGGTTTTCACACCGCGTTCCTTCAACAGCGCAATATTCTCTTCCGTCGTTGTGTTTGTCACGATGGTTTTGCCCGATAAATCCTTCGGCATGTACTTTCGCATGAAGAGAAAATCGCCCGCGATCAGATCAGATTCATCGAAATATTTCACGTACTTTGGCTCGTGTTCCGCGCCGTCACTGCCGTAGAAGATCATGCTCATCGGGAAGTGACTGACGATGGGCAGCATGACACGCGCGACCCGCTTGAAATTGCGAATGCCATGAATGGGAAGCGGGACTCCCAAGGCGATCATCAAATCCCCGAACACGCTTCGTTCGCTGACCTCTGAAACTGCCTCCGCCAACCCAAGCCGATCCGCCGCGACGGGGACGAACGCCTGCGCAAAGCGGGTTTCTCCAAGCGGCAGTTTCGCCAGTTCAAAGACGCGCCGTTCGAGCGTGTGCTTGAGTCCGCGCCCGTCGCAGAGTGGAGTCTGTTCGATGCCGGAAACAAGCTTGAGCGCGGCATGAAGCGGGTACTCCCTGTCATCGAGGCGGAGATATAAATCCACGCCGCCCACGCCGAAGGCATCTACTTTGCCATCCAATTCCAGATACATCCGGCGCGCCTTTTCGAGGTCGCCATCCGTGCCGATGCGTTCGACGAAAATCTCGACACCGTTGAGATTCACCTTCACGCTTTTATCGCGTTTGGAACTGCCGAGGCTGATGCTGACCGCGCGTTTCATTCATTCACTCACGAAGGGATTGGTTCTTTTCTCATCCCCCACCGTTGTTTCGGGACCATGCCCCGAAAGCAAACGGGTTTCGTCTGGCATCGTATAAATTTGCGCGCGGATGCTGTTCTCCAGCGTATTCCAGTCGCCGCCGGGTAAATCGGTGCGACCAACGCTTCCGTTGAAAATGACATCGCCGCAAAAGCAGATGTTTTCCTTTGGGGCGTACAACACGCAATGACCTTTGGTATGCCCCGGCGTGAAGCGGACTTCAAATTCGTTCGAGCCGAGTTTGAGTTTCATGCCGTGAACGAAATCAATCGTCGGTTCGGGACCGGGATCAATATCGAAGCCGAAGAATGCGCCGCCTCCGCCCGCCCGCCAGAGGACGTGATCTTCCGGGTGCAAAGCCACATGCGGAAGGGGATTGAGCGCATCCGCGATTGCCGCCGCGCCGCCGATGTGATCGAAGTGCGCGTGCGTGTACCAAAGATGACCGATACGCCAGCCGCGCTTCTCCGCTTCGGCAAGGATGAGGTGCCCATCCCAGGCAGGATCGATGACAACGGCTTCCTTTGTTTCGGGGTCTGCGACAAGATAGGCATTGGTCTGCGCAGGTCCGAGTGTGAAAGAGATGATTTCGAGCATGGTTTCCTTTTGGGTTGAAAGGTTGAAGGTTGCAGGTTGAAGGTTGCAGGTTGAAGGTTGAAGGTTGCAGGTTGCAGGTTGAAGGTTACAGGTTGAAGGTTGCGGGTTCGGGTTTGGGATGTTCTTTTCGCGGCGAGAAGAAATAACCGATCACAATGGACACCGCGATCAGCCCAACCGCCAACGGATAGACGAAGAACGGGTCGCGCTCGAAGATGAAGCCCGCAATCGGCGGGGCGATGATGAAAATGATCGCGCTGACCGTTTCCATTGTGCCATAGGCAATGCCCATTTGCGAATCATGAACCAGGTCCCGCGTCTGCGCCATTGCCATCGGGCGCGCCGCGCGGAAGCCGCCCATCAAAAAGTAACCAAGCATGAACGCGGGCAGACCGGTCCCCCGCCACATCAACACGGCGAAGAACGCCACCAGGACCTGCGCGTATAAAAATCCATTGCGCGGTTTGAAACGGCTGACGAACAGGGCAAGCAGGGAATTCCCCAGCGCGCCTGCGGAAAACACCCAGCCTGTTTCGCCGAGAGTCAGTTCCCGCACGCCTTTCAAAAAGTTTGGCGTCAGCGGCTGGGCAAGATACATCGCAAAGACCGAAAAAGCGAAGATCATCACAAAACCGATAAACCGCGTATTCCTCCGCAAACTGGTTGGGGGCGATTCGGGGTCATGTTTGTCGAGCGGCTGAGGCTGGATGAACAGGATAAAAAGCGTGGAAATCACAAACACCCCAAACGCCACCAAATAGCTGGCGTCCATGCCGTATTTTTCCGCGATCCAGCCGCCCGTCACAGGTCCCAGCGCCATTCCCATACTGTATGTAGCCGTTGTCAACGAAAGCGCCGTGCCAATCTCCCATTTGCCGCGCGCGGCGGTCACATAACTGCTAAGCGGCGATGCGACAAACGCCGTTATACCATACAGGAACAACCCCATCAGGTAGATCGGCAGGGATTTTGCAAGCCCCATCATCAATGTGGAGACGACGCCAAATGCCCACGCGGCAATCAACAACGGGCGGCGTCCGATGCGGTCGGCGAGATGTCCGCCGGGGATGTGCGTGATCGCCATGAAAAATCCGAACGCGCCCAGCGCAAACCCGACCTGCTGTTTGTCCAACAGGAACTCATTCTCCAAACGGATCGGCACGAAATTAAAAAACGTCCCTTCGCCGAATCCCCACAGCAAAAGGGCGATGGCAATGAAAAATAGATTTCGATTCAAGGTTTCCTCTTTTGAAAGACCTGACAGATTTTTGAAAACCCGTCAGGTCTGATTTACTCGATCCGCCGGATAAAATCCCGCGCCATTCCGAACACTCGCTGACGTTCCGCATCACGCGTGACGACGTGACCTGACCCCGTTATATAAACCTTCGTCTTGTCCGACGCATTCACCAGCCCGGCGTAGAGTCTTTCCATATTTTCAGGCGGGACATACCGGTCATCCTTCGAGTGGATCAACAGCGCCGGCGCGCGGACGTTTGGCAGCGCGGCGCGCATTTCCCCGAGGAGTTTATTCAACTGCCCAATCGAGCGGACAGGGTTTTGCGGATACGAGATGTGACTCTTGAATGCCTCCTTGTCGAACCAACCTGCGCCGGGTTCCTCGTCGCTCTTCGGCATGTAGGGAATCATTTTTGCGATCCAATCAATGTGACGCAGGCGCGGGTCATCGGGCAGTTTGTACGGCGTGGACATCGCAATCACGCCCGCCACATCCAGCTGCGACGACATCAACAGCGATAACACGCCGCCCATCGAAAGCCCCGCCAGAAAGATTCGGTCGGTCACGCCCCGGAGGAGGTGAAAACCGTCCTCGACGGAAGCAACCCAATCGGTCCAGTTGGAGGCGATCATGTCTTCGGGGGTTGTCGCATGTCCCGCAAGGCGAATCCCCAAACAGGTATATCCCTGCTCATTGAGGTATTCCCCCATCCAGCGCATCTCCTTGGGCGCGCCTGTAAATCCATGAGCGAGCAAAATGCCAGTGCGGTTTCCAGAAAAAAAGAACGGTTCGGCGGTTTTGATAATGTTCATTGGTTTTCCTGTTTCAGAATTTTACCCAGTTTGGGGTAAAAAACGGCAAAAGCAATGCCGGGAAGAAGCAAAAAATAGCTGACATAAGAAGGCTTGGAAATTATGAATGGAGCCGCGAAAATCAGCGCCACCATGATCATCCATACGAACAAATGGTTGAACGGAAACTCAAACCAGCGCAATAGAAAAATGACCGCCAGCATGATGAACGTGGAAGAGGCAAGCGTCAACACCCAAAACAGCCAGGGGTGATTCCAAATCATTTCCACGTTGCGTTGAATTTCAAAAAGGCGGAGGAATTTTATGAGCGCGTAATGAACATACAAAAACAGGAGCGAATTCACACCCCAAAAGATGGTCAGCCAATTGAATCGCGGGTGACGCAGCGCCGGAATTAAGCGCACAAGAAAAAATGCGAGAAAGAGACTTGCGGAGGAGGCAAGGAAGAAGTCCATCATGAAGCGCCATTTGCCCTCGTTCACATCGGGGAGGCTCCAACCGAAAAGCAGGTAATACAATACACAAATTGCGGCGAAAATTGCGAGGTTATAGATATTTTTTGAACGGTAGGCAAACACGCCAAAAAAGAACATTGAAAGCCATGGCAAAAGGGGAAACAAACCAGGCGCGATCAAAATGCCTTCAAGCCGTTCAAAGCCGAGCGGATAAATAAGTTTATCCAAGCCAAACGCCAGCGCCCCCAGCGGAAGATACGCCCATGTTTGCGGATGAAAATAACGTTCGATGAAATAAACCGTCAGCACGCTGAGCGCAACGGTTTGAACGATCTCGAATTGAAACCGTGAAAGGAATGCCGGGTCGAGGAACCCGCTGTAGCTGAATCCCAGCAAAAAGATGAAACCATACTGCAACAGCATTTCGCGCGGCGGCTTCTTCGCCTGAAAACTCGCTGTCACCCCCGCCGCCGAAAAGAACAAGGCAGGCGCAAGATTTCCCCAGAAGATGTACTGCTCATAATCCCACATCTTAAGTTTGGAATGAGCCACCACCATCAAGGCGCATCCAATGCCTTTCAATACATCCAGCCCAGGGTCCCGCTTCCGCATTATCCTCACAAGATGGAATTATAAGCCGAAACCGCTATCCCCCCTTTACAATTTCCAACAGCCCGCGCAAACCCAATTCGTACGAACGCCAACCAAACCCCGTCACCCTGCCTTTGCAAACCGCCGAGATCATGGACGTTTGCCGAAACTCCTCGCGCGCATACACATTCGAAAGATGCGCCTCGATCACAGGAATTGCAATCGCCGAGATCGCATCGCGCAGCGCCACCGACGTGTGCGTGTACCCGCCCGGGTTGAAGACCACGCCCGCCGCCCACGTCCGCGCATCGTGCAGGGCGTCTATCAACGCGCCTTCGTGGTTCGATTGCAGGCAGGTCACGTCCGCGCCGAGTTCCTTTCCCAACGCGATCATTTTCTCATTGATGTCGTTCAACGTCATCGAGCCGTACACCTCAGGCTCGCGTGTTCCCAACAAGTTCAAATTCGGTCCGTGCAAAATTAGTATTTTCATTTCAACACATCCTCCAAATCGCTCACGTCCACCAACTCCACTTTGCCAATTTCAACCGGCAATGCAAAACGGATGAACTTCGCATTCTTCTTTTTATCCGCCCGCATCGCGCGGATGATTTCTTCCTGCGGCAATTCTTCGGGGATGTGGATGGGCAGCCCCAACGCCTTGAGCGACTCTTCAATCGCCTCAACCGTGTTTTGGCTTGCCAGCCCGACCCGGGCGGAATACCCCGCCTCAACCGCCATCCCGATGGCAACCGCCTCCCCATGCCTGAGCCTAAATCCGCTGACAAGTTCAACGGCATGTCCAACTGTGTGACCCAAATTCAACGCCGCGCGGAAGCCCCGCTCGTACGGATCGTCTTCGATGATTTTTATCTTCACCGCCATCGCGCGTTTGACGATTTCTTCGAGATTCGCTTTCACCCAATCCATGCCGCGATTGCATAAAGCGAACAAGTCGGGGTCTGAGATGATGCCATGCTTCACGACCTCCGCCATGCCGGAGCGCAGTTCGCGCTCTGGCAGCGTAAGCAAAAGGCTTGGGTCTGCAATGACCAGCTTCGGGGGATGAAATGAGCCGATGAGGTTTTTCCCTTCGGGCAGGTCAAAGCCAGTCTTTCCTCCAAGAGACGCATCCACCATCGAAAGCAGGGTCGTTGGAATGCCGATCCAATCAATACCGCGCATGTACGTGGAGGCGGCAAAGCCCGCCATGTCGCCGATCACGCCGCCGCCGAAGGCAATGACCGCGCTTTTGCGATCCAGTCCGTTTTCGAGAAAGGTTTTCCACAGATGTGAGACGGTTTGGAGATTTTTATGCTCTTCGCCCGCGGGGAGGATGATGGATGGGGCTTCGCGCCCGATGGCTTGTTTGATTTTTTCGAGATGATATTTCGCCACATTTTCATCGGTGACGATGATGGGGTTTTGTAATGCAAGATTTGTCGCGCCAAAAGCGTAACCTACGATGACGTCATATTCCCCCATCGCGGAGAGACGGTGCCGTCCAAACAGTACCTGCGCTCGATGGGCGTTTTGCCCGGCGGTTTTTCCATCCACGTGGAGTTTTAGCGGGAAGGAACTGTAATGTCCGCTGCGTTTTATGAGCAAAGCCGATAGTTTCGCGCTTAAATCACCCGTCAGCAATGGACGTTTCTCGGAATCGGTTTGCAGGCGTTCGAGCAGGGTGGATAGTTCCGCCGTGAGCAGGAGGATTTTTCCGCTGGCTTCTGCGAGCGCGCGGTTTTCTTCACGGAGCAATGCGCCGCCCCCGAGGGCGACTACGCTTTCCCTTACCTCTTGCCCCTCTCCCAATGGAAGAAAGGTTGGGGTGAGGGATTTTAACGCGGACGTTTCCATGTCACGAAACGCGGTTTCGCCCTGCGTTTCCATAATCCGCGCAATGGACATGCCCGCGTTCGCCTCGATAACGCGGTCGAGGTCAATGAATGGAAGTTCGAGGTTCTCCGCCAACAATTTGCCGATGGTGGATTTGCCTGTCCCTGGGGGACCGTAGAGAAAAAGATGGGGCATGGGTTGAAGGTTACAAGTTGAAGGTGAAAAGTTATGTGGATATGACCACAGACGATGGACGATAGACCATGGTCTGTGATCAATGGTCTATCGTCTTAATCCCAGAAAATATGCGGAGTGTTGTCCATTGGCAAGTCTTCGAGCGCCGCTTTTCGCAACGATTCAAAACGCGGCTTCATTTCACTCATCGAGTCGCCGCCAAGTTTTTCGATCAACGCATCTGCCAATACGAACGCAGTCATGGCTTCGAGGATGGGAACCGCTCGCGGAACGGGGCAGAAATCGGATCGTTCGTATTGGGTGGAAGATTCGGTCTCCGCAGCAAGATCAACCGTCGGCTGGGGAAGAAGCGTGGTGGCAATCGGTTTCATCGCGGCGCGGATGAGGATGGGCTGTCCGTTGGAAATGCCGCCCTCAATGCCGCCTGCGCGATTCGTGACGCGTGTTACGTGGCGCGTGTTGAGCAATCGAATCGGGTCGTGGGCTTGTGTGCCGAGTCGTTTTGCGTTTTCGAACGCGTCGCCGACTTCGACGCCTTTGATGGCTTGCACGGACATAATCGCCATCGCAAGTTTGGCTTCGAGACGTTTGTCCCATTGCGTGAAACTGCCAAGCCCGACGGGCAGGTTGAGCGCGACGATTTCCAGCACGCCGCCGAGGGTGTTTTTGCCATGAATGGTCTTTTCGATTTCGTCCCGCATCTTTTGCGCGGACGCTGGGTCTGGGCAGCGGACATCTGATTCTTCGGCGCGGGTGAAGCGATCTTCGTAGGGCATGCCGCCAAAATTTGTGGTGACTTCGCCGATGGAGGCGACATATCCGCCAACGATGATGTCGAATTGTCGGAGGAAGTGTTTGCAAACTGCGCCGACGGCGACGCGCATGGTCGTTTCGCGAGCGGAGGCGCGTTCGAGGGCGGGACGTAAATCCCGGTAGCCGTATTTCACCGCGCCCGTTAAATCCGCGTGACCTGGGCGCGGCGCAGTCATTGACTCGACGGCTTTGCCCTTCCACTTGACGTGGTCGGCGTTTTCGACGAGCATGGCAATCGGCGCGCCTGTCGTTTCGCCCGCCATGACCCCGCCCAGAATTTGCACGGTATCTTTTTCGATCTTCATGCGTCCGCCTGAGCCGTAGCCTTTTTGGCGGCGGGCAAGTTCTTTGTTGATGATGTCGGGTGTGAGGGAAAGTCCCGCGGGGATGCCGTCGAGGATGGCGGTGAGCGCTGGTCCGTGGGATTCGCCTGCGGTGAGGAAGCGTAGGGGCATGGGGTCTCCGAGTGGAAAGTAGAAAGTGGTGAGTGAAAAGATGAAAGAGGAAAGAATTATAGTATTGCTCTGTAAAAACTACGCCTACCGCGAAGATTTTGCGCGTAGGTCGGATTGCCAATCCGACTTACTTTGGCTGCGGCTTGCCGCGCT
>JAGUZU010000102.1 GCA_020060625.1 Anaerolineales bacterium | reverse complement strand
TTCTGCCCAAATGTGGAAATCCATATATGGGCAGTAAGGCGCAATTACGGCAATGATGCCCATATATAGGGTGTCAAAATTTAGATGCGATTGCCCTGCTGTAAGCGGAAAACGCCTCTTTCCCTGACTTTTAGCGGCTCTGACCCTACGGGCAGAATCTCCCCCTTGACAAAATCCGCATGAATGCTACAATTCACACAATGATACAATTAGTACAATACAAGAGATGCCCATGACAGAGAAAAACCTCACCCTGCAACTCGATTTTCATTCCGGCTTGCCCATCTACACCCAAATCGCAAACCAGATTCAAAGCCAGCTGGTGAACGGATTATTGAAACCCGGCGATCAACTGCCGACGGTCCGCGCGCTGGCGTTGGAATTGAGAGTCAACTTCAATACGGTGGCGCGCGCCTACCGCATATTGGATGAGGCGCGGATCATTTCAACGCAGCAGGGACGCGGCACGTTCATCACAGAAATCCCGCCGCCGGAAGTGAGCGAAAAACTGCGGAGCGAGTCCCTGCTTGAACTGACAGATCGTTTCATCGGCGAGGCGCTTCGTCTGGGGTTCTCGGAGCGTGAGGTCAGCCAAATGGTCAGAGACAGGTTGAAGGTCAGAAAAGAAGCGGAACGTCAAGAGGAAGAATAAAAAGGAGAATGTCAACATGAACTCAAGATTACTTAAGTCGCTCGTTCAAAACAAAAAGGAAGACCAGCATATCCCGCCGATAGCAGGGACGTTGTTTGGCGTGTTTCTGCTCATTGCAACGCTTGGCGCGATTTTCGGCGAAAGCAAATACACAGATGCTGTGATCGGCGGATGGGTCGTGTTTTGGATGCTGATCGGCATTTACATCCTGTTCGCGTTGAAGGTGGCTTCGCAATGGGAGAAGGTCATCGCCTTGCGGCTCGGAAAGTTTCACGAGTTGAAGGGACCGGGCATGTTCTGGATCATTCCCATCGTGGACACGACGCCGACATGGATAGATCATCGTGTGATGGTTACGCCGTTCGCCGCGCAAAAAACGCTGACGAAAGACACCGTGCCAGTAGATGTGGACGCCGTACTGTTTTGGGTGGTGTGGGATGCGGAGAAAGCGGCGCTCGAAGTGGAAGATTACCGCGCCGCTGTGGATTGGGCGGCGCAAACCGCGCTGCGCGACATCATCGGCAAGAAGATGTTGGCGGATATTCTCGTTGGACGCAGCGCGATTGACAAGGAATTGCAGGCGGTCATTGACGAACGCACCACACCCTGGGGCGTGACCGTGCAGTCGGTGGAGATCCGCGACATCGTCATTCCGCAGGATTTGGAGGATGCCATGTCGCGCCAGGCGCAGGCGGAGCGCGAACGCCAGGCGCGTGTGATTTTGGGCGAATCCGAAAAACAGATTGCGGCATCCTTTGCAGAAGCATCACAGGCATATATCAATAATCCCACGGCGTTACACCTGCGTGCCATGAACATGCTCTTTGAAGGTCTGAAGGAAAAAGGCGCGTTGGTCATCGTGCCAAGCTCCGCAGTGGATACGATGAACCTCGGCGGCTTGAGCGGCATGATCTCGTTGGCGCAGAACACAATGCCGAAGGAAGATAAGAGTTAGAAAGTTGGAAAGTTGGCACGTTATCAACGTTCAAACCTTCCAACCTGAAACCTGCAAACCGATGGTTTCACGTGAAACAACCGAAAGGAAAACGAATGACAACAAAACTCACCACCATTTTCGTACTGATCCTGATCGCCATTGCGGTCATCGCAGGGCTGGCGCTGTGGAGCCAACTGCCCGACCCGATGGCTTCGCACTGGAACGAGAACGATCAGGTAGACGGCTACATGTCCAAGTTCTGGGGCGTGTGGATGATGCCGCTGGTCACGCTGGGCATGTTCGGGCTGTTCCTGCTCATTCCAGCCATCGATCCGCTCAAGGCGAACATCGCCAAATTCCGCGGCGTGTTCAACCTGTTCATCCTATCAATCACCGCCTTCATGCTTTACATCCACGGACTGACGCTCGCCTGGAACCTCGGCTACGAATTCCGCATGAGCGCCGCCATACTGCCGTTCATGGGCATCCTGTTTATCTTCATCGGCTACATACTCAGACAGGCAAAACGCAACTGGTTCATCGGGATACGGACTCCATGGACGCTTTCCAGCGATTTCGTTTGGGACAAGACGCATCAACTCGGCTCAGTCCTGTTCATCGCATCCGGGGTTTTAGCCTTCGCCGGAAGTTTCTTCGGCGGCTCCACAGCCGTTTGGCTGACTCTCGCTCCCGTGTTGGGATCGGCATTGTTCCTGGTCATTTACTCGTATGTGCTGTATCAACGCGAGACAAAAGCGTAACGCGTATTTGAGATACGCGCGTTTCACGTGAAACGAAAAGAGGATGCCATGAACGACGAACTTCAAAAATGGGAATACCGCGTGCAGACCGTCGGCGGTTTTTTCAGCGGCGTGAAGGCGGAAGAATTGGAGCTGCTCCTCAACGAATGGGGCGAGGAAGGCTGGGAAGTCGTTGCCGCACACATCATCGAAAACGCGAACAAGATTAACGTCATTGCCAAACGTCCGCTGACGCGCGAGACGATCCGCCGGCGGTCCATGCCGCAGTACAAGTATTAAACTTTGGAGGAAATCATGCTAAAAAGAAAGTCGCTAACCTGGTTTCTGATCATTACATTTGTTTTTTCGTGGACGCTATTCCTCGCGCCGCTTGCGCTTGGCGGCATGGACTCAACTTCAAAACAACTTGCAACCGGCGGTCTTTGGGCGCTAGGCATGTGGGGGCCGGGCATCGCCGCAATCATCGTGACATTGTTCGTCGAAAAGAAGCCGTTCAGCAGCCTGCGATTAAATACATTGGGAGCGAAGCGTTTTTATCTTTGGGCATGGCTATTGCCAATCGCGTTGACCATCATTGGCGGACTGGTCACATTGCTGTTCGGCATGGCAAGACTGGATCTGAATTTCACGATGATCCGCACGGCGATGGAATCTGCGGCAGGCGGAGGCGAAGCGCCCGCAAGCATTATTGTCGCTTCACAAGTATTGCTTGCACTCACGCTTGCTCCCTTGTTCAACATGCTGTTCACAATGGGAGAGGAATTGGGCTGGCGCGGATATTTGCTTCCACAGTTGATGCCGCTTGGGCAATGGAAAGCCATGCTGTTTAGTGGCTTGATATGGGGAGTTTGGCATGCGCCCGCAATCGTACAGGGGCATAACTATCCGGGCTATCCTGTGCCGGGCGTGTTCATGATGATCGTCTTTTGTGTGCTGCTGGGGATCATCTTTTCATGGATGTATCTGAATACGAAGAGTCCCTGGGTGGCGGCGCTGGCGCATGGATCGGTCAACGCGGTGGCGGGGTTGCCAGTCATGTTCTTTGAACCCGGCTTCGATATGGCGTTTGCTGGAACGTTTGCCGCGCCAACCGCATGGGTCGGCATGGCGCTGTTCATCGTCTGGCTGATGTGGACGAAGCGGCTTCCAGTGGGGAATCCAGCCGGGGAAACAGGAGCAGTTGTCGGCGGGAGATGAGGCGAATTAAAACCAGAACATTCGTTCTAGTTTAAGATGGAAAAGGTGGAGTCTTCAAGTCCTCCACCTTTTTTGTCATTCCATTTTGGATGAGGATTCATCATCCATGCCATGCGGGTCTTCGGCGAGAAATGCAACGGCGCAATTCTTGTGCGCGTCCATGATCAGATCGACGTGATGGTTTGGACGATGGTCCTCCACGGCGACCAAGCGCAGGGCGGCAAGGATGCGGGGGCTATCAACAGGAATAAATTGGTCGAGGCGGTTGGGCGAATCATAAAAAAACTTGTGATTGAAGACTGCGTCCTTGTCGTCCAGAAATACGGCGAGCGGATAGATCTGCGCCTCCATCAAATCCTGAAAGAAGTGCGTGCCAAAGGATGGTTCCGGCGACCCACCGACATCTTCGCCTGCAAGTTCGATCAAGGCGCGGGCGTTGTAAATATCGTTGTAGGAAACGTGGACGCCAAGATCAGGAGTGGATGTTCCCCAGCGACCGGGTCCGACGGCAATGAAGGTTTCGCCCTGTAAGGCAGTGTTGAGCAGGCTGATGGAGCGTTCGAACTGCGCGCGTTCAGCGTGAGAGGCAAGGCTGAAGTACCCCTTTGGATGAACAAAGAGGACATAGCGAATGTCGTATACCGCGCCTTGCGGAACCATGGATTGTGTCGAGAAGACGATGCGTTCATCCGGCAAGTCGCGGGGAATTTGGGCGTCCGTGGACTGGATGTGACTCTGCGGGCGGCACTGCAAAAGCGCAATGCGCACGTCTGTGTTTTGGTCTTCGGGATCGAGGATTTCCAGAGCGAACTCCATATCCACCGGGGAGCTGTAATGTTTTTCAAGCAATTTCAACGCCGCGCGCATGGTTTCCGCAAAGGGCGTGCGGGAGAGCAAGCCGTCGAACGTGATGACCATTTTTTCGGGAGTGACCATCGTGGTGCGAATGGGCGCGAGATACCCGTCCTCTTCGACCCGGGCGATGTAACGAAGCGGGGCGTAACTTCCATGAAGCGCCTCCTGGGCGGGGACGGTGACAAAGGCGTTTGCTTCGAGGTCGATGGCATCCACGTATTGCTGGGAGTAACGTTTGATCATACGCACATCCGACGAAGAGTGCAGGGTTGGGTGGCTGAGCGCAACGAGGCGCGGATAATCGTCCGCGAGCATATCCACAGCGCGGGTGCCGAGTCCCCAAACGAGGCGCAGGAATCCGTCGTCCCGTTTGATCTGAGGCGACCAGCGATACAGGTTGCGGCTGAAGGCAACGCCCGCGGCATGTGGCAGGTAGTAGCGGTCCATCCGCCGCCCCTCAACAAATTGAATCAGGATGCCAATGCGTTCGTCGTAATCCGCCAGTTCCTTGTGATGACGGTAAAGCAGGGCATCGGGGTCGAGGACGCTGGCATAGACCTTCGCAATCGCATTCGTCAGCGCGAGGAGTTTTTCATCCGAACTGCCTTGATTCGGCAGGAACACGCTCTCATATTTTCCGGCGAAAGAAGTACCGAAGTTATCTTCGAGCAAACTGGAAGAGCGGACGATGAGAGGCGCATCTCCGGCGCGGGCAAGGACTTCCTCGAGCCGCTCGATGATCTCGACGGGGAACTGCCCTTTTGAAAATTCTTCGCACAACGCGGGATAGTCGGCGCGCATCTGTTCTTCGGTCTTGTATTTTTGGTCGTTCCAATGCACCAGCCCGTTGAGCGTCAGGAAGTTGTAGAACACGTCCGAGCCGAGGTAGTAGGAAGCGGGAATTTTGAACCTGCCGCGAATCTCCGGCGGCGCGGTCTCCTTGATGATGCGCATGGCAAGCAGCATCCCAGCGGCTTTACCGCCGATCTTCCCCAGCCCAATCTTGCGGCTGCGGATTTCCTTCAAATCTTCCACCGTGAACCAGCGGCGCGCAATCTTGATATACCGCAGCTGATCGCTAATCATGGTGCGGATGAGAACGACCTTCAATTCCTGCAAGCGCGCTTCGTATTTTTTCCGCTCCGTTTCAGGCATGGACTCGATGATCTCCGCCTGCTCGAACAACAGGTCCTGAGGAGCCAGTTCAGGGTTGAACCAGATAAAGTCCGACTCCGTGCCTCCCCGCTCCGCCAGCGCTTCAAGGACAATATCCTCGAATTCGGAATAGGGCAGGTTGTAGGCAAAATAAAAATCGGTGAGCGAATCGCGGATGCGCGTGAGGCGCGTCTCCCACACGTCCGTTTTTTCCTCGACGAACGGATCGTGCAATCCCTCGCGCTCCTGCGACTCGATTGCCTTGCGCCGCGCCTCCTCTTCGAACGTCTCCTTTTTGATGATGCCGCGCGTGAATAACGCCTTCCGCATCCGCGAACGGATGCGCCCGCTCAAAATGGGATATTGACTCAAGGCAAGCACGATCTTCAGAACGTTGTCCATGGATATGCTGGGAAGTGTCATAAATTCTCCAACGGGTATTGTAAAACAAAAAATCCGCCAGGCTGTTTGCCTGACGGATCTCCCGTAATTCGTAATTTACCCCAAGTGCATCGGCATGATGACGTGCAGGAAGTCGTCATCGCCCACCGGCTTGACCACGCCGGGCGCATTCGGCGCCGACGTCTCCAGCGCCACGTTGGGTGTCTTGATGATCTCCAACGCCTCGCGCAGGAACTTGACATTGAACGCGATCAATACACCGCTTCCATCCACTGTCGCTTCGACGATGGTCTCGTTCTTGCCAGTCTCTTCGGAAGTCGCTGAAATCTCCACTTCGCTGGGCTGCATCTCGCCGTTGGCTTGCTTGATGTCCAGCCGCGCCACGTTCGAGCCTTCGCGGGCGAATATCTCCGCTTGTTTGCAGGCTTTGAGCAGCGCCGCAGTGGAAATCAACGTGCGGGATTTGTAACTGCGCGGAATGATCTGGTGATAATCGGGGAATGTCCCATCGATCAACTGCGAGACCACCTCCACATCCTTCACGCGGAACAGCACCTGTCCGCGATTCTTCGGAACTACCATGTAGATCGGCTCTTCGGGATCATGCGCCACACGCGCCAACTCATTCAACGCCCGCGCGGGGATGATGACATTGATCGGCTGGGGCGCCGCCTGCGCCAGCTGCGCCTTGCGCACCGACAAACGGAAACCGTCCGCCGCCGCCATCGTCACCATGTCCTTCTCGATGTTCATCAGCACGCCCATCAACACCGGGCGGGCTTCATCTGTCGAGGCGGCGAACGCCACCTGCTGGATCATTTCCTTGAAATCTCCCACATTCAACTGCACCGCGCCGTCCATCTCAGGCGCGGGCATCGGCGGGAATTCCTGCGCATCGATGCACTTGATATCGGTGTTCGATGAACCGCTCTTCACATGCAGGCTTTGAGTCTTCAAATCGAGTGAAAACTGAACCTGGTCGCCGGGCAGGGTGTTTACCAAATCCAGGATCGTTCGGGCGGGTACGGTGGTCGAACCGTCCTCATCGATCCGCGCTGGAACCCAACAGGTAATCCCCAATTCAAGGTTCGTCGCCGAAAGGCGCAAACGTCCTTCATCGGTGGCGATCAGGATGTTCGAAAGAACAGGCAATGTACTGCGCGGCGAAACAGCGCGCGAGACAATGCTCAAACCGCGGGCAAGGTTCTCTTGTAGAAGGGTAACTTTCATGGTTCATCGCCTCGGATTCACAAAGTTTTCAAAAGTATATCATTAAGTTTCATGTCATTCCTTCGTCTTCAGCCCGCAATGACATTTAAAACCCAGTCACCATCGAAACGCCCAGCATCAAAAGCATGAACAACAACTGACACGCGAACAACGCCGCGAACACATATGCCGCGTACGTCCACACCGAGGTTGTTCTGGAGGATGACTGCGGGCGAATCTCCTGCCCCTCCGCCAATGCCTTCGCCGAATCCGCCGCCTGCCCAAAATCATTCATCCAAAACACGCCCGCCGCTTCATCATTGACGATGAGCCTGCTCCCGCCAAACGACCGAATCCACGCCTCGACCTTTTCCGGCAAATTCACGGCAACGGAGCCGGGCAAAATAACAGCGTCCGCTTTTACCTCGGCAGAGACTCCATCACCGGCATTTATCACCGTCAGATGCAGTTTGGGCGCGCGCCTTGCAAACGCAGCCTTGACCGCCTCGCCAAACTTCCCGTCATAATCAAAGACCAACACCTTGAACTGCGACTGCTTTTCCCCCAGCGCATCGGCGCGCGCCGCGCCATCCCGCCTTAAAGCGGACAAATGATACAGCAAAAGCACAACGAACAAGACCAGGTTTTGTACCGCGTTGAGAATATCGTTGGCAAAATTATACGTCGAGCCGCCAAGCGCAGCGTTGATCAGCGTAAAAACCAGCGCGCCCGCCGAAGCCATCCCGCCGATGACCGAAATGAACAAAACGAGATAAAGATACGATTTGCGAATGACCGAGCGGCGGGCATGGTCGCCTAAATCACCCTCCGCCAACGCCTGCGCCTGCATCGGACGCCACGTCAGCAGCCAGAGCGGAAGCCCCACCAGCAAGGCGGCTAAGGTACTGGATATCGGGGAACTAAATCCATAACTGCCGAGATACGACTTGTCCGTAGCCAAATCTATGAGGACTGAAAGCAGGGAAGCCAGCGCATAGAACGTTGCGGCAAGCCCCAAAAAGGAGAGAATATAGAAATACAACCTTTGCTTGCCTGCGCGGCGCGGGGCGTTTTCATCGAACGCAAACTGCCTGTTAAGCCAGGCTCCGTAATACGCCCAGACTGCCGCAAACGGCACGCCAATCGAAATGGGTCCGCCAATATCCTGAAGGAAATCCGCCCATGATTTATCATCACCGAACAGGCGCATAAAGATCATATAAAGCAGGTTGCCGCCCGCCGTGAGGACGATGATCACGCCGCCGAGCGCAAGCAGGTAGAGAATGCCGAGGCGTAGATAAGATTCCTTTTCAGCGGAATCAGGCAGGGCGTCCTGTAAGATGCGCCACGAAAAATACCAGATGGGCGTTCCGACTACGAGCAGGGCAATCGCGTTGACGACGGTCTCCCGTCCGATCCCGCCAAGCACATCCGAAGATAAAGTGAAGGCGTAATCCAACGCCTGCTGCGCGCCATAGATCGCCATGAGCAATCCGTACAGCATCCAAACGAAGCGGTACAGGCGGCGGATCTCGGCAAAGTTTTCCTGTTCGGAGGTCGCGCGCCAATCGCTTTTCAGGATATTCCAGAAATAGGCGGCGATGAGCAGGTTGATAACGATGGCGATGAGATTATCCACCCACGTTTGCGAGCCGCCGACAATGGCGCGATACGTGACAAGATTCGCAGAAGCAAGGAAGATTCGATCAATGAGCGCAAGCAGGTTTTGCACAACGGGAATGAGCGTGCCGAGCAGAATGCCGTATAAAAATATGGCGCGCAGGCTCGCCGTTCTTTCCTCTTCATCCTTTGTGGAGGAATTCTGCGCCCACCACCAATGGAAGAGGAAAATCGGCACGCCAACCAGAATAAGCGACAACGCCTGCGCCAGGATAAACGCGCTGTCGGAAACCCGGTTGACGCCAATGATCGAGCGGAGCAAGCCGATCGCGCCCCACAGCACCACTTCGATGCTGATGAAGGCTACGGCGTAAAAATAAAGTCTTCGAATGGTTTTCATGGGTTATGTCCTTTGTACCGCGACATGAATGTCGCGGTACTTTTACGGCTTATACGGCTCCTGGTACCAACTGTAATCCCAGAAGTTGTACGGCATGGAACTCAACTTCCACGCGCCGTTTTGCTTCACCAACAAGGCGCGCTCTGCGCTGCCATAGCGGCTGGAAAACGGATCGTTGTACGAATAATAAAGCGTGAGTTCAACCACCGCCTCATCCTCGTTGATCGTGGATGCGCCAACGTCAACGCCCGCGTTGTCCGGGTTGATCATGCCGTTGAAAAAGGCGCGGCGGAATTCCCCGTATGTGGGTTTGTGTTCAAGATCGGCAAGATAATCATAGGCTTTCTGATAATCCTTGTTCAACACCGCCAGCACGTAATTATGAGCCACGCCTTCGGGGGTCGAATCCGAAATATAATCGCGCTTTTCCTGCCGGGTGAAGAACAGGGCAAGCGCCAGGACGATCAACACGCCAATACCAACCAGAATACCCGTCAGAAATTTATCCTGTTTCATAAACGCCTCCAAGTCAATTCGATTGTATTGTTTTATGGATGAATTAGCAAGCGGGGAAGTTCCCGGCGTTTGGTATACTACCCGCATCCACTTCCAAGGAGATAAAAATGACCCTTTCCGCCCCCCGCTGGAACCTGACCAACGTCTATCCCTCGCTGGAATCGAAGGAATTCCAAGCCGCCATTGCCGATTACAAAAAGCAGGTTTCCGCCCTCGAAAAATTCTTCAAGAACAAACTCGAAAAAGCGAACGCCAAATCGAAGACCAAAGACCTCGCCGCGCTGATCGGCGAAGCCATTGACCGCATCAACCGCATCCGCTCCCTGTCCGCCACCATCGAGCCTTTCATCTACTCCTTTTACGCCACCAACTCGCGCGACAAGACCGCCGCGAAGACGCTCTCCGAATTCGAGCAAGCCAGCCTGCCCATGGAGAAACTCTACACCCGCTTCAAAGCCTGGCTGGGAATGATCGCTCCGAAATTGAAGGAAGCGATCAAACTCAACCCCTCCGCCAAAGCGCATGCCTTCATGCTGCGTGAAGCCGCCCAGCAAAGCAAATACTTGATGAGCGAAGCGGAGGAATCCCTCGCCTCCGAACTGACGTTGAGCGGGGGCAACGCTTTCGGCAAACTGCAAGGGACGGTTGTTTCGCAAATGTCCGTCGAGGTCGAGATGGACGGCAAAACGGAGAAACTTCCCATGCCCGCTCTCATCAACCTGCGAACCCACCCCGACGAAGCCGCCCGCCGCCGCGGATACGAAGCGGAGAATCAAGCCTGGGAGGGAGTCAAAGAAACATTGGCGGCATGCCTGAACGGAGTCAAGGGCGAAGCGATCACGTTGAACAAAAAACGCGGACGCAAAGATGCCGTCCATTCCTCCATCGAAGCCGCGCGCATGGACCGCAAGACCCTCGAAGCCATGCTCTCCGCGATGGAAGGTTCCTTCCCGATGTTCCGCCGGTATTTCAAATCCAAGGCGCAGAAACTCGGCAAGGAAAAACTCGCCTGGTGGGACATCTTCGCCCCGCTCGGCAAAACGGACAAGGTCTATTCGTTCGAGGAGGCGCGCGATTTCATCCTCGCAAATTTCGAGAACTTCTCGCCCAACCTCTCATCGTTCGCCAAACGCGCCTTCGACAACAACTGGATCGACGCCGAACAGCGCGAAGGCAAACGCGGCGGCGCGTTCTGCATGGAAGTGCAGGATGTGAAGGAAAGCCGCATCATGGCAAACTTCGACGGCTCGTTCGACCAGGTCAGCACGCTGGCGCATGAACTTGGACACGCCTTCCACAACGAATGCGCCTATCAGGCAAACAAAACCGTGTTGCAGCAGCTCACGCCCATGACGCTGGCGGAAACCGCCTCCACCATGTGCGAGACCATCGTCACCGAAGCCGTGCTTGCAAAGACCAACGATCCGCAGGAAGAACTGGCAGTGCTCGAAGCGCAGATCCAGGGCGCGGCGCAGGTGGTCGTGGATATTTATTCCCGCTACCTGTTCGAGAAGGAAGTCTTTGAACGCCGCGAGGCAAGCGAACTTTCCGCCGACGACTTTTGCGACATCATGGAACGCGCCCAGAAAGCCACCTACGGCGACGGGCTCGATGAAAACCACCTGCAAAAATTCATGTGGACGTGGAAGCCGCATTACTACTCACCCGGGCTTTCGTTCTACAATTATCCGTATGCGTTCGGTCTGCTCTTCGCAACGGGACTCTACGCCATCTACAAACAGCGCGGTTCGGAGTTCGTGGAAGACTACAAGAACCTGCTCGCCTCCACCGGCGAAGAGACCGCCGCCAAACTCGCCAAACGCTTCGGCATAGACATCACCACGCGCAAATTCTGGGACGACAGCCTCGCCATCATCGGCAAACGCATAGACCGCTTCTGCGAGATATAAAAAACGGCTCTTCAGGATTAAGTGGGGTAATACCCTATTTACCACAGAGCGCACAGAGAGCACGGAGATTTTTTAAAGGTTTTTCTCTGTGGATTC
>JAGUZU010000021.1 GCA_020060625.1 Anaerolineales bacterium | reverse complement strand
CGCGGCAAGCCGCAGCCAAAGTAAGTCGGATTGGCAATCCGACCTACGCGCAAAATCTTCGCGGTAGGCGCAGTTTTTACAGAGCAATACTATAAAACTTTTCATATCCTCTAAAAACAAAAGCCCCTAAAGGTATCGAGAACCTTTAGGGGCTGAATTTTATTTCTACCTAGGGTTTCAAAACCAAATGCCCTTCGCTGTCACTGATGATTGATTCCCGATCCCACCACATCGGGTAGTATTTCACGTCCGCCCACAGCGGAGCCATGTCGATGTAATGCGGATGGTAGGCGTGGCCAGACTGCCCAGTGGTGTGGACAGTCAGCGAATCGTTCAAATTGCTGAAATCCACGATCATGCGCATGGACGGAAGCCAATCCACCTCGAAGGAGACGCCCACGTCCCAGCCGGTGGCGTTGACGATGCTCTTGCCGCCGCCCGTCTCGAACGCGCCGCGATTGAACAAATCTTCGATGAGACTGACGCCGGATTCGCCCAGCGTCCCGTTGCGGAACGTGGCGGTATGCAGTTCGCCCCAGCGGGGCCATTTGGCGGGGTCTTTGCCGTGTTCCTTTTCCAATTGTTCCACGGTTTCAACCAAAGAGACCGCGTAGATGTCATTGCGGGTTTCGACCACAGATGTTGTGGTTTTATCGTCCCAGAAGGGGTCATCCGGCGATTTCACCAAATTGCGCATCACTTCAAAATCCGGGCTTCCGCCAGCCCTGCCGCCGTTTTTCTGCATTCTTTCAGGCAGTTCGTCATTGAGCGTGTTTTGAAGGAGATTCCACCAGAACCATTGATAGATTGCCGCGGCTTGCGAATCGGAGGCGGCTTTGAAGTCCCAGTTTTGCATCATGTCGAGGGCAATTGCCTGGTTTGGCGTTGCGGCTTTGAAATCGATTTCATCCCAAACAGGCAGGAGCGCCTGCGCGCCGAGGTCGGTTGAGTCGCTGTGCATGGATTGGATGTAGGCTTTGTCGATTTTTCCGGGAGCGCCTTCGATCATCTCCACGATGCGTTGGGCGCGATAGCCGTAATCCCAATCTTTGGTGATGAGGTAGGGATAATCCCATGGGTTGACCTGATTATTGGCGGTCACGATATAGCCTTCCTCGGGGTTGAGGGCGTATGGCTGTTCCTCGAAGGGGATGAAACCCGTCCATTCATAATCATCCGTCCAACCGGGGACAGGCAGGGTTCCATCGCCGTTCTTGCGGATGGGAACATCCCCCGGCATTTGATAGCCGATATTGCCTTCCACGTCGGCATAGAGCAGGTTCTGCGCGGGGACATGGAAACCCCGCGCGGCTTCGCGGAACTCCTCCCAATTTTGCGCCTTGTCGAATCCCCAAATGGCTTCGAAGGGCGTGGAGGGCGTGAGCGCCGTCCACGCCAGGGCGATGACGTATTGCTCCGGCAGTTCCACGCCGCTGCGATCCTTGAAGGGGATAAACTCCTTGTCGTCCGGGTCGCCTTCGTTTTTAAGCAGACCGTACGCTTCCGAGATGACGGGTCCGTGCCGCGTTTTCTTCACAGTGATCGTAACAGGCTCGCCGCCCACGACTTCGATTATCTCTTCATACGTTTCAAAATTCACCCATTCGCCGTTGACTTCGTATTGATTCGGGTTTTCGGGGTTGACCTTTTCGATGAATAAGTCCATCACATCGGGTCCGACGTTGGTGAAGCCCCACGCGATTTTATCGTTGTGACCGATGATGACGCCCGGCACTCCGGCAAAGGAGAAACCAGCTGCCTCGAACGGGCATTCATCCGACTTTTCCGCGCAATGCAAGCCGATCTGGTACCAGATCGAAGGCATCTGGATTCCGAGGTGCGGGTCGTTGGCGAGATAAGGTCTGCCGGTATCCGTCAACGCGCCGGAAACAGCCCAGGAGTTGGAACCAATTCCATCGCCGATCTCACCAAGTACCGGGTCCAGCAGCGAGGCGTTATAGGACAGATGATCCAGCGGAAGTTGGGAATAGTCGAAGTTCAAAAGTCCGGCTTCCCCTTGGTTCCCCATTTGAACATCCACCGGCATTTCATTGACGATGACTGGATGGTCTTCAGGGTAGTCAGGGAAGAGTTGCGCGACCTGCTCCGGCGGCATGACCTTCAACAATTCGGCGCGCTCGATTTCATCGCCCATGTTGCCGCGCAAATCCCATGCCATGGCTTTGCCCCACGTCAGCGAGTGGATGGGAGTCCACGCTTCGATCTCGTACTCGGGGCTGAGCAAACCGAGGACGGCGTATTCGAGGCTGAGGGCTGTATCCGAATGATCCTTGAGATAGGCGTTCACGCCTTCCGCATACGATTGCAGGACGGCTCTTGATTCGGGACCGAGAGCTTCCCATTCGGCTTCGGCGGTTTTCCGCCAGCCGAGCGTGCGCAGAAAGGCGTCCGTTTCGACCTGCCCCGCCCCGAACATTTTGGAGAGTTCGCCCGAACCGATGTGCCGCCACGTATCCATCTGCCAGAAGCGATCCTGCGCGTGGACGTACCCCTGCGCGAAGAACAGGTCGTGCGCGGTGGTTGCGTAGATGTGCGGGATGCCCATCGCGTCGCGGTAGATGTCAACGGGAGCGTTCAAGCCCTCCGCTTGAATCTCCCCGTCAATTTGCGGGAAGGATCGCGGCGCGACCGTGTTGGGCAGGTAACTTTTGAAGTAGAAAAGCCCCGCCGCGGCGGTAATGACGATCAATATCAAAGCGCCGATGAAAATATTGCCAACGAGTTTGCCTGTTTTTTTCATAACTCCTCCGGGAAAAAGTTAATCCACGCGCTTTGCAGAATGCGTGGATGCTGCTGATGAACACCTTGCACTATTGTACTATTCCCAACAGACGCGGATACCAATACCAGAGAATATCCGCCGCGGGTTTGCTGAAAATGGAAGTGGACTTGTCCTGTAATGCGACGGGCATGAAATAGCCCCTGCTGACAAAGCCCGAAATCCATGAGCGCGCATTGACCGCTGTAAGCATGGCTTCGTAAATATCCGCCTGGGTTTGCAGGTTCAGGCTGACGGCGGGGACGTCCGCTTTGGGGCGGGAGAGATCGGAAAAGTCGAAACAGCCGCCCGCGCCGTTGGGAATGCAGCCGGTTTGCGCCCCTGCGGCGGAAGGATAGGCGACTCCGAGAATGACGGGTTTGCCAAGCAATGAAGCAAGCGGCGCGACTTCATTGTCGAGCACTCTTCCGGCTTCGTTGGCGTAGTCCGATTTTGTGGCGCTTTGGCTGGTGGAAAGCGGAATGGACCAGAGGAGATAAATGCCGTCCACGTCGAGCAGGAAATTGACAGGAGTCTCAAGGTTGGATTGGGTGTGCGGCATTGCCCAGAAGACCTGTCCTTTGAAGTGTCCGCGCACATCCTGAATGATGGCTCTCCATTGCGCTTCGACATCTGCGGGGGTGTTGGAAGGGTTGCCATCTGGCAGTGTGCCGCCGGGAACGGCGGGCGCCGCCCAGTCTCCGCCGAGGATGAGGATCTGCGCGCCAGTTTGGGAGGCGAGGTCGGCATAATTGACGGCAAAGGCGCGGTAGCGGGTAAACCACGTCTGCCACCACTGGGCATCTCGCGGAGCATCCAGCCAAAAGTCCGAAGGAGAGGCGGGGAAGCGCGGCGTTGGGAAGAGGGCGACGTTCAGTCCCAGCGCGCGTGCTTGCGAGATCATGATGGCGGAGTCGATCCAAAGCGGGTCTTGCCCCGGCACGGTCTCAAGCCGCAGCGGGGAGATGCTGGTGTGCGTCCAGGTTGGGGAGAGGACGGCGAGATTGGAGCCGATGGCTTTTGTGTTTGCGAATGCCTGAGGCGCGTAATAGGAGTAATTGGGATGATACGCGGGCTGGTATTCGACGCCCGCCACAAACGTGCTTGCGCGCGGCGTGATGTTTGCGCCGACCAGGGTTGGCGGCTCGGGATTCTCGAACCACTTCCACGAGCCGACGGTATCCTTAATATCCTGCCCAAGCAGGCTGGTGGATGCCTGCCTGCCGCTCGGCGATGCGCCGGCGGTCTGGTTGTCGTCCGCGCTTCCGCATTGACCGTTGCGGCAGTAGCGGTAGGCGAACGAGCCGAGGAAGTTGAGCGGACCGTAGAGTTTGTACGCCCAGCGGTTGTTGCCGAGGGGCCACATGGGAATCGGTTCCATCCAGCCGAAGGCGTTGAATTGAATATAGATGATGTCGCCGGGCGGTGTGACGGACGGCACGGCGGCTTCAAAGAGGATCGGCGCGGAGTTGGTCGCGGCAAGCCAGGTGGCGACGCCATCTTCGAGCGTGATGTCCTGCTCCGGCACGATGAGTTCGCGCAGGTTCCACTCGCCGGTTGCCTTGTGTTCGGCGTTCCAAAAGCCGTCGCCGAGCGTGTATTTATATTGGATGTGCGCGCCGACGGGCAGCCCAAGCGTGATGGCGTAGCGTCCATCCGGCTGGAGGCTCATGATGGGCATACGGTCTGTGTTCACGCTGACGCCGCCCAGCAGGTCGGCGAAGGTGTTGCCAAGCTGCAAAATATTCCCCGCAATGCGGACCGGCACGCCGGGCACGGTATCTTTTGGAACTGAAACAATGAAGGTCACATTCACGAGCCGCGAAGGAACGACGCGCAAGTCCACGATGGTGGTCTTGCCCTCCGCCACGGTCGCGCCCTGCTGGAACGGCTGGTACATTCCGTCGAGGCTGTATGCGATCAACTGCTGCGTGCCGATGGGCAGACCCGTCAACTCGAACCGCCCCATCGAATCGGTGATGTGCTGGACGCCGCCCGCCGAGACAAGTATGCCCGGAATGGGCGAGCCGGTGTTCGCATTGAACACCTGCCCCAGAATCGTTCCGGTTGGGCGCGCGTAGGTCTTGTCGCTCCAGTCCGCAATGATGTCCTGCACTTCGCCCGGACCAACCGCATGATGCAGGCGATAGCGGACGACCGCGCCGAGGCTGCTGTCTTCGCTCACCTGCGAAGCGCCGCGGCGGATGTAATGATATTTGACGATGGAGTTGTATGGCAGCGGGAGCGTGGCGGTGTACGTCAATGAGTCCCGCGCGCTCATCGGGTAATGTGTGGCGTTCAACGAAAGTCCGGTCACTTCATCGAGTACGGCGATGGAAAGCGTTTCGTTCCCTTGAAGCGGCTCCGGCAGGGTGACGATGAACGTCGTCTGCGCCACCGGGTACGGCGTGGCTGACGGAATAACTTCCACAGGCTCCTGCGTGGACGACGAGGAACCGAATGGATTTTCGAGCAGCGAGATCGTGCAAGCCTGCGCCAGAAAAGCGACCAGAATTGCCACGCTGATAACGCGGCGGGACGTGAAAAATTTGCCGTTCATTCTCTTCTCCTCGATTTGGAACGCGCGCTTCGCTCCGCGCCCTAACCTGCTCCTTCATCCTCGGCAGGGACCTGCGCTTTGGCTTGTTCTTTCCTTCGCCCGGCGTAGGCGATGTAACTCAAGCCGATACTGATAAAGTACAACAAGATCATTGGAAGCATCACCAGCCCCATGTTGACCGGGTCCACGGTGGGAGTGATGGCGGCTGCAAGGATCGCAATGATGACGACTGCCAGCCTCCATTGCTGGGCAAGAACCTGCGGCTTGATCAACCCGATGGACGTCAGCGCATAGATGACCAGCGGGAATTCAAAAAAAAGACCGATCCAAAACATCAGTCCGGTGACAAAGCCGAAGTATTCGCGCGCCGCCCAAAACTCGGAGATACTCGTAAACCCGCCGAGGAAGGGGAGCGCGGCGGGAAGCAAAACAAAAAACGTGAATGCCATACCTGTCAGAAAGAGCAGGGTGGCGAGCGGAATGCCCGCCAGTCCCATTTTTTTCTCGCGCGGCCTCAAGCCCGGCGCGGCGAACCACCAGAATTCAAAGGCAATATACGGAAATGCCGCCGCAATTCCAACCGACATTGCCACGCGCATGAATGCCCCAATCTCTTCGGTCACTTGAATGGCTTGCAGTTTTTCCAGCCCGCCGATGGGAGCGGCGAGAAATTCCATCACATCCTGCGCCACCCAAAACGAGGCAACAACCGTGACCGCCAGCGCCAGCACGGAGCGCAGGAGATGCGCCCGCAGGGCATCCACTTGCGCCCAGAGCATTTGCCGCGTCTCATCCTGTGTGACGATGTTGGCGAACACTTCAGCGATGGGATGTTCCTCCGGCTCGGCGTTCAGGTATTTGTGAAACCGGTAAATCTGCCGGAAGGGAAAGGCAAGGATGTTGAAAACGAGACGGAACGGAAATGTCGCCGCCCGCCATACGCCCGATAGGAATTTACGCATTGTTTTGCTGGTCGCTTTCGGTTTCTTTTGGCGTTGTCGATCCTGGTTCTGAAGGCGATGTTCCGGAAGCGGGGTTGGCGGAATACGGCTGGGAGCGCGCAGGTCCGTTTGCATAGGCGGAGCGGCTCAACTCCGGGTCGGAGGCGTCTTTCAGTCCCTTCCCGATCTGGTTGAGTTCCTCGTTCGCCTCGCGCATCAGTTTGTTGGGCAGGGTGCGCAGTTCGCGCGAGGTCTGCTGGAAGATCTTCCAGCCGTCGGAGGTGACGAGGTTGCGCAGCCATTTGCCGATGGTCCTGCCCGCTTTTTGCATGTCTTTCGGTCCCAGCACGATCAGTACGATAACAATGATGAAGACGAGTTCAGGCATTCCAATGCCGAGGATTTCCATGATCTAAGTTTCCAGTGTTTCTTCCTTTTTATTTCTGACGACCTGGCGGATCTCGCTTTCGTGGTTTGCAAGCGTGCCAAGCACGCCGTTGACAAAACGCGGGGCGGAATCGGAGCCGTACATCTTCGCCAGTTCCACCGCTTCGTTGATCGCCACCTTCAGCGGCGTTTCGCGCGAGACGGCGAATTCCCAAACCGCCATGCGCAGGATGTTGCGGTCGATTGCGGCGATCTGGTCGAGGGGCCATTCGGGCGCGTATTTTGCTATCGTCTGGTCGAGTTCCTGCGTGATGGGAAGCACGCCAAAGATGATCTGGCGCGCGAATTCGGCGAGGTCATCGGTGAGGGAGTTTTCCTCCAAACGTTCCCTGAGGGCTTCGCCCGGAGGATGTTTTGAAAGATCGGTTTCGTACAATACTTGCAGGGCGATGGTTCGCGCCCTGGTGCGGGGTTTCATTTATCTATGCCTCGTTTTCCCCGTAATCCATATCTTCGATGTGGATGTTGACTTCGCCCACATCCATGCCGACCATTTCCTGAATGGCGCGCGCCACGTTCTGCTGGATGTTGCGGCTGACTTCGCGGATGTTGACATCCTGCTTGAGGACGAGGTGCAAGTCTATGAAGGCGACGTTGTCCTTCGCTTCGATTCGGACGCCGTCGCTTGTTCCACGGTGAAAGAGTCGGTTCACGCCGCCAGCGACGGGCGCCAGGCGGCTGACGCCGGGTACTTCCAGCGCGGCGAGGCTCGAAATGGTGGTCAGCACTTCGGGGGATACGGTGGTCTTGCCTTTCGTTTCTTCCATTTCTCAAGTTCTCCTTGCCTTCCCCCGCGCGGATGGCGGGGAGAGGCGGGTTACATCATCGCCATGCCGCCGTCCACACCGATGACCTGACCGGTGATGTACGCGGCTCCGTCGGAGGCGAGGAACGCGGCGGTGAATGCGATCTCTTCGGGTTTGCACAACCTGCCGAGCGGGACCATCTTCAACGAGGCTTCGAGGGTTTCGGGATTCATGGCTTTCAAAATTTCGGTATCCACGAAGCCCGGCGCAATGGCATTGACGGTGATGTTCCGCGCGGCGACCTCGCGCGCCAGCGCCTTGGTGAAGGCGATCTGCCCGCCCTTGGAGGCGGAGTAGTTGGTCTGCCCGGGGTTGCCCATCTGCCCGGCAACCGATGCCATATTGATGATGCGTCCCGTGCGTTTGCGCATCATGTGCTTGACGGCGGCTTTCGAGCAGTTGAACGTGCTTTTCAAATTGGCGCTGATGACGGCGTCCCAGTCCGATTCGGGCATCATCATGATGAGCTGGTCGCGGGTGATGCCCGCGTTGTTGACCAGAATGCTCAAATCGCCAAAGGTGTCAATCGTAAATTTGACCAGCGCTTCGGCTTGCTTGAAGTCGGAGACATCCGCCTGGCGCGAAAGGGCTTTCCCACCCGCCTCCTGGATCTGCTTGACGACTTCCTCGGCGGCGTCGGGTGAACTATTGTAGTTGACCATCACCGCCGCGCCGCGCGATGCGAATTCCAACGCGATGGCTCGACCAATTCCGCGCGAACCGCCGGTGACAAGGGCAACTTTGTTTTCCAACGTTAGTTTGAATGACATAAAGCGTCTCCTATGATTGGATTATACACCGGTAAAACAAGTCTATAGACTTGTTCTACCAAGGCGCTTCAGACCGAACGCCAGACCCGCTCCGCCGCCCAGAGAAATGACCGCCGCCCAAAGCGCGGCGTCCTGCCAGAAGCGGATGGGGAATAAACGAATGAGCGTGTCGGAATAATGGAAGAGCCACGAGTCGCCTTCAAAGAAAATGGAGTGGAACCACGAGAAGAACGCCCAGAAAATATCGGGGTTGAACAGGATGCCCGCGCCCGCGATCAACCCCAATGTGACCGCCAGCCCGATCATCCACCAGCCGCCGCGCCGCAGACCGTCCAGATATTCAGGGAGCCAGCCTTTTTGCGCGGAGACGAGAGCAATGAAAATGAGAATGACAAGCGTGATGTGCCACACGCGCAGCGACCCCTGTACAACGTCCTTGACATCCTCCATGTGACTGAGTTCCCGTTCATTGTAAAGCGGACTGCCGTCTTCGAATTGCAGATCGCCGAGATAAGAGATGTCCGCGTTGTTGACCAGATATTTCACCGAAGGCTCCGCCCATTTAAAGCGGTCTTCCTTTGTGAAGCCGTATTCGTCCGCGGGGAAGTGGGGCAGGTTGTATTCGACGGTGTAGAAAAGCGGCGTGAGCAGGATGCGAAGCGCCAGCCCGATGAGCGCGAGCGGCGTGAGCAGGGAGATGAGGTGGGAGAGGATGGGTTTCATGTGGGTTTGTCATGTCATTGCTAGGAGCCCGAAGGGCGACGAAGCAATCTCCTTGCAATGAGGGGGATTGCTTCGGGCTATCGCCCTCGCAATGACTTCGTTCTTACTGTAAAAACTCCAGACCGCCTTCGAGGACGAAGGTGACGACCATGTTGTTAACGATCCATTCGATGGGGGCGAGATCGTCCGTGAAGACGATGGTGGTTTGATATCCAGGCTGGAGGTGGGAATAAGTGGATGCCATCGTCGTGACCAGCACGGGATCGAGGCTGGGGTCCTCGGCGAGGCGGGTCATGTTGGCGGCAAAATCATCCGGCGAGGTGGGCTGCTTCGTGGCGAAGATCATGGTGTTGAGCGTGCCGGGAATATCCATGATGTGGATGGAGGGAAAGAATTGCGACATGGTGGTGGCGAGACCGTCAATGAGGCGGCGGTCGCCGGGAGTGGAGCCAACGTTCAGGGTCAGGACTCCGTCGTCGGCGAGGTGCGAGGCGCAAATCTCGAAGAACTCGAGCGTGGTCATGTGCGGAGGAATGTACGGCGGGCGGTAGGCGTCGATGGCGATGATGTCATATTTGTGCGGGCTGCGGTCCAAGCCCAGCCTGCCGTCGCCGACGATGACATTCAGGTTGGGCAGGTTCATATCGAAATATTTTCGCCCCACTTCCACGATCTTATCGTCAATCTCGAAGCCGTCTATTTGCAGGTCGCTTCCATAAACAGCCGCCGCCTGACGCGCCGCCGTCCCCGCCGCAAGTCCGACAATCGCCATGCGCCCAATGCTTTCGGGCGAGCGGTTCGGATAAAAATACGGACCGACGAGAAACTGTTCCCAGGGTCCGTTGTAAAAGAGCGTGTCGGGGTGATAAATGGAGTGAACGCCCTGCCCGTCGTTCAGGCGTAGAAGCGTAAAGCCGTTGACCTCCTGCACCTGAATATAGTTGTATGCAGATTCGGTCTCATAGACCTGCCCGGTATTTTTCTTGAGCGCGGAATTCGAGAAGGCGGCTGCAATGACGATCAGCACAACGGGCATCCAAATCAGTTTGAACATCTCACGCTGGCTTGCAAAACGCGCCAGCCCCACCAGCGCGACGATGAGAAGCGTGAGACCGAAGAGGACAAAGGTCAGGCGCGTGCCGATGGTGGGAATGAAGACGAGCGTGGGCAGGAACGTGCCGATGAACGAGCCGAGCGTGGAAATGGCGTATATCTGCCCGGAGACCTGCCCCGACTTCGCCGCATCCTCGATGGAAAGGCGGATGGCGTAGGGAGAGATCGCGCCAAGCAATGTGACTGGGACGATGAAGAGGATCAACACCGTGACGAATGACCCTGCCAAAATGCCGACGCTCAACGCCTCGAACGCCTCCGCCGCGGACCTGAGAACGGGCACCGCCGCATAAGGCACCAGCCCCACTGTAAACGCCGCCCATGCAAGGATACGATACATGGCGAGCGGGGTCGGGTTCTTGTCCGCCCATTTGCCGCCGAGGAAATATCCCAGCGTGAGATAGATGAGGATCAATCCGATGATGCTCGCCCAGACGAGGTTGCTCGTGCCGAAGACGTTGCCGATCAGCCGCCCGGCGGCGAGTTCGGCGGCAAGGGTGGTCATGCCGGAGATGAAGACCGTGAAGAGGATGTAGCGTTTCATGAGCGGGGATTATAACAATGAAAAGATTCCCTGATAATGAAAGCGCCTCATGTACATGGGGCGCTTTTCGTATGGCTTTCTCATGGGGCAGGCGGTAGGGCAATCGCATCTTGCTGTCTAAACAATCGGATATATGGGCAATTTCCCATCAAACCGATGATTCTGCCCAAATGTGGAAATCCATATATGG
>JAGUZU010000045.1 GCA_020060625.1 Anaerolineales bacterium | reverse complement strand
TTTTACCGCCAAGATGCCAAGTACGCCAAGTTTTCAAGGTTTTCTTGGCGGCTTTGGCGCACTTGGCGGTTCGATTTTGTGCGTTTGTACGGTAGCGAGCTGTAGGTGAAAAATAATTTGCGTTATACTTTTGCGCATGAAGCAACTTTTACAAAACATAAAAACCGGAAAGACCACCATTGAAGATGTTCCCATCCCCACCCCGCGCGAGGGGCAGGCGCTTGTGAAAGTTTCAGCCAGCCTTGTTTCGGCGGGAACGGAGCGCATGGTGGTTGAGTTCGCTGAAAAAAGTTATCTCGGCAAGGCGCGTTCCCGACCAGACCTTGTAAAACAAACGCTCGATAAAGCCAAACGCGAAGGCGTGATGCCGACCATGCAAGCGGTCTTCAACCGGCTCGACCAGCCGATGGCGCTTGGCTATTCCACCGCCGGAACCATCGTTGCGCTTGGAAAAAATATGCAGGGCTTCAAGGTTGGTCAGCGTGTGGCGTGCGCTGGCGGCGGTTATGCCACGCACGCCGAATACAACGTCGTGCCGCGCAACCTGCTCACCCCGCTGCCGAAAAATGTTGATTTCGACTCCGCCGCTTTCACCACCCTCGGCGCGATTGCCCTGCACGGTTTTCGCCTTGCAGAACCGCAGCTTGGCGAAAATGTGGCTGTGATCGGTTTGGGTCTTTTAGGATTATTGACGATTCAACTGGCGTCTGCGGCGGGATGCAACGTCCTCGGCATCGACATTGACCCGAAGCGGGTGCGGCTCGCTTCTTCTCTTAACGTTCAAGCGGTTACACGTCCCCAAGCTGAATCTGCCGCTGCGGCATTCACCGCCAACCGCGGCTTCGACAGCATCATCATCTGCGCAGACACGTCCTCAAATGACCCCGTCGAACTCGCAGGCGTCATTGCCCGTGACCGCGCCAAAGTCGTTGCAACGGGCGCAGTCGGTTTGAACTTCCCGCGTAAGGTGTATTACGAAAAAGAAATTTCATTCATCAACTCCCGCTCGTATGGACCAGGTCGCTACGACCCCCATTACGAAGAGAATGGACAGGATTATCCCATCGGCTATGTGCGTTGGACAGAGGGGCGCAATTTTCAGGCGGTGGTGGATTTGATGGAAAGTGGAAAGTTGAAGGTTGAAAGTTTAATTTCTCATCGCTTTGATATTAAAGAAGGGGTGAAGGCATACGAAGTAATTACAGGGAAGAAGAAAGAGGCGTTTCTTGGGGTGGTGTTGAAATACCCAGAAGGAAAGATGAAAGAGGAAAGAAAAGTTGAATTTCCTTCCATCGTCCATCGTCCATCGTCTGTGGTCAAGCTAGGCGTTCTCGGTGCAGGTTTATTCGCCAACTCCACTTTGTTGCCTGTTCTAAAAAACAACAAAGATTTTCAACTCGTCGGCATCGCTTCCTCTGGCGGACTCCATGCGCAGCACTCTGGCAAGAAATTTGGTTTCCAGTATGCCACCTCCAGCGAAGATGAGATTATCAACGACCCGAATATCAACACGGTTGCCATTCTTACGAGACACGATACCCATGCCGATTTGGTTATGAAGGCGTTGAAGGCAGGGAAGCATGTGTTTGTAGAGAAACCGTTGGCAATCACGCCGGAGCAACTCAACAAAGTCGAAAAACAATTACGCATTACAAATCACGGATTACTTACTGTGGGATTCAATCGCAGATTTGCGCCACTAATCCAAAATCTAAAATCGCAAATCGTAAATAGAAATGAACCACTCCACGCCCACTACCGCGTCAACGCCGGATTCATCCCAGCCAATCACTGGACTCAAGACCCAGCCATCGGCGGCGGACGGATCATCGGCGAAGCGTGTCACTTCATTGATGTGCTGACTTTCCTCGTTGGCACAGCGCCCGTCAGCGTGTCCGCGCATGCCCTGCCCAACGGAGGCAAATACAGCGAGGATAATGTCTCCATGACTTTCACCTTCCCTGATGGCTCGCTCGGCGTAGTGGATTATCTTGCGAATGGCGACAAATCCATGCCAAAGGAGAGGCTTGAGGTGTTTTGTGAAGGGATGGTTGCGGTGTTGGATGATTATGTCTCGTTGAGCGTGGTGAAGGATGGAAAGCGGAAAGAGGAAAGAGGCGCGCAGGATAAAGGCTGGAAGGCAGAAATGGCTACGTTCGCTGAATCAGTTAAGAGCGGGAAAGAGCCGCCGATTCCGTATGAGCAGTTGATCGGTGTGACCAAGTCCGCGTTTGCGGTGGTGGAGTCGATTCGGAGTCGGAATCCAGTTGAGATCAAGTAAAAGAGGCGGCGATGAGAATTGCGACATTCGAGGGGCAGGATGAGCGACTGAGGCGTCAGATGGCGCAATTGCTGGTGGATGCCTTTCGCGAGCATTGGTCGGCGGCATGGAGCACATTTGACGAGGGGATGGAGGAAATTGGGGAGATGCTGGAGGCGGGAATCCAAATGTTCGATTACCAAGGAAGGTCATGCGGATGGGTTCACGAGTACTCGAATCGCCGACTTCCATTCGTGAACCCGCCCTGAGCGCAGCGAAGGGTCTCGGATTCCCGTCGCAGAGATGCTTCGCTCCGCTCAGCATGACATAACCAAGAGTCTACCAATTAAGGTTAAGCCGAACAAGTAGGGGAGACTTTCCATATTCTATTTGGGGCTGACATCATTGAAAAAGCCGTTGACAAACCTCAACTACTGAATTATGATTTAAATCAATAAAGTCTATTAGTTAAGTAGGAGTTATAGATTAATGCGACTGTCCAAACGCGGCGAATACGGTTTGCGAGCCATGATCGCTCTGGCGGAACCCGCCCCGAAAGGCGACGCCCCACAAATGATGCAGATCAAGGAGATCGCCCTGCGCGAAGGCATCTCTGCCAAATTCCTCGAGCAGATTCTTCTGGCGCTTAAAAATGCGGGTCTGCTGCACAGCAAAATGGGAGTCGGAGGCGGGTATTATCTGGCGAAGCCTTCCAGCGAGATTACGCTCGGGCAAATCTTCCGCGTGTTGGACGGACCGGTAGCGCCGGTCAAGTGTGTGAGCCAAATGTCTTACGAACCGTGCGGATGCCCCGACGAGGCGACCTGCGGCTTGCGGCTGGTGATGGGGGATGTTCGGAACGCCATTGCAAACATCCTCGATCACACTTCCCTGGCAGATGTGATCAAACGCCAGAATTCTGTCCGTAAAAATCCTGGGATGTAAAAAGCGCGCAGGAAAAGCGCGTTTTTTTACATCCATAAAGACTACCAAGATTATAGACTTTATGGATATTCGATAATCCAGACGAAAAAACTACAAAAAGGAGAACCAATGGAACTATCAATACTTTTGTACGTGCTGGTCGGCTTCATCGCCCAAATGATAGACGGCGCATTGGGCATGGCATACGGGGTCAGTTCGAATTCGTTTTTGCTCAGCCTCGGCATTCCCCCGGCGGCGGCGTCTGCCAGCGTACACATGGCAGAAGTTGTGACCACAGGGATTTCAGGCATATCCCATTGGAAACTCGGCAATGTGGATTGGAAGCTCGTAAGACGGCTGCTCATCCCCGGCGTGATCGGCGGTGTGACAGGCGCATACGTGTTGACTTCCATTGACGGGGACATCATCAAACCGTATATCGCAGCATATTTATTGATCATGGGCGGCATCATCGTTTACAAGGCGTTCACAATCGTCCCCCGCCTCAAACCGGACGGGTATCATGGTCCACGAGTAAGCCTGCTCGGTCTCTTCGGCGGATTCTGCGACGCCATCGGCGGCGGTGGTTGGGGACCCGTAGTGACGTCCACATTGGTGGCGCGGGGGAAAAATCCGCGCATGACGATTGGTTCTGTCAACTTCTCAGAGTTTTTCGTCACATTGGGGCAATCCATTGTATTTGTATTGACTTTAAGTTTCGCCGATTACTGGCAGATCATCCTCGGTTTGTTGATCGGCGGAGGGATCGCCGCGCCGATCGCGGCAAGGCTGACCCAGAAATTGCCGCTGAAATATTTGATGATCTTCGTGGGCGTGCTGATCATCGGGTTGAGCATTCGCACGCTGGTGTTGGCGCTGAGGTAAATCAAAGGGCGCCTCGTGAGAGGTCGCCCTTTGATTTACCAAACTCCGGGAAGCAGACGATACCTTGTCTTTTGAGCAAACTCTTTGTAACCGGGCAGCTCCTCCTGCAAGGTTTTATCTTCCAACGCGGTGCGAACGACCAACGCCGCTCCAAGCAGAATGGTTGGAATCCACGCCCAATACGAATCCAATAACAAAGGGATGAAGATGTAGCCGAACATGCCGCCCGCATAACCGGGGTGACGCACAATGCGGTATGGACCTGTGGCGACCACATGATGACCGCGTTCGGTTTGAATGCGAACCGTGCCGGAGAAGAAGCGGTTCTCGATCAACGCCCAGGAGGAAAAGCCGTAGCCGAGGAGAATGCCGAAGAGGGCAATCCAGTTCGCAGTTAAGGAAGAGGCGGGAGACCATCCGTAATATTTATCCAGACCAGAAACGACTAGAATCAAAATGGAACCGACGCCAACTGCCGGGGCGAGGACTTTATCCCACGGTTTGGTGTCTTTTGCAGAGGTGAAGCGGGCGCGTTCTGCTATCAGGTCTGGATGACGTTGATTGACGAGGATGCGGCTGATGACGAACGCCAGGATACTCACAACCGCATACGCCCACGCCTGCCACCAATCCCACGCGCCTGAAATGATCAAAGGGATGAACGGCGCGGCAGCCACTACCAGGAACACTTGAACGATTACCTTCAAGGTAAAGGTTTTCTGAGTTTCGGTCATAAGAGCCTCCTTAACCATTATAATAATCGTCAGAGTTGGATACAAACCATGAAAACAAAACGCATTCTCCTTTTCCTTCTGGTCGGACTGACCGTATTGCAATCTGCGTTCGCTGTTTCCGCCCAAAACGGCGGACCTCTGGCGATCATCATGACAGCCGAGGGTCCGATCATGCCGCCGATGTACGAGTACATTAAGCGCGGAATCCAGACGGCGGAGCGCGAGAATGCGGAAGTGCTGGTGATCGAGTTGAACACGCCGGGCGGAAATGTAAGCACCATGTCCGAGATCATCGAACTCATTGGCAACAGTGAGGTTCCGATTGTCATTTATGTTTCGCCGCGCGACGCACAGGCTGCCAGCGCCGGGGCATTGATCACCATGGCTGGCGACGTGGCGGCGATGGCGCCGCGCACAGTCATCGGCGCGGCGAGCCCGGTCAGCGGTTCGGGCGGGGACATCGAGTCCACGATGGAGCGAAAGATCAAGGAGGATATGAAAGCCAAGGTGCGCGCGCTGGTGGAACGGCGAGGCGAAGAGGCGACACTCCTTGCCGAAGCGATGATCGAAGACGCAGTGGCGGTCACGGCGAACGAAGCGCTGGATGCCGGCTTGATAGACTTCGTTGCGGACGACACGGAAGACCTGCTTCAATTGCTCCATGGCGTTACTGTGGATGTACGCGGCGAGACCCGCGCGCTGAACACGGAGGACGTTCAAACGCGCCCGCTCGAAATGAGTTTCATCGAGGAATTCCTGCTCCTTCTCACCGACCCGAACATCGCCTTTCTCCTGCTTGCGATCGGCGTGCAAGCGGTGCTGATCGAGCTTTCCAGCCCCGGCGGCTGGTTTGCGGGTTTTCTTGGCGCAGTGTTCCTTGTTCTTGCGATCTATGGCATGGGCGTTTTACCCATCAACTGGTTCGGGTTGATCTTCATGGCGATTGCCTTCGTATTGTTCATTCTCGAAATCAAAACGCCAACCTACGGCGCACTCACAACAGCAGGCGTCGCTTCTTTCATTATCGGCGCACTGGTATTATTCAACTCGCCCGGCACGCCGCAGTTCCAGCGCGTGTCCGTGCCGCTGGTGATCGGCATGGGAATCTTCCTCGGCGCGTTGTCGTTCATCGTCATCATGTTCGCCATTCGCGCGCAACGCGCGCCCGTGCGGATCGGGATGGAGTCCATGCTTGGGAAAACAGGAACAGCCATCATGTTCCAGCGAAGCGCGGGGCAGGTACAAGTGGGAAGCGAGCAATGGAGCGCGGAAAAATCCGCCGATTCGGAAGCCATCCGTAAGGGCGATTCCGTCGAAGTCGTCGAAGTTCGAGGATTGAGATTGGTTGTGAGGAAAAAGTAACGCGGGATTTATCCCGCTTCGAAAGGACCTTATGACTGTTACCCCAACAAGAGACAGAGTCAAACCCGAAACAGAAACACGCCCACTCCGCCGCCCGGATTGGATCAAAGTGCGCGCGCCTTCGGGTGAGACGTATGAATGGCTGCACGGTTTGATGCGCAAAAAGGAACTGCATACCGTGTGCGAAGAAGCCATGTGCCCGAACCTCGGCGAATGCTGGGGCAGCGGCACGGCGACGTTCTTGATGCTCGGCGACGTATGCACGCGCACCTGTGCCTTCTGCGACATCAAACACGGCAAGCCCGCTTTATTGGATTGGGGCGAAGCCGAGCGCGTGGCGCAAGCCGTAAAAGCCATGGAGTTGAAACATGCTGTCATCACGTCTGTAAACCGCGATGAGCGGCGCGATGGCGGCGCGCCGATCTTTGCGATGGTGATTCGGAGAATTCGGGAACTGCTGCCGGGATGTTCCATCGAAGTGTTGATTCCTGATTTCAAAGGCAGCATCGAAGCCTTGAAAATCGTCATGGATGCCCGCCCTGAAATTTTGAATCACAACGTGGAAACGGTTCCGCGTTTATTCAAGACGGTCCAACCGCAGGATAATTATGAGTGGGCAGCTGCCACTCTTTCCAACGCAAAGAAGCTTGATCCCGACGTGCTGACCAAGTCCGGCATCATGCTCGGCTTGGGTGAGACAATGGACGAGGTCAAGGCTGTGATGCGCGACCAGCGCAGTTGGGGCGTGGATATCCTCACTATCGGTCAGTATCTCCAGCCCAGCAAGAAACATCTTGCAATGGAACGTTATTACACGATGGAGGAATTCGCCGAATTACGCGAGTACGGCAAGGAGATCGGCTTCAAGTGGGTGGAGTCGAATCCGCTGGTGCGGTCTTCGTACCACGCCGCGGAGCAAGTCCGCGCATTGAGCGTGGTGCATCGCAAGCTGTACGGAGATGAAGCGGCAAACAGCAATCCACTGCCAGTGGTCAACAGGCAGTAACGGCGAAAAGTCTGTGCCAACAGAAAATCCCATCATTTGATTTTGGTGGGATTTTTCGTTTCAGAAGCGAGTTGTCCGAATTGTGCATGGAAGCAAAAAATGTCTTTTTGTGTACCCGGTCTCTTTTGCGGCTATAATCCCCGAAAACGCTGCAGGAGACGCCTCATTTATGACCCCAAAAATCTTGTCCATTATTTCAGCCGTTCTAACCGCTGTGCTAACCGTCCTTATTGGAATTTTTCTCTTTGTCATGACTCTTGTAGCCCTCAACGGATTTGGCGACAGGGAAGGCACGGCCGCGCTCGCCATAACAATCGTCTGTCAGGGGATTGGCGTGATCCTTTCTGCCGTCCTTGCAGGCTGGCTGACACGCCGCTTCATCGAGAAATTCAACTGGAATAAAGTCCTGGCGGTCATCCTTTCGATTGCTGCCGGAACAACGCTTGGAACCATTCTCGCATTTGCGGCGTTGGCTCTCTCCATATTTACGGCAGGCGCAATGTGGCAGGCGCGCTAGGGAAAACGAATGAAATTAATCAGCGTCAATATCGGCAGGGAAAGAACCCAGCAAAGAAAGAACTATATCGAAACCACCGGCATCTATAAAATGCCCGTGGACGAGCCGGTCGAGATCAAATCGCCTGGCATCGAAGGCGACGCCATCTGCGATAAAAAGAATCACGGCGGACCCGACCAGGCGGTCTACATCTATGGCGGCGCGGATTATGCGTGGTGGGCGCGGGAACTTGGAAAGGAACCCGCCCCCGGCACGTTCGGCGAGAACCTCACCATCAGCGCTTTGGAAAGCGCGCAATTCAACGTTGGCGATTACCTGCGCGTCGGCGAAGCGACCCTGCAAGTTACCGCGCCGCGCATCCCATGCGGGACGTTCGCCACGCGCATGGAAGATCCGCAGTGGGTGAAAAAATTCCGCGCGGCAGAGCGCCCCGGTTTGTATTGCCGTGTTATCAGGGAGGGCGTTGTCAAGGCGGGCGACCTTGTCTCCATCGAAAAATATGCAGGCAGGACAATATCCATTTTGCAGATGTACCGCGACCACTACAATAAAAGGGATGAAGTAACCCTGCGCCGTCATCTTGATGCGCCGATTGCAATCCGTGCGCGGAACGATCTGGAAGAGGAACTGCAAAAAATACTGGCTGCAAAAGTCTAATCGATGTGAAAGAACGGCTTTTGTTCGGAAAGGGATACGATGTCCAAAAATCAATTGTGGACGCGCTGGACTCTGGCAAACGCGCTCAGCGAAATGGTTGGTCTGGGGTTGACGTTTCTCCTTACCGGTCTTGCTTTCTCGAAACTGGACGGGCAGCAGACAATGATCGGCATCTTATTGTCATTCGTCCTTGCCGTTGCAAGCGGCGGGATCGAAGCCACATTCGTTGGGCTTGCACAATGGTGGGCAATGAGTCCGTGGTTTCCATTTGTAAGAAAATCCGTATGGTGGCGCGCGACGTTGATCGGCGCGTTGATCGCCTATGTGTTGGGATATTTGCCTTCCACGGTGATGGGCATGGGGGAGGCAGCCGCCTCATCCGCCCCGACGGTTGAACCGCCGCAATGGGTCGTTCTCCTGCTCGCAGCGGGGATGGGAGCGGTCGGCGGCGTGGTATTGTCGTTTGCTCAATGGCTGGCAATTCGCGGGGAGGTCCGAGGCGCGGGTATTTGGATTCCCGCCAATATGCTTGCATGGACGTTCGGCATGCCGGTCATCTTTTGGGGGATTGATATGGCGTTCAATATGCCCGCAATATGGCAATCCGTTTTGTCGATGGCGGGCATCCTATTTACTGCCGGAGCAGTCGTCGGCGGGATTCACGGGTTGTTTCTCGCGCGGCTTTATGAGCAAAACAGCAAGCCGTGAATGGCTGGAAAAGGGGCGGCGAATCCAACTTGAAAATTTAGAAAATATGTTCTATAATCAACCCAACAAATAAATCCCCTGCCTTGCCAAAGGAGAAGAAGATGAATGTCCCTGATCGCACCAATCAAACACAGTTGGAGTCCATTCAAGCCCAGTTGGGAATGTCTCTCAGTGATGTGGCGGATATTGTCAAACGCACAGGGTTGACCCGTCAAAACGACGTTCGCTGGATGCTGGAGCGGGAGTATGGCATCAAGTATGAAGATGCCAGGATGCTGGTAGCCATCCTGTTTGAGTCCCACTTGCAGGCTGCAAATTAACCCACAGATGGAGTGAGTATCGAATCATGAAACGGATCATCATCATTCTCGTTGTCCTGACAGCAGGCTGGATGCTCTTCGACGGCGCGCGCGCCCTGACGATTGGCGATTACGTCACGTCGTCCACGGGCGAATATGCCGGGCAGCTCGGTCCATGGGCAAGCCTGGTCGCGGCTTTTGGCATCGAGCCGCGTTCCACATTCATGAAACTGGTCTTTGTCCTCTATGGTGTTGCCGCGTTGACCGCCGCTGCCGGATATGCGCTGAACAAATCCTGGGGAAGAAAGTCGCTGATCGTCATGGCGGCGCTGGGATTATGGTACGTGCCGGTCGGCACAGCCGCCAATTTAACGGCGCTCATCCTGATGCGGTTCAAAAGAGGGTAAGGAGACAGAATGTCAATTGAACGCGCGCATAAGATTGTGGAAAATTACAAGTTCCACACCTGGCTTGTTCGCCACATTCTCGAAGGGATTACGCATGAGGAAAGCGTTTTATCGCTTCCTTTTGAAACCAACTCCATGAACTGGGTTGTCGGGCATATCGTTACAAATCGTAGTCACGCGTTGGAAGCGGCTGGCGTTGACCATGGCTGGCAGAATGAAGTGCGGGAGTTGTATCATACCGGCACGCCATCCATCAAACCCGGTGATAAAGCCGTCCGCCTCGAAACCCTGCTGAATTATTTGGATGAAAGCGCGCGCCTGTTACAGGACGCGCTGGAAAACGTCAGCGAGGAGTGGCTTGGGGAAAACTTCGCCAACTATCGGGGCGAAAAGACGCGGGAAGCCCATCTGAACGGATTCCACTGGCACGAAGGGTTCCACATCGGGCAGTTGGAAATCTTCAAAGATTTTGTGCTGACCATCCGCAAATCATGACAGGAACTGGTTGCGCCGCCAAACTGATTTTATGACAAAATACAAGCATGGATAAAAACGACATCATTCAAAAAACCGCCGGGTACATCCAACGCGAATTTTCCGACGATTCATCGGGACACGATTGGTGGCACATCTACCGCGTCTGGAAGAATGCCCTCGCCATTTGCAAACACGAAAAAGCGGACGAATTCATTGTCCAACTTGCCGCCCTGCTTCACGATTTGGATGATTGGAAATTCAACGATCACGGGGATGAAACCCCGCTTCGCGCCACAGCCTGGCTTGACTCGTTCGACCTCGACCCTTCCATCACCGACGCCGTGTGCCGCATCATCACGCGCATCTCTTTCAAAGGCGCGGGCGTGAAAAACAAAATGGACTCGCTCGAAGGCTTCATCGTGCAGGATGCCGACCGCCTCGACGCCATCGGCGCCATCGGCATTGGGCGCGCCTTTGCCTATGGCGGCTATAAAAACCGGACGATGTACGACCCCGATTCCCCGCCGCAGATGCATGACAGTTTTGAAGAATACAAGAACAGCAAAAGCGCGACGATCAATCATTTTTACGAGAAGCTGCTCCTGCTCAAGGACATGATGAACACGCCCGCTGCGAAGCGCATCGCGGAGCAAAGACACGAGGTAATGGTGGAATTCCTCGATCAATTCATGCGTGAATGGGAGGGTAAAGATATTGACCGGGGCGCAGTTCCATGAAAGTTTTCTCTGGGAGCATTCAGATTCTGTAGAATCGCCTATCAGAACATTTTTCGTTTTTTTACCGCCAAGGACGCCAAGCCGCCAAGTTTCTTCTTTTTCTTGGCGTT
>JAGUZU010000038.1 GCA_020060625.1 Anaerolineales bacterium | reverse complement strand
TCTGCCCAAATGTGGAAATCCATATATGGGCAGTAAGGCGCAATTACGGCAATGATGCCCATATATAGGGTGTCAAAATTTAGATGCGATTGCCCTGTCACCAGAATCTTCTCAGCAGCGTCCAAATCGTGTATAATGCGATTTGCAGGCTTGGCAGTAGCAACTTTTCCGCTGGTAAATTTCAAAGGAGTGTGAAGCGCAATTATTGATCGCAGGATCATGGAGTTCGTTTCAAGTTCTTGATGGATACCACCGGCTGAGTCTGTTCGACAGCCGATTTTTTATTTTCCAAACGGAAAGGAGGTGAATACAGTGGCAGTTGTACAATTACGAAATGGTGAATCCCAGGATTCCCTGCTCAAGCGCTTTCGCAAGAAAGTCGTCAAGAGTGGTGTTTTAAGCACTGTTCGCCGCAAACGCTGGTTTGTCTCGAAGAGCGAAACCCGCCGAATGGAAAAGAAAAAGGCAATCCGCCGCATCAAGCGGCGCTCCATGAAAGACAACGAATAGGTAGAGAGGTACGTTATGTCAAAAGAAGAAGGCAAGATCAAGGTCGATGGCGTGGTGATCGAGGCTTTGCCCGGCACCCAGTTCCGTGTCAAACTTGATAACGGACACGAAGTGTTGGCGTATCTCTCCGGTAAAATGCGCAAGCACTACATCCGCATTCTGCTTGGCGACCGCGTTTCACTTGAAATGTCGCCCTATGACATGACCCGCGGGCGTATCACCTTTCGCCAGCGAAAGCAGGCTCCTGTTACCCCGCCGAGCAACTAAACGAACTTCTCCGCTTCGATTTTTATACGAAAAGACTCCCGTAAAAAGGGAGTCTTTTTTGATTCTGGTTGTTTTGTACCGCAAGCGGCATGTCACGGCAGTTCGCGCCAGGAGCCGAGGACTTTCATGTAGTTCGCCCGCTCGAACGCGGCAGGTTCGCGGACGTTCTTCTGCGCCATGCTGCCCTGCATCTGTTCGATGGACTCATACTCCCGTTCCTTCATCCACGCTTCGATCCCGCTCAAAATCGGACCGACAGCCTGCTCGCCACGATGGAGCAGGGTCGAAGCGGACATCGCCACTTTCGCCCCCGCCATCATCGCCTTGATCACATCGGTTGCGGTATGCACGCCGCTGGTCAACGCAAAGTCCGTGTTGACTTTATCGTACAAAATCGAGATCCAGCGCAGGGGCAGGCGCATGTCCGCGGACGTACTCAGGTCGAGGTTGTGGACGATGTCCAGTTCGTCGAGGTCAAAGTCCGGCTGGTAGAAACGGTTGAAGAGCACGAGCCCATTCGCCCCGGCGTCCACGAGGCGTTTGGCGAAGTTGGGCAGGGACGTGACGTACGGGCTCAGTTTCACCGCCAGCGGAATCTTGATCGTCGAGCGCACATCCGCTACCAGTTCGATTTGAGCCGCCTCCACATCCTCGCTTTTCAATTCAGGGTCGGTGGGCAGATAGTAGAGATTCAGTTCCAGCGCGTCCGCGCCCGCTTCTTCAATTCTTTTTGCGTAACTCGTCCAGCCGCCCTTGGAGACGCCGTTGAGACTGCCGATGACGGGAATGCTCAGGGCTTTCTTCAACCCCGCCACCTGGTTGAGATACTTCTCCGGGCTGACGCCGTACATACCACCATCGGGGAGGTAGGTTTGGGCTTCGGCAAATGAATCAGAACCGCGTGTCAGGAAATGGTCGAGTTCGAGGCTTTCGTGGATAATCTGTTCCTCGAAGAGCGAGTACATCACGATGGCGGAGATTCCCGCCTCTTCCAGTTTCTTCGCCTTGTCAACCCGCTTGGAGAGCGGCGAAGCGGAGGCGACGAGTGGATTCTTGAGTTTTAGACCGAGGTAGGTGGTGGAAAGATCCATCATGGTTTCTTCTCCTCGGGGGCATTGCCGTTTCCATTCCCATAGCGCATCGCCGCCATCTGCTGGTACAACGCCCAGCGCGCTTTGGCGTCGTGCTGCGCTTCCTTCATCAATTCCTCGGCGCGGGCTTCGTCCATTTGCGTGAGCATCTTGTAGCGGGTCTCATTATAAGCATATTGCGAGATCGGGATGCTCGGTTCCTTGGATTCGATCACGAGCGGATTCTTCCCCTGCTCCGCGAGGCGCGGATCGTAACGATACAGCGACCAGTGACCCGACTGCACCGCCAGTTTCGTTTGATCGAGGCTGCGCGACATGTCGTAGCCGTGCGCAATGCAGGGACTGTAGGCGATCACAAGCGAGGGACCGTCGTAGGATTCGGCTTCGAGCAACGCCTTGAGCGTTTGCTGGTCGTTCGCGCCCATGGCGACGCGCGCCACGTACACGTAGCCGTAGGACATGGCGATCAACCCCAAGTCCTTCTTCGGCATTCCCTTGCCGCTCATGGCGAATTTTGCCACCGCCGCGCGCGGCGTGGCTTTGCTCGCCTGACCGCCCGTGTTGGAATACACCTCGGTATCGAGGACGAGAATGTTTACATTGCGTCCGCTTGCAAGGACGTGATCCAAGCCGCCGTAGCCGATGTCGTACGCCCAGCCGTCGCCGCCGATGATCCAGACGGATTTCTTCACGAGACTGTCCGCCACGCTGACAAGGTCCTTGGCGCGCAGGTCTTTCGACTTGGCAAGTTTTTTCTTCAATTCTTCGACGCGCCCGCGCTGCGCCTGAATGCCCGCGTCGTCGTTTTGATCGGCGCTGGCAATGGCGTCCACCAGTTCTATGCCAAGCTCTTTTTCAAATTCTTTGAGCAGTTCGAGCGCGTATTCATTTTGTTTGTCCAGTGTGAGGCGCATGCCCAGACCGAACTCGGCGTTGTCCTCGAACAGCGAATTCGACCACGCAGGTCCGCGCCCGCTGGCATCCACCGCCCAGGGAGTGGTTGGCAGGTTGCCGCCATAGATGGAGGAACAGCCCGTCGCGTTCGCAATCACCGCGCGGTCGCCGAACAATTGCGAGACCAGTTTCACATACGGCGTTTCTCCGCAGCCCGCGCACGCGCCGCTGAACTCAAAGAGCGGGCGCAGCAACTGCGAATTCTTGATGGTCGAAGGGTTGACCAGTTTGCGATCCAAATCCGGGATGGTCATGAAGAAATCCCAGTTCTTCGCTTCGGCTTCGCGCAGGGGCGGCTGGGGTTCCATGTTGATGGCGCGGCGTCCGACGGCGCGTTTGTCCTTCACGGGGCAGGCTTCCACGCACAGAGTACAACCTGTGCAATCTTCGGGCGAGACCTGCAATGTATAAGCCATGCCGTCCGAAAATTCCTTGAACTTCGACTTGGTGTATTTGAACGTTTCCGGCGCATCCTTCAAAAGTTTTTCATCATACACCTTATGCCGAATGACAGCGTGCGGACAAACCATCACACACTTGCCGCACTGGATACATAAATCCGCATCCCAGACGGGAATTTCGAGCGCGAGATTGCGCTTCTCCCATTGCGCCGTTCCAAGCGGATAAGTGCCATCCGCAGGAAGCGCGGAGACGGGGAGGTTGTCGCCGTCGAAACGGATCATCGGGGCAAGTACGTCCTTGACGAAAGCAGGCGCCTCATTCGGGACCGCAGACCTGCGAGCCATCTTCGACGTGATCTCCGCCGGAACCTTGACCTCATAAAGATTTTCGATGGTCGCATCCACCGCCTCGAAGTTCTTCTTCACCACGGCTTCGCCGCGTTTGCCGTAAGTCTTTTCGATGGCTTTCTTGATCTGGGCAATTGCCTGTTCGCGCGGCAGGACGCCCGAAATGGCGAAGAACGCCGTCTGCATGATGGTGTTCATGCGCTGACCCATGCCCGTTTTTTCCGCCACTTCATAACCGTTGATGACGTAGAACTTGAGTTTCTTCTCGATGATCGCAGACTGAACTTCCTTTGGCAGGGTGTCCCACACTTCATCCTTGCCGTACATGCTGTTGAGCAGGAAGGTCGCGCCGGGTTTGGCGTATTTCAGCATATCAAAGCGTTCGAGGAAGTTGAACTGGTGGCACGCCACAAAATTCGCCTGATTGGCTTCGATGAGATACGGCGCTTCGATGGGCTTGGGACCAAAGCGCAAGTGCGAGATGGTCATCTGCCCCGATTTCTTCGAGTCGTAGACGAAGTAGCCCTGGGCGAAATTATCGGTCTCTTCGCCGATGATTTTGATGGAATTCTTGTTCGCGCCCACCGTGCCGTCTGAGCCGAGACCGAAGAACACGCAGCGCACGGTTTCGGGATGCTCGATGGAGAAGGCGGAATCCACTTCGAGGCTGGTGTGTGAAACGTCGTCGGTGATGCCGACGGTGAAGTGGGTCTTGGGTTCAGGCTTGGTCAGTTCATCCAGCGTGGCTTTGACCATCGCGGGGGTGAACTCTTTCGAGGAAAGTCCGTATCTTCCACCGATGACTTTGACCTTCGACCTTCGACCTTCGACCAACGCACTCACCACATCCTGATAGAGCGGTTCGCCGAGTGATCCGGGTTCCTTGGTGCGATCCAGCACGGCGACGCTTTTCACGGACTTGGGCAGGGACTCGATGAAATAGTCCACCGGGAACGGGCGGTACAAGCGCACGCGCAGTGCGCCGACCTTTTCGCCTTTTTCCGCGAGATATTTGACGGTGGCTTCGGCGGTTTCGCCGCCCGATCCCATGATGACGACCACGCGCTCGGCTTCGGGATGACCGACGTAATCGAACAGGCGATATTGCCTGCCCGTGAGTTTTGCGAATTTGTCCATCATTTCCTGTACGATGGCGGGAGTGGCGGCGTAGAACGGGTTGACCGTCTCCCGCGCCTGGAAGTAGACATCGGGGTTCTGGGCGGTTCCGCGCAGGACGGGGCGCTCCGGGCTGAGTCCGCGAGCCCGATGGTCACGAATCAGGTCTGCGTCCAGAAGGAGGCGGAGGTCTTCATCCGTCAACTGGATGATCTTGCCGACTTCGTGTGAAGTCCTGAATCCGTCGAAGAAGTGAAGGAAGGGGATGCGGCTTTTGAGGGTGGACATCTGCGCGATGGCGGCGAAGTCGTGCGCCTCCTGCACCGAGCCGGAGCCGAGCAATGCCCATCCGGTTTGACGCACTGCCATCACGTCCTGGTGGTCGCCAAAGATGGAGAGACCCTGCGCGGCAAGCGAGCGCGCTGCGACGTGGAAGACCGTGCTGGTGAGTTCGCCCGCGATCTTGTACATGTTGGGGATCATCAACAGCAAGCCCTGCGAGGCAGTGAAGGTGGTGGTGAGCGCGCCGGTTTGCAACGCGCCGTGAACCGCGCCCGCCGCGCCGCCTTCGGATTGCATTTCGACGACCAGCGGCACCGTGCCCCAGATGTTCTTTTTGTGCTTGGCTGACCATTCGTCGGCGAATTCGCCCATCGCGGATGAAGGGGTGATCGGATAAATGGCGATCACTTCATTGATGCGGTGCGCGACGGATGCCGTGGCTTCATTGCCGTCAATCGTTACTATGTTTTTGTTCATGCTGGCTCCTGTCTGTAGGGCGGGTTTTCAACCCGCCATGCCTTTTATTTCAAAGGCTGTCAGGCTAAAAGCCTGACCTACAGTTGAAATAATCTCATTAAGAAATAAGTGTATCCCCGATATATCATGTCAGTTAGTTATGTTCGGCTTAAATCCCCGTGCATGTTGTCATATTTTGGATAGGATTGGTGGAAATAATAAACGATGTCGACCCGATATGGAAGGCTGTTGGCGATTTTAAAAATCATGCCCGTTTTGTAATCGGCAAATACCGCCACAGTTGTACAACCAACGTTCCAATACCAACAAAGCAAAGCCCGATGATCTGCCTGCTTCCAAGCGGCTCATCGAGAAACAGCCATGCAAGGATGGCGATTTGCGGAAGCATCGTTCCGTTGATGATGCTGGATTCGACGGCGGTGAGCGTTTGCAGGGATTTATTCCAAAGCGTGAAAGCAAGCGCGGTGTTGACCAGCGCCAGCCAGCCGATGATCATCCATTGTTGAACGGTCAATGTGCCGATGCCCTGTACGGCAAGTCCGATGATGAGCATGAGCGCGCCTCCGACTCCCATGCTAATCGTAGTGACCAAAATGGGATTTATCCTGCTCTGTGAGTTGACCCTTCTTCCCAGAATCGATGCCGCGGCGTTTGCCGTCACGCCGACGAATGCCGCAATCAGACCAACGGTTTGACCCCCGTCAATGGAAAGCGGCAGGAAGTAGATCATCGCGCCTGCAATGGATAGAAGAATCCCACCCCACTGTACACTTGAGGTCTTTTCATGCTGACTTGAAATGCTGTAGATTGCGATGAAGATGGGGGAGAAGTTCAGGAGCAGGGTCAACGTGGCGGCGGGCAAAAAGGCGAGACCGACGAACTGCGCGCCCTGTGTGATGGTGTAATACACCACGCCAAGGACGATCAATTCCCGCCATTTGCGTTTGGGAAGCCCGCGAATGGATTGAGTGTGTTCCTTGTTGAAAATCACCAGCGGAAGCAGGCACAAAAATGCCAGCGTATAACGGATTCCCGCAAAGGTGATTGGCGGGAGTTCGGCTTGCAGTCCGATCTTGATTAATATCCAGGAAGTTGACCAAAGGAAGGTGACGAATAAGGCTTGGAAAACTGCAATAAGGTGATGTCTGTTTGATGTCGTCGCGGGCATTCGAGTTGCTTGTTATTTTTGGTGTTTTTCCAAATGGGACCTTGCCATCATCAGCGCCGCCAGCGTTTTTGCGTCGGGCATCTCGCCGCGCTCCGTCATTTCGAGCGCCAGTTTGATGGGGATTTTCTCCACCGATAAAAATTCGTCATCGTCCGCTTCGAGCGGATTATGCTTTAAGTCAGAAGCCAAAAAGACGCCCATATATTCGGTCGAGTAACCAGGCGCGAGGTAGAACGAGCCGACGTAGGTCAGCGTCTCAGCCTCCATACCTGTCTCTTCGCGGATCTCGCGCGCGGCGCATTCTTCGAACGGTTCGTCGCTGTCGCGTGTGCCTGCGGGCAGTTCGAGCAGGTCCATGCCGGCGGCGTGACGGTACTGGCGGACGAAGAGGAGATTGCCTTCGTCATCAATGGGAATGAGGATGACCGAGCCGCCGTGTTCCACTATGTCGAATTTGGTCTCGCGCCCGTCCGGTGTTTTCATCGTGTCGCGGCGGATGGTGAAGGCGCGTCCTTTCAACAGAGTTTCCGAATGAAGCAGTTCAAATGACATGGTGCCTCCTTTGTGGAAAGAAAAAGCCCAGGCGATAACCTGGGCTTTTTAGATTTTGCTGTTACGGTATTTCCAGTTTCTGCCCAATCGTCAACTTGGCGGAAACGGAAATCCCGTTCTTTGCTGCGATGTCGTTCGGTTCCACATCGCCGTATTTGCATGCCACGCTGTACACGGTTTCATCACCCGAAGAGACGGTGTACGTGGTTGGATGAGATGCCAACGCGCGGTTGCTGCTGGGGAACGTCCCGGTTTGCGGAATCTTGAGTACCGTTCCGGAGACGAGGCTGTACGCCTGTTCGGAGGTCAGACCGTTGATGGAAAGAAGCTGGTTTGGGTCGAGGTCGTAACGGCGCGCGATGCAGTAGGGGAACTCGCCCTTTTGCAGGGTGTAGGTGGCAGGTCTCGCGCCCGCCGGAACCGACGTCGAAGCAGGGACGATTGCATTGGTGGGCGTGCCGTCTGAAATTTCCAAAGTGGGCGTCGGCGTTTCGTCTGCGGGAGTTTCATCGGTTTGCGGTGTAATGACGGTTCCGGTTTCAACCGCTTCAGGGGTGACGTTCGGGTCTCCTCCGGCGGTGGCGGTTTGGGCGGCGGCGGTCTGCTTGGCAAATTCCTCGATCATCGCCATTGGGTTTTCAACCGAAGGGAACGGGGATACAAACAAGCCCGTCGGGAGCAGGGTTGGTGTTACCTCAGGCGCCGAGGATAGGGATTGTGTGCAGGCAGAAACCACCATTGCCAATATCATAATAAAAGCAACCGCCAGCACACCGCGTTGTTTTTTACTCATGGAGTCTCCTCTTTCACGGTAATCAACAAACGATGGTAGCACATCAGGTTTAAAGCGTCAAGCCGTACTCGCGTTAGCGCGTTAGGGCATTGCTTTGCAAAAACTATGCCGACCGCGAAGATTTTATCGCCGCCAGTACCGCAAGATTTATCTTGCCCGCGCGGGGGCGCAAAATGAATTTTGCGGTACGAACCGCGCTATGACATGACTTTTATGTTTTCGATGGGAGTTTGGACGACCATATCACAGCCGGGCCAAACCGCATCCACACCCGCCTCCTTCGCCCCTTGAACTGCCTCTGCAACCAAGCCTTCGCCACCCTGCCACAGCACATTGACCGGGTCAACGTTGCCAAACAACATCGCGTCTTTTAATACAGCCCGCGCTTTTTTGAGGTCTGTCATCTGGTCAATCGAGATTGCATTTGCGCCTGTCTGCGCCAGCAGGTTCATGGCAGAGTCCGTTTTCCCGCACACTGAAAGCACAATAGGGTGAGGCAGGTTTGAGGCTTGCCCTGAGCGAAGTCGAAGGGTCAGGTGTTGAAGCGCAGGCAAAATGTGACTCTCGAACGGCTTCGGTCCGATAAATCCCGGTGAGCCGCCCATCTCATGAATGGTGATGAAGTCCGCGCCCGCGTTGAGGCAGGCATGACCGATTTTCGAGAGGAAAGAGGAAAGATGAAAGAGGGCTTTTGAAACAGAGTCTGGGTCTTTTTTTATTTCGATGAAAACATTCTTCGGGCGGCACACATACAGCAGCAGCGTGAACGGACCCGGCAGCATCCCCGAAATGACGAGGTCATTTCCAACATCCTGCTTCACCAACTGAATGGCATCGCAAATAATTCCCGCCCTCCCCATCTCAAGAATCTCCGCGCCCTCCGTGTTCTCTGTGGTGATTTCTTTCGTCGACTCGAACTTCACCTTCCCCACCTGCGGAAAACGAAATTCCTCTTCGGGATAATAGCGCAACTCCGCGCCAAGCATTTCAGCGGGAGCGCATAAGTCCAATGGCAGCGCCGCGGATGGCAACCCCGTCAGTTTGAACGTGCTAACCGCCGCCTTCGCCATTTTCTGTGCGTTCGTGTGAATTTCGTTGAATGAAAGTCCCTCGCTTGCCAACCCCTCCGCCGTGACGTGAATCAACCCGCTGAACGCGGGCGTTGAAGAAATTTTCTTGCCATTCAACAACTTCAATATCTCATCACGCATCACGACCTCCAAAAAGAGATACGAGTTACAAGTTACAGGTTACTAAACTTATAACTCGTATTCCATAGCGCGGCAAGCCGCAGCCAAAGTAAGTCGGATTGGCAATCCGACCTACGCGCAAAATCTTCGCGGTAGGCGTAGTTTTTACAGAGCAATAC
>JAGUZU010000081.1 GCA_020060625.1 Anaerolineales bacterium | reverse complement strand
TATAGTATTGCTCTGTAAAAACTGCGCCTACCGCGAAGATTTTGCGCGTAGGTCGGATTGCCAATCCGACTTACTTTGGCTGCGGCTTGCCGCGCTATGGATTTACGACCTTGATCACCGCTTCTGTTGCTTCTTCTTCCGGCGCGAATTTGAGCATGATCTGTCCGCAGCAAACTGCGATGCTTTCCTGGTTGAGAGTGTAAAAGGTTTGCTTGCCTTCTTCGCGCGCGTTGACCAGCCCCGCTTCGCGCAGGATGGCGAGGTGATGGGAAACAGTCGGCTGGGAGACGTTCACCTTTTCAACGATTTCGTTGACCGACAGCCAGCAGCAACAGCACTCGCTCATGATTTTCTGGCGGGTTTCGTCGGCGATGGCTTTGGCAAAAAGGACGGGGTCGAATTTCATATTGATGTCTTTCGATGGGTTATTATATAGATAGTCGTCTATTTGTCAAGGGTTTGGAAATCGTCTCCAAAGCGCCGCGTGACTTCGAGGCGGGTTATCCAAGGACCCGCTCTTCCAGTTTGGCGCGATCCAAAATGCGGATGCGCTGTTTATCCACTTCGATCATCCCGGCTTTGGTCAGTTCGCGGATGACGCGGCTCAGCACATCCGGCACGGTTCCGAGGCGCGCGGCGAGTTCGGTCTGGTTGTTCCAGCGGCGGCGTTCGATCACATCCCCTTCCGCCTGCTCCAGCAGGAGTTTGGCAAACCGCGCCTCCACTGTCTTCAACGACAGATCTGCCGCGAGCGAGACCAGCTCGATGATCTTGTCCGCCATGTTTTCGATGATCTGATATGCGGTATGCGGGTGCGCCAGAATGATCTCTTCCAAGCCCCGGCGCGGGATCAGCCAGACGCCCGATTCTTCAAGGGCTATCGCTGTGGCGGGATTGGCGCGTTTTGCCAGCACGCCGATCTCGTTGAAGATTTCGCCCGCATCGAGAAAACGCAGAACCTGTTCGCGCCCGTCGGGTGATGCCTTCAACACTTTCAGCGAGCCGTATTGCAGGTAATATAAATTCGATTCGATGTCACCCTCCCAGAAGACCACCGCATTGGGGGGGTATATCTTCCAGGAGGAACTCTCCGCCAGCCGTTCCAGGGATCCGATATCGAGCCCGCGCAGGAATTCGAAAGTTTGCAGTCGTTTGAGGAGAATGTCGGTTTTCATTTTGTCCGTTTTGATTGGCTTTTATCGGAATCGACTTTTTTCCTTCGCGAAGTTCTTTTGTTTCTTCGTGGAAATCATCTCATTTCCGATAAATGTCCATTAATCGAAATACAAGTTTAAATCCGAGCAGTCGAACCGGTTGCCGCAATTTGGGCAGGCGATCTTGCAATTCCCTTCGCGCATGATGCTTCCGCAGCGGTCACAGACCCAAACCTTTCCGTCGTTCCATTCAACCGGTTCGAAAAGCGACCGGTCGAAGCTGCCGATGTTGTCTCTGCCCAGCCGTTCCACTTCTTTCATGACAAGCCCGGCGTCGCCGCGCAGTTTTCCCACACGAATGCCCCTGCAAATATCCCCCCAATCTCTCAGCCATTTCAAACTTCTGCCATAGACCTTGACCGCGCCGTCGTAATTTCCGCGCGTGATGTGCAGGTAGGTCACTGCGACCTGTAAAATTCCGCGATACAGATCGCGCGCCTTACCCGTCTCATCTTGCCAGGCGGCTTCCAATTCTTCGTGCGCTTCGAAGAATTTTCCTTCGTTGAATAACTTCATGCCTTCGATTGCCTTTGGATGGGGCGCGCCCGCGCAGTCGTCCGTCATGGACGGCAGTATAACACGGGCATATTTCATACAATGGTAAAATGCTCAAGATGTGGAAGATTCTTCAGGACAGACGCGTTATTTTCGTATTCTCGATCCTGGCGATCCTGTCTCTTGCCCTGCTTTCCAACGCCCTCAAAGCCATGGACTTCCTTCCGTCCCAGCCAATCGGGCGGAATGATTCCGCGCAGCCCGTCACAGAAATGGACACCGAGCCGTTTGTCGTCCTGATCCAGACGGCGATTGCGGCTCCGCTTTGGAAGCAGGTCGTGTTCTGGGTGGGCATCTTCCTGTTGACCGCATTGGTCGCCTCTTTTCTCGACCCAAAACTGCGTCGAAAAATCCTTGCCATTCTCCTGAGGGTGTCCCTTTTCACCATTGGGATTGTGTACCTGCTCAAACTAAAACCGGACCTGCTTGCCGATCTGTTCCGTCAACTCGAAGGCGCGGCGGGGGATGCGGCTTCGAGTCCGCAGACGGACGTTCCGCCGCCTGTTTTTGAACCCCCGCAGGATTCCAACTGGCTTTCCATTTTGATCGGGTTTGGCGTGGTCGTCCTGTCGGTGATTTTGATCGCGCGCGCCCACCGCTTCTGGACAGAACTTCAGCGCTCACGCGGACATGCCGCGTCCATGCCGCTGAGGGAGATCGCGGTCATCGCGCGCGATTCCCTCAGCCGCCTGCGGACGGAAACGAATTACGAGAATGCCATCATCGAATGTTATGATCGCATGAGTGGTGTCGTTGCGAAAAAACGGAATCTTCACCGCGCGCACGCCATGACTTCCTCTGAATTTGCCGTCAACCTTACGCGCGCGGGGCTGCCCCGGGGTCCGGTCGAAGACCTAACCCGTCTCTTCGAGTCGGTTCGTTACGGAAAGCAGAAGGTGGGTCAGGCGGAGATCAACCGCGCGGTGGATTATCTCACGTCCATCCTGGCGTATTGCGGAGAGACGGCTTGATACGGCGGAGACCCTTCCCCATCGTCCTGCTCGCCATTTTTTGCATTAGCGCCGCCTTTGCCCTGCGCGGCGCGATCCATGTTTTTGTTATCGTTCCTCTGGCATATCTTTGGTGGGTGATCAACCTGTATTATCACTGGGTCCCGCAGGCGGTGATCTGGGCGCTGCTCGTTTTCGCCGTGCTGTACATCATCGTCCGCGGGCTGCTGCTTGAAATTCCCGTCCGAAAATTTATCAGGGTCGAGCGACCAAAGCCAAAGGGAGCGGTCGAAGCCCTGTCCGAACTGGTGCGAAAGGGTGAGAAAGGCATCTATCACAAGTGGCTGGTCGCCAACAGATTGGGAAAAGCCGCTCGCGAGCTGATCAACCAACGGGAAGGGCGAAGCGGGATACGTCGTCTTCATTTGTTGAAAAGCCGGGATTGGAATCCGCCGCAGGATGTGGGCGAGTATCTCGAGTCCGGATTGAACGGCTCGTTCGCAGATTATCCGCGCGCGGGCTGGATGCGCCCCAAACACACCCCGTTGGATATGAACCCGGGGAAGGCGCTCGATTATCTTGAATCCGAAATGGAGAATAGCCGTAATGGAAATCGTTAAGGTTTCGGAACTGAGCAGGTCTGTCGTTGCCGAAGTGGAGCGGGCGGTCGTCGGAAAACGCGACCTGTTGGAGAACATCATGGCTTCCATGCTCGCAGGCGGGCATGTTCTGCTGGAGGATTTTCCCGGGCTCGGCAAGACGCTCATCGCCCGTAGTTTTGCCTCCGTGCTCGGGTTGGATTTCAAACGCATCCAATTCACGCCGGATTTGCTGCCCGGCGATATCACCGGCGGCTACGTTTTCAACCGCACCAAAAACAAATTCGAACTTCGCAAAGGACCGGTTTTCACCAACATCCTGCTTGCGGATGAGATTAACCGCGCTTCGCCAAAAACGCAATCGGCATTGCTCGAAGCCATGCAGGAAGGGCAGGTGACGCTGGAAGGGGAAAGCATCCCGCTGCCCGATCCGTTCATTGTGCTTGCCACGCAAAACCCGATTGAATATGAAGGAACATTTCCGCTGCCCGAAGCGCAATTGGACCGCTTCATGGTCAAGCTGACGGTTGGTTATCCAAGCGCGGACGAGGAGATGGAAATTCTCAAACGCCGCCGCCAGCGCAAACAGGACGACCTGCGCCTGCGCGCTGTTACCAAGCCGAAGCAGTTCACAGAAATGCGCGCCGCTCTCGAAGAAGTGCATGTGGATGCCGACCTCGAAGGCTACATCTCCACCCTCGTCCATGCCACACGCACAGACCGCCGCGTGGCGGTGGGCGCGAGCCCGCGCGGATCGCTTGCATTCCTTAAAATGGCGCGCGCCTTCGCGGCGATCTCCGGGCGCAGTTTCATTTTGCCCGACGACATCAAACGTTTTGCGGCGCCTGTTTTAAGTCACCGCATTTTGCTTCAACCTGAACATTGGATGTCTCAGCAGGTCAACGGCGACGTCATCCGCGATGTCGTTTCGCAAACGCCCGTGCCAGTCATTCGATAACCCGCTGCCCGCAAATGAAACGCTTCATCTTTCTTTCGACCATCATTTACACCCTCCTCCTGCTGGGTCTTGTTTCGTTGAACGGCGGGCTTATTGCCACTGCGATCCCCTTTGCCCTCTACCTGCTTTACGGTTTTTATAACGCGCCTGAATCCCCGCAGATTCGCATCGAGCGAAAACTCTCCAGCGACCGCGCCGCGCCGGGGACGGATGTGATCGTCACGTTGACGGTTCACAATGACGGCGGCAGCATCGAGGAACTTTCCATCGAAGACAAACTTTCCTCAAACCTGACCCTGCGCCTCGGTTCCACCCGACACTTGTTCCGGCTTCCGAAGGGCAGTTCCCACGCCTTGACCTATACCGTCGCCGGTCCGCGCGGAGCCTACAACTTTGAATCCGTGCAGATCGAGGCGCGTGACGGACTTGGCTTGATCCATCACGCGAAAACCATTCCCACCGCGGGACAGTTATTCGTCTTCCCCGATGTGCGGCGCCTGAAGTCAGTGGTCATTCGTCCGCGCAAGACGCGCGTGTACGCGGGTCAAATCCCTGCGCGGGCGGGCGGCTCCGGCACCGACTTTTTCGGCGTGCGCGATTACCAGCCCGGCGATTCTCCGCGCGCCATCAACTGGCACGCCAGCGCGCGCCACGCGGACAGTTTATACGCCAACGAATTCCAGCAGGAGCGCGTGGCGGACGTGGGCATTGTGCTGGATGCGCGCGAACGCGCCAACCTGTTCCACGAGGGACATTCCATTTTTGAACATTCGATCACCGCCGCCGCCGCCCTCTCCGACGCCTTGATCGCGCAGGGAAACCGCGTTGGGCTGCTGGTCTACGGCAGTTACTTAAATTGGACTCTGCCAGCCTATGGAAAATTCCAGCGGGAGCGAATCCTGCATTCGCTTGCCCGTGCCACAGTGGGGCATAGTTCCGTCTTCGAGGGTTTGGAGCATCTTTCTTCGCGCATGTTCCCGCCCGAATCGCAAATCATCCTGGTCAGTTCATTGACGAACGACGATCTCGATATCGTGGTGCAGTTCAGAGCGCGCGGGTATCAGGTGTTGGTTGTCAGCCCCGACCCGATCAAATACGAGATTGAACTTTTGCCATCCGCAAAACATGTGGAGATCGCTTCGCGCGTTGTAAGATTGGAGCGTAACCTGCTTATCCGTAAACTCGAACGGGCGGGGGTACAGGTCATCGAGTGGGATGTGTCGAAGCCGTTCGATCAGGCTGTCGGTCCGGTTTTGATGCGCCCGCATTCGCAAGGATTTGTCCATTGGAGGGTGTCGTGACGATCATCGCGCTTATCCTCAGCATTATCCTCAGTACGGGGTCGCTGTTTTATGGTTTTCATGAACAAAGCCTGGACGCGGTTTCGCGCTGGGTTTTGATTCTTGGAATTGCCTGGCTGGTTTCGCAATGGTTCAAGTGGAATTGGTTTTCTTCGTTGGCATTGTTTGCTTCCATCGTTTTTGCGGCAATCGGTTTGTGGACCGGCGTCTTCTTTGGCTGGATGGCGGCGGGCGCGGTCTTCGCGCTCTTTGCCTGGGATATGTCCGATTTTCGCCAGCGCTTGCGTTTCATTCCGCACGATGACGATGCGCGCGGGATGGAACGCCGCCACATTGCACGCCTGAGCCTGCTCACGCTGCTGGGGCTTGTCCTGCTTTCGGCGGCTTCGCTGCTGCAATTTAAATTTACGTTCGAGTGGGGAGTGTTCCTTGTGATCGTGACCCTGATCGGGTTGACGCAATTGGTTGACTGGTTCAAAAAGCAGTAACACCCGCCAGCCATTCCTCCGCTTCATTGGGATGTTTTAAGTGAACCGCCGCAAGATGCCGATGTTCCGGTATTGAAAGCAGCATTGGCGTTTCGCGCTTTCTGCGCCAGTAGGTTTTGAAGAGCCAATGAAAGAGCGATTCATCCGACCATAATTTCAGGTGCGTCCAAAAACTTTCCACGTTGCCTGAAAATAATTTTTCCTTTGTCACTGCCCGGCGGAACGTGCGGGTGAGCAAACGCCAGAAGACGACGTGGAATGGATAATCCAGCCAGACGACTGCCTGCGCCTTCCGCCAGACAATATCGCGTACGACGTGATAATTCCCCGCCACAACCCAGACCTCGGAACTGGTTGCCGTTTCGACGCGTTCACGGAACACTGTGAGCGGCGCTTCCACCCAATTTGGTTCCCAATGCAGGGCGTCCAGTTCGATGAAGCGGGCGTGGATTTTATCCGCAAGCGCCCTCGCCAGGGTGGATTTACCCGAGGATGTCGTGCCGATCACGACAATGCGTTTGTATGGAAATGTGTTCATAGCGAGGGGGGATTATAATTTGTCAATAACAAATCGTAAATTCAAAATTTTACATCTCAAAAGGAACTCCCATGTTCGACCTCCCCAACAATGAAATTCTCCCTCTCTCGAAAGAACACATCTTCTGGACATGGTCTGCGCAAGCCAGGGTCAATCCCATCGCGGTGAAACGCGCCAAGGGCGTGTATTTCTGGGATGTGGAAGACAAGCGTTATCTCGATTTCAACTCGATGACGATGTGCGTCAATATCGGTCATGGCGACGAGCGCATCATCAAAGCCATGCAGGATCAGGCGGCGGAACTTCCCTACGCCGCGCCGGGCATGACGACGAAAATCCGCGCATTGGCGGGCAGGGAAGTGACAAACGTCACACCGCAGAAAGCGTTGGGCAAGGTCCTGTTTACGCTCGGCGGCGCGGACGCGAACGAGAATGCCATCAAACTGGCGCGAGGTTACACCAGGCGGCATAAAATCCTCACGCGCTATCGCTCGTACCACGGCGCGACGGCGGGCGCGATGGCGGCGACGGGCGATCCGCGCCGCGTGGCGTGGGAACCGAATCTCATGCCGGGAGTGGTGCATTTCCTCGATCCGTATCGTTATCGTTCGACATTTCATCGCGCGAATCCGAATATTTCGGAAGAGGAATTTGCGCGGGATTACATCAACCATTTGGAGGAAATCATCCTGTATGAAGGGTCTGAATCCATCGCCGCCATCTTAATGGAATCTGTTACAGGGACGAACGGCATTATCATCCCCCCGAACGGATACATGCAGGGCGTCCGCGCTTTGTGCGATAAATACGGCATCGTGATGATCGCCGACGAAGTAATGAGCGGATTCGGACGCACAGGGAAGTGGTTCGCCATCGAGCATTGGGGCGTCGTCCCTGACATTATGACGATGGCGAAGGGACTCACCTCCGCGTATGCGCCGTTGGGAGCGGTGGCAATGAAACCGGAGATCGCAGCGGCGTTCGATGAACAGGTCTTCGAGAGCGGGCTGACGTACACTTCGCATCCCATTTCGCTGGCGGCGGCAGTGGCGAACATCCAAGCCATGAGGGAGGATCAAGTCGTCGAACACGCGGCAGGCATGGGCGGAGTCTTGAGGCGTATGTTGACGGATTTGGGCGAGTCGCATCCATCGGTTGGGGAAGTCCGCAGTATCGGTTTGTTCGGCATCATCGAATTGGTCAAAGATAGAAAGACGAAAGAGCCAATGGCTCCGTGGAATGGGTCATCGCCGGAGATGGCTGCCTTGCGGACGTATTGCCTGGATAACGGGCTGTTTCTCTACACCCACTGGCATACGGTGTTGATCGTCCCGCCGCTGATTATCACGGAGGAGCAGTTGCGGGAAGGGATGGACGTGCTGGATAAGGCGCTGACGATTACAGATAAGGTTGCGAATAAATAGCAGCCGTTGGACTTTTGTGTTTGGTGTTGTACAATGGTATCAAACCATTTTTAAAAAGGAGAATGCGAAATGGAACAAATGCCCTCGAACGATCCGATCATGGAATCCAAGCCCGGTCCGGCAGGGTGGTTTCAGGTTTGGGTGACTGCCCTTACAAAGCCGAATGAACAAACCTTCATCGACCTGACTGAAAGCCCCAACGCAACGTCGAAGACCGCCTTTATTTGGGTCTTTATTGCAGGGACGATTGCGTCGGTTTTTCAATCCATATTGCAAGCCATTTATGCGGCAACCGGGACCACGCCTCAACTCCCCATCCCCGGTTTGGAGGAATACACCCAAAGCGTGGGAACCGGCTCTGTCGGCTCGGCGCTTATCGGGATTTGCTTTTCGCCCATAGCAGGCGTAATTGCCGTTTTGTTTTTCGCCCTTTTTGTCGCAGTCATTCAGTGGGTTGCCAAATTGTTCGGAGGGAGCGGCACGTTCGACAAAATGACGTATGCGTTTGCGGCGATCAGCGTTCCGTTTACGCTTATCTCCGCTGTTCTAACCCTGTTTAATGCGATCCCCTATGTAGGGCTTTGCACCGGCTTAATCTCGTTCGGCGTGGGTATTTACGCGCTTGTTTTACAGGTGATGGCGGTCAAGGGTGTAAACCGCTTTGGCTGGGGACAAGCGATTGGGTCCATCTTTATCCCCTGGCTGGTGATATTGCTCTTCTGCTGCTGCATCGTGTTTGGGCTTTCCATGCTGCTGGGACCCGTTATTGGCGATGTGTTTCAGGGCATGCAGTTTGCCCCTTAAGGGGACTATAAAACGGAAGAAGACCTCCCAAACCGGGAGGTCTTTTTTATGGATTCCGCGCCGGCGGCGGAATCCGGTCTGCTCCGAAGAGCAGGGGCATGTCCGCCATGTAATAGGCATGTTCGTACGCCGTATCGCCCCCACCTTCGCCCGGAATGGGTTCGATCAGTTCGTTGCCGTCGGCGTCCACGCCGAAAAGGACCTGTTCCGAAAGTACCCGCATTTCGATAATCAGCGGCTCCATGTCCGACCCGAACGGCATTTCCTGCAATTGCAACGCCAGTGCGAGCAGCCTTTTCGACCAAACATTCATGTTCCCGATGGAGTTCACAACATGAGCGCTGTGGAGTTTTATATTTTCGGTTGCATCCACGGCGTCGGCGGCAAAGGTGGCATGGCTGATCGTGGCGGGGATGTATCCCAACCCATCACCGTTTTCGAGCAGACCAAAGCCATCGCCCGGGTCGCCGATTTTCCCGTCATTGTTCCAATCGCGGTAAAGATCGCCCGCCTTGCTCCCGACGAGCTGGTTGATGATTTCCTCGTTCGCCCTGCGGAAAAGCGCCTCGTCGTTTTCGTTGAACGCCTGCTCCAATTCAATGACGGAATCATCGATGCCGTCGGCGGCATACCATAGACCTTGAATGAGGGCGTTCCCCTCCGGCGCGCCGTGGAAAGAGACGAGCACATGACGCACATGGATCAACGCCAGAGGCGGAAAGACCGAAGAGGCGATGACATCGCCGGAGGATTCGTTTGGCGCGGGGTCGTCGTCCGCTTCAATCGTGACTTCAAGCTGGTCAAACGCTGCCAGAATGTTCCCATGCCCGGGGTCTGTAAATGTTAACTGTCCCTGGTTGGCGCCGTCCATTTGAATCGCGCCAATGCTGCGTCGGATTTCGCCGCCCTGGGCGAGGAACCATGCCTCGTAATGCGTCCCTGCCTCCGGTTCGGGCAGTCCGTTGAGAGTGACGGATGCCTTGTCCATGATTGCGTTGAAGTCGAGATATGAGATGCGCCCGACAGCCTGATCGTTATTGACCGGAGGTAACGACGGGGGGCGAAATGCCAGGAACGCCAGCCCGATGATCGCAAGTATCCCAACTCCCGCAAAAACCGTCTGCCACGGACGAGGCTGTTTTTTTGCAGCGGATTGTTTTGCGATCTTCGTGAGTTCCATTGTATTGAGGGAGATGGTCTGCCCGTTGAAGACAGCGATGAATTCATCCGCAAATTCTCCGGCGGTGTTGTAACGATGATCCGGGTCTTTGGCAAGCGCGCAATTGATCACGGCTTGCAGTTCCGATGAAATGCCGGGGATGGGGGGAGGCGGGTCGTTCAAGTGCTTCATCAGCACGCCGAAGGAGGATTCCGCGTCGAACGGGACCGAACCCGCCAGCATTTCATACAGCATCACGCCGAGGGAGTAGATGTCTGTTTTGCGGCTTACTTTATCGCCCCGAGCCTGTTCGGGGCTCATGTAGGCGGGCGTCCCGGAGACGGTCCCGGTTGAGGTGTGGACGGATGAATCGAGGAGGCGAACCAGCCCAAAGTCGGTGAGAACGGGTTCCACATCCTCCGGCAAAGTCTCGCCGAGAGTGACCTCTCCGCGTTTCGAGCGCAGTAACACGTTGCCGGGTTTAATGTCTCGATGGACGATGTTTTTGCTGTGAGCGTAATCCACCGCCGAGGCAACGGCGGTAAGGATGCGGGCGATCCTATCGAATGGAATTTTTTGCCCCTCTTTGTGGAGAGCCTTCAGGTAACTTCCCAGTGAAGCGCCGTCCACCAATTCCATTACAATGCACGGACATCCGTCCACCAGTTGATAATCGAAGATTTGGATGATGTTGGGGTGTTGCAGGCTGGCGACGACCCGCGCTTCCCGCTCGAACCGCGAGCGGATTTCGGGGTCTTCGTCCACGTGGTCGCGCATGAGTTTGACCGCCACCTTGCGGTTCAAAGAGGCATGTTCGCCGTAATAGACTTCCGCCATGCCGCCGCGCGCGATCATGTCCCCGATTCTGACGCTGCCGATGACTCTTCCACTCCACGCTGACATGGGCGGATTATACCGAATTTCGAGATAAAATAGCGGGAGCCATCCGCGATGACCGGATGACTATCACCATAAATTTGGAGAACAATGACACCCTCTCTTGAACTGCGCATAGGCAGCCTGTTATCCGAGCGCCGCCTGACCCTCGCCACCGCCGAATCCTGCACAGGCGGACTCATCTCGGATCGCATTACCGATATCCCCGGCTCTTCCGTCTATTTTGCAGGCGGGGTCGTTGCCTATTCGTATGAAGCCAAAGCCGCCCTGTTGGGCGTTTCGTGGAACACACTGAACACAAAAGGCGCAGTCTCCAAAGAAACAGTCTTCGAAATGGCGCGCGGCGCGCGCAAGGCATTGCAAACGGATATTGCCATCAGCGTCAGCGGGATCGCCGGTCCTGGCGGGGGAACGCCTGAGAAACCCGTCGGCGCTACGTGGGTCGCGTTGATCGCTCCCGAAGGCGAATGGGCGCGTCAATTCGTATGGGATGGCGACCGCAGGCGAAACAAACAACTTTCAAGCGACGCCGCATTGCAGATCATCCTCGATTACCTTGAAGGAAAACTCACATGAAATATATCGTCCTCGTCTCCGCCATCGCCGAATGGAACGCCGTCAAGGAAATTTTTCCTCTTGAAATTACCCAATCCCCTTACGGCGAGTCCGCCATCCTTCAGATTGGCGGATATAAGTTGAAGCTCTATCACAGCGGTTGGGGCAAGATCTCCTCCGCAGGTATGATGCAATACGTCATCGACCACGACCACCCCGACCTTGTCGTCAACCTCGGAACCTGCGGCGGATTCGAAGGGCTGGTCGAGCAGGGTGACGTTGTCCTCGTGGAGAAGACCTTCGTATATGATATTGTCGAATTAATGGGCGATCTCAACATCGTGGAATACTACGCTTCCTCCCTCGACTTGGGCTGGCTGCCAGACCCCCTGCCTTGTCCCGTCCGCCGCGGACTCATCGCCTCTGCCGACAGCGACCTGCCGCCCGATAAGATTCCCTACCTCAAATCCCAGGGCGCCATCGCCGGCGATTGGGAATCCGGCGCGCTGGCGTGGGTGGCGAACAAAAACAAGGCGCGCCTGCTCATCCTGCGCGGCGTCAGCGACATGGTCAATGAACATGCGGGCGAAGCCTACGATAATTTCTCTTTATTCGAGGAACGCACAAAGGAAATCATGCGCAAATTGTTCGAGCAATTGCCCGATTGGTTGAATTCTGTAAAGCGATAAGAAAAACGCCCGAATTATTCGGGCGTTTTTCTTATCTTTTCATTGCGGGTTCAACACCCGCCCGATGAACAATATCTGTCCGCTTTGCAGATCACGGATGAGGAAAATGAAGGGGCGGTCAATGACCAGCGTTACATCAGACATGAGCGCCCCGGTGGCTTCCATGATGACGGCAGTCGCGGCGGCGGCTTCCGTGCCTTCTTCATCCACCGCCACGAACGCCTTGTGGACTACATCCGAGATGAACAAGTCCTTGTCCCCGGTCATGCCTGAGAAATCGGCGGTGTTCCGGTCGAAGGCGGCAGGCATGCCCATATTGGGCAGCGTATCCGCAAGCGAGAACGAACTCTCGAATTCGAATTTGGGAAGCCGGAGAATGACCGAAGTCTGGTTCATTCCAGCGAGAATTTCGGAGAACAGGTTCATCGTCAGTGCGGATTCGATCTCTGCAAATCTGCCTTCATCGGGGACGATGATGTCCATGGCGGCGGTGTTGCCCGCATAGGGCAGTTCCACAGCCTGATAACCGTTCCCGCTGAAATACGGGATAAACATGTTTTGTCCCATCATGGGAACATTGACCTGCGTGCCATTCAGCAAGGTGAAAGGCGCGTCACGCGTGTTATTCGCATCGAATTGGTCGAGCCAGTCTGCCTTGAAATAGATCGCGTTGACCAGCACGAGGCGCGTGTCGCTGTTGATGGAATTTTCGGGCAGGAGGTCTTTGATCTTCTTCTCTGTCTGATCGCTGACCCAGTTGTTGATCTCCCTGCGGGTGGGTTCGGCGTTGTTGATGAAATCCGAGAGGTGAACGCCCGCGCCGTAATTCAGGGCAATGGTATCGAGAAATTCCTGTAGGAAGGTAAAGGTTTGCTCTGCCCAGACGGCGTTGGCGATGTTGAGCCGTAGAGGCTCCTGGTCTTTGTCGGCGCCGGCTTTGCTGTTTTCGAGAGACAGGTCGAGCGCGTTGAATGCGGGATGCAGGTCATTCTGCGGGGGGAAACGCAGAGTCTGCGCCATTTGGGATTCGGTCTCGCCGCGGGCGCCGGCGTACGTCATGGCGAGGGCGAGGGAAATGCTGAACGGGGATAGGATCAGGTTTCCGTCTTGAGAGTGAAGCGATTGGTAGATGTCCAGTGCAAAGGAGTTGTTGCCGTCCACGAGAGTTTGAAGTCCGCTTTGTTGAACGTTCGGGTTCCGTTCCCGCTTTACGTCGGATTGCGCGGCTTGCCCCGCTGCGCCTCCGCACGATGCGAGGAGCATGGATGCGATCACAAGACTCAGGAGAAGTTGTTGGATATTTTTCATGGTTTCCTTATGATGTTATTTTCCCGCCGAGGCGAGAACGTCTTTTATCTGCTGGATGTGCGCCGTAATGTGGAGGTTTGGCTGGAGCAGGTTGAAAGCGTAGCGATAGTAACTGCCTTTGTTTGCGGTGAAATCTTCGGGGATGAGTTCCGTGAAGAAAAGAACTTCCTCGACGGTGCGGCGAAGCAGATCGAGCATGAGTTTGATGGACGGGTTGGCTTTAACGGTTGCTTCCATTTGCGGCGTGACGTTGCTCCCGAAACCGTCGGCGGTGAGTTCGTTACCGTCGATCAGGCTGGCGAGGAAGGATGAATTGAAGCGCTCGGTGTGGATGAGATGCGCGACAATCTCCAACGCGCTCCATTCGGCTGGGTCGGGACGCTTCATGGCTTGTTTATCGCTGGCTCCTGCGAAACATGCCTCCACTTCCTTGAGGGCGGGTTTGTAACTTTCGCGCGCTTTTCTGGCGAGTTCGGCTGGGTCGAACGGTATTTCCGGCATGGGGCGTTTGCTTAATTTCATGGCGACGGTTTTCTTTTCGTTCCCGCGATGGAAAACGACTTCCACCGTGTCGCCGCCCTTTTTTCCGCTGATGGCATCGAGCAGGCTGTTGAACTGCCTCGTGATGGGCTTGCCCGCCATACGGATGATGACGTCGTCTTTTTGAAGCCCCGCCGCTTCCGCGCCCATGCCTTCCACAACGCCGTCTATTCGCAGACCATCGTGGACGGGGACGCCCAATGCCTTTGCCTGTTCTTCCGTAAAATCACCGGGCAGGATGCCGAGCATGGGGCGGTTTGCGATTCGCAGGTCCATACCGGTCTCCAGCACAGACTTGAGATTTTGCAGGCTTTCCTCCCAATATTCGAGGAACTCGGTCGCGCGCATGATCCACGAGCCGTCGTCTGGTACGGCGTGGTCGAGTGTGAGGCGGGTGACTTCGTCCGTTTCAGCGAGGGTGACGGTCACTTCGGTGGAGTCGGGGTCATTGCTGGAGTACCATTGGAAGACGATTTTTCTGTTTTCTTCCAATTCGAGGTAATGACCGCTGGAGTAGAAATCGCCGTGCCACCACAGGTACATGCGCCCATTCGGGTGCGGATCGACGGTGGCGACATCGCACAGCCATTCGCGCAGGGAGGTGGAATTGGTGAAGGCTCGATAAACGTATTTGACGGGCGCTTTAATGTCGATTTCGGCGGTTACGGCTGGCATGAAAAGACTCCTTGATGGGAATGAGGGTTTCTTAATTTATACATGAAATCCTGTGAAAATACATCCCGCTAAAGGGGGGATGTTCCCAATTACGGCAGGCGAGTCTTCAACAGATTGATTTCCATGGAAATTTCCCCGGTTTTGTGGTTGTAGCATGGGATTTCATAAAAACCAAGCGTTTTGTAGAACGCGATGGCGCGGACCTGCTCCAGGCTGGTTTGCAGACGAATGACCGAGCAGCCGTTCTCTCTTGCGAAGGCGAACAGCCTCATCACTACCCGATAGCCGATTCCACGACCCTGATATTCCTCCAGCAGCCAGAGACGCTTCAGTTCGGCAGTGGTCTCGTCCATGCGTTTGAGCGCGCCGGTGCCGACCAGTTTTCCGTCATCGAGGACGACGAGGAATAAGCCGTTGTTTTGTTCATAGACTTGCTGAAAATCGTCGATGTCCTTTAACTCTCCTTCTTCTTCGAGGACATTGTAAAAATATTCGGGCGTCTTGTCCGGGTAATAAATGCGCTGCGCCACTGCGGCGATGAGGTATTTTGCATCCTTTATTTGATGAGGTTGAAGATGGGTGATCGCGATCATAAGGCGGGGGTATGGCAGGTGATTTAATTTCCTAACCTTCCGCGTTCTGCCTCAATGACATCTGCTTATTTCTGTTCATTCCATTCCCCGCGTAGACCGTCAAATAAAATACGGAGTTTGTTCAAAATATTCCTGCCCAAAATCCCAATGGGACGGTCAATTAACAAATATTCCCCTTTGAACGTTTTGTCGAGCAAGAGCAAGTCCAATTTGGCGGATTTCAAATAGCTTGTGTCGCCGCTAAAACCTTGAACTTCAAACGCTTTATTTTCTTCCGTGCTGATGCTAAGTTTCTCGACAGACTTGGAAGGCAGGAGAGTGGCATCTGCGCCTGTGTCGATTAACATGGGCACATTGGTTAAAACATCGCCAGTTGCCGGATTACGAAGAGTCACATAGGCAACTGGCGCGGGTGGATTGAAATTTTCAGAGTCGTACTCAGTCATTTGGCTTTTCCTCGGTGACGGTTACATCGAAGCGAGCCGCGTCCTCTCGTGTGGCGAAATGAGGAGACAAAACCTGAACGGGTTTTTTGCCGTCAATCGTCACCGGAATCACCTCTTCTGTGACAACGATATATACTTTGGCATTTTCAGGCAATTGCACACCCTCACTCAAAAGGATACTGCCTTTTTGGACGACGCCTTCATATGTTACGAGAGTCATATTGCACCTCTGAAATGATTATAGCATGGAGGTCATTTACCCAATCGTCCTCGTTCTTCTTCAATAACAGCCAGTTCCAACTTCTTGAACAGCGGAGCAGGCTGATTCAACTTCTGTCCCGGCTTCAAGTCGCTGGGTTTCCAGTAGGTCGGACTGCCAGTCCGACTTACTTCGCGGTAGCGCAGAACCTTGTGCGTGCCGATGGCGTCGGTCACCTCTTCGGTGTATTGCTCGCCGAAGAGGTGGGTCTCGCAGCCAAAGAAGCTGTGCAGGCGTTCGGAGGTGAAGGGGAGGAACGGCGCGAACATGACCTTCAATGAATCAATCGCCTTCAACGCGGTGTAGATGGTCTTGGCGGCTCCATCTTTATCGGTCTTCACGGCGCTCCACGGCGCGTTGACATCGAGGTATTGATTGACAGCCGTGGCGAGTTTCATCGTCTCGCCGAGGGCGGAGCGCAGGCGCACGGCGTCGAGTTCGGCGCCTACGGTGTTGAATCCAGCCTCGATGGTGGCGAGCAGTTCGAGGTCTGCGGGGCGAAGCGTGGTCGTGTCCACATCTGGCACATGACCTTCCCAATGCTTATAACAGAACGACAGCACGCGGTTCGCGAGGTTGCCCCACGTCGCCACGAGCTCGTTGTTATTGCGCGCCACGAAATCCGCCCAGTCCCAATCGCTGTCCTTCGCTTCGGGCATGTTGACCGTCAGGTAATAGCGGACGGCGTCGGGGTCGAAGCGGGTCAGGACGTCGCGTCCCCAAACCGCCCAGTTGCGCGAACCGCTGATCTTTTGCGATTCGAGATTCATGAATTGATTGGCTGGCACGTCATACGGCAGGATGAGTGGCGCGTTCCGCTCGCCCGCGAAGAATTCCATGAACGCGCTGCCCGCGCCCATCAACTCGGCGGGCCACTGCGAGGCGTGGAAGAAGATGTTGTCCTTGCCGAGGAAGTGGAATTGCTTGGCGGCGGGGTTGATCCACCAATCGCGCCACGCCTCTTTCTGACCTTCGAGTTGCGCCCACTCAATCGGAGCGGAGAGATAGCCGATGACTGCTTCAAACCACACGTAGAGTTTTTTGGTTTCCCAACCCGGTTCATTGATGGGAACAGGGATGCCCCATTCAAGGTCGCGCGTGATGGAACGCGGCTTGAGTCCTTCGCTTTCGATCTTGCGCAGGGACTCGCCCAAGACCGTATCGCGCATGTGATCGGAACGAGACTGCAAAAACTTCTTGACCTCAGGCTCTAGCTTGGAGAGGTCAAGATAGAAATGCTCGGTGTCGCGCAATTCAAGCGCGCCGTCGCCGGTCTTTGCGCGCGGATTTTTCAATTTCTCAGGCTCAAGCACATTGCCGCAGTTATCGCATTGATCCGAGCGCGCGCCTTCGAAGCCGCAGATGTAACAAGTCCCTTCGACGTAGCGGTCGGGCAGGAACCTGCCCGCGCTGGGAGAGTACCACTGTTTGCTGAACTGACGGAAGAGATAGCCGTTCTTTTGCAAGGCGAGGAACATCGCCTGTGAGACCTTGAAATGGTTGTCGCTGTGGGTGGTGGTGTACAGGTCATAGGTGATGCCGAGTTTTTGGAACAACTCGATAAAACCTTCATGATAGGACTTGTATACTTCTTCGACAGGCTTGCCGAGTTTGTCCGCGCTCATCATCACGGGCGTGCCGTGCGAGTCGGTGCCGGTGATCATCAACACCTTGTTGCCTTTCAGGCGGTTATACCGCGCGAAAATATCCCCAGGTAAATGCGAACCCGTGATATTGCCCACGTGGATTTCTGCATTGGCGTAGGGCCAGGCGACTGCTACTAAAATGGTTTCGGTCATGAGATTGCTCCAGTATGTCATGGCGAGCGAAGCAATCTCCTGCTAAGTGGAGATTGCTTCGGCGGAAGATCGCCGCCTCGCAATGACATCGTAAATTCTAAACAAAAAGGCTGTCCGCAGAATGGACAGCCCGTTGATTCCAATAGGATGAACTAACGTGCTTTCCAGTCGGCGCAGGAAGGCATCCACATTCGCATGGGCATTGTCACCATTTGGAGAACGGAATTGAAGTTCATGGGCGTTATTTTACAACAAATCCTTGAGTTTTGCGAAAGGAGAATCCGGCTCGGCAGGTCTGTGACCACAATCTTTTTCGTTCAGGTTCTCGCCGCACTCGGCGCAAAGTCCCTTGCAATCGGGCTTGCAGAGCGGGCTGATGGGGATTTCGAGCAGGGCATATTCGCGCAGAAGAAGAGCCATGTCGAGGTGGGCATCGTCGGGGAGGAGGAGTCCCGATTCGGTGATGGAGCGTTTGTCGAAGGCGTACAGCTCGGTGAACGACCATGTCAATTCATGCTCGAATTCGGTCAGACAACGGACGCATTCAAGCGTGGTTTCGGCAGAGAAATCCGCCTGAACGATCAGTCCCTGCGGCGTCTTGCCGACGTTGATGACACCCTCAAAGTTGCGAAGTTCAAGGCCGTCGCCGAGGGAGATCTGGTCGAAGGCGAAGGGAAAGTCGTGATGATAGCCGACTTCCTCGTGGATGATGAATCCGACGTTGAAACGAAAGGGTTTTTTAGGGCTTGGCATGGGGTTGCAAGGGTGAATTATGAAGAATGGAAGACTGAAGTGAAACTACCAAACTACCAAAACTATCCAGCTATTACACTTTTCTATCTACAATATATCTCGCCAGATTTTCCAGCGCGTCGCGCTCGACGCACGTATCGATGGATTCAAGACAGGCAAGCGCCTCGTCCACATGGCGTTCGGCTTCGAGCATTGCCTTGTGGGTGCAGCTGCTCTCGCGGATCTTTTCCACGAGGCGCGCCATGTGTTCCTGATTGGTCCAGCCGCCGGTTGGCAGGGAGAGGATGTCGGGATCGTCGGGATTGGCTTCGGCGTAGTAAATGGCTGGGAGGGTGACCAGCCCGTTCAGTAAGTCTGAGCCGAGCGGTTTGCCAACGGAAGCCTGGTTGCCGGTGAAGTCGAGGATGTCGTCCACGATTTGGAATGCCATGCCGATCTGGTATCCGAAATTGCGCATGGATTCAACCGTCGCCTCATTCGCCGGGCTGACCATGGTCGCCGCGCGGGAGGTCATCTCGAAGAGGGAGGCGGTTTTGGCGTAGATGCGGTTGATGTAGTTGTCGCGGCTGATGAGTCCGCGCGAGGTGAACATCTGCGTCAGTTCGCCGTTGACGATGACCGCCAGCGTTTCGGAGAACAGTTTCATCAAAGGCAGGTGGTCGGTTTCGGCGGCGAGTTTGGCGGCGCGCGCAAAGAGGAAGTCGCCGGTGAGGACGGTGGCGGGCGGCGACCAGCGCGCATTCAGCGTGGGCATACCGCGCCGGAGCAATGCGCCGTCGATCAAATCATCGTGGACAAGGGTGGCAGTGTGAAGCAGTTCGACAGCCGCGCCGAGGGTGATGAGTTTTTCCAACGGCGCGCCAAATATGGTTCCAACGAGCAAGCCGAGGGTGGGTCGGATGCGCTTGCCCCCTGCCGCAAGCAAATGTTCGAGGGCGGCGCGCAGGTCGGGGTGGGATTCATCCGACTGCGCCCGCATCAAATCCTCGACGAGTTTAATTTGTTCTGTTACTGGTGAAAAAAAAGTTACCGCGCTCAAATCAGTCTCCCCATGCGAAGAGCCGCGCCGCATTGGCGGTTGTGATGTTGGCGATCTCCGCAGGGCTTTTGGAATGGATTTCTGCTATTTTATCAGCAATATGACGAACAAAGGCAGGTTCATTGCGTTTGCCGCGAAACGGCATGGGAGCGAGAAACGGCGCGTCGGTTTCGATGAGAATCCCATCGAGCGGAAGTTGTTTGATGATCTCGCGCTTTTGTTCGGCGTTTTTATAGGTGACGGGTCCCGTGATGCCGATGTAAAAATTCAACGCCAATCCCTTTTGCGCGGTTTCGAGCGTGCCGTTGAAGGAATGAAGCACGCCTGGTCTTTCTGCGAGCGCGCCGGTCAACCCGCTTTGCCATTCGCTTAAAATTTCGAGCAGGTCAGTCGAGGCGTCGCCAAACCACGCGTCATTCTCTTCGCGCATGTGAATGACGACAGGTTTGTTCATCTCTTTTGCGAACTGCAATTGTCGTTTCAGAGCCTCGCGCTGGAAGGCGCGTTGATCCGGCTCTTTGACCCAATAATAGTCAATACCGATCTCGCCGATGGCAACCACTTTGGGATGCTTCGCCAGTTCCCTCACTTGTTTGAACGCGTTTTCCGAGAATTCGTCCAAGTCGGTGGGATGAAACCCGACTGCCGCATACACCTCAGGATATGACTCTGCCAACTTCACCGCCTCTTTACTGGACTTGTGGTGGAGTCCTGGAATCAGAATCCGATTCAACCCCGCATCCTTTGCGCGTTGAATCACGTCCGCGCGGTCAGAGTCGAACTTGTGATAATCGAGGTGGCAATGGGTGTCGGTGAGTTTCACGTGTCAGGTGTCGGGTGTTAGGCGGGCGGCGGCGGGAATAAAAAGCCGCCTACTTTTTGGCGGCGACTCGTTTTGCGGATTTTTTGCTGACCTTGTATTTCGCTTTTGTCTCGCCAATTCTTTTTTCTGGAACCAGCGCGATCAAAGTCCGCAGGGCGTTGTTGACGCTTTCGGAATCGGGGAAATATTCCGCCACATCGGGCTCGAGTCTGATTATAGGTCCAAAATGCTGGATCGTGACGGTCCCATCTTCATTATGAATGCGGACGGTGTACCCTTTTTGCAAATCGCGATAGTACTTTCCGCGAATCCCCTTTTTTCCTCTGAAATCATATTCGGGAAGCATGCCGTCGTCGTATTCTTCTGGGTTGATTTTATTTGCCTTCTTCATAAATTTTTCTTTCAGCGGTTGCAGCCTTACGGCAACTGATGATGCGGATCACGACGTGATTTAATTTTTATCTGCCTTTCAAGGTGAACAACCAGTAAAATTCTCTCGTTTGTTGATTTTCCTATGCTGATGTATCGATCTTCATTATCGGAATGTTCATCATCAGGGAGTGTGATGAGAAATGGATCGGTGAATATCGTCCTGCCTTCGTCAAAACTGATCTTGTGTTTGGCAAGATTAATTCTTGCTTTGTTTTCATCCCATTCGAACTCGTAAAACAGGTTGTTCCCGAACTCCATGCCCCAAATTATACCGCTTCTGAGCGGTACTTTTCCCGAATTGACCAATGCGCCCCCGCCGTTGTATGATTTGGATAGTTCAAGGAGAATGCAATGAAAAAAGCCCTCATCCTGTTTGCCATTGGATTGGCGTTTGTATCCATCCTCCCGCAAGGGATTGCCCGCGCCGACGCCGCCCCGCCCGAAGCGCCTCCCGGCACGACGCTCCTGCCGGGCGAATCCATCACCCAAGTCCGCATGGTGGCGGAGACGGTCACATTGACCATCTCCAAAGACCCGTCTGATGCGGAACAAGCCATTGCCAAAACCGAAGCCATCTTCACCATGCGAAATCTTGGAGCAGTGGAAGAAAAAATGGCTGTCCGTTTTCCGCTTTCGTTCTTCAACGGCAATTCGGATGGGTATGGGAATTTCCCCGAGATCAATGCCATTGCCGTGAAGGTGGATGGTAAATCTGTTGCGACGAAGCGCGAATTGCAGCCTTTTACCGCCAGCGAACAATCCTATCGTGAGCGTGACGAAATTCCCTGGGCGGTCTTCGATGTGGTCTTCCCCCCGAATCAGGATATCATCATCGAAATCGTGTACAACGTAAACGGATTTGGTTACTATCCCTACGAAGCGTTCAAGTACATCCTTGAAACCGGCGCAGGTTGGAACGGCACAATTGGAAGCGCCGAAATCATCGTCCGCCTGCCGTATGAGGTCAGCGAGCAAAATCTCGACCTGACAGGTCAGGCTGGACATGGCGAATCAACTTCGGGCGGAGTCCGAAGCGGGAACGAAATCCGCTGGACGTTCACCGATCTCGAGCCGACGCATCTCGATAATATTCAAATTGTCGTTGTCACGCCGTCGTTGTGGGAAAAGGTGTTGAGCGAAAAAGCCAGCGTCGAAAAAAATCCAAACGACGGCGAAGCATGGGGCAGGCTGGCGAAAGCGTACAAAGAAGTGGTCATGATGCCGAAAGGCTATTTGCGCGAAGACCCCGCCGGTTTTGAATCGTATCAATCGAGCAAAGACGCCTACGAAAAGTGCCTGGCTCTTTTGCCGAATGACCCGCTCTGGCATTACGGTTATGCCGATCTGTTGTGGGCGCATTATTATTTTGGAGTCTATTGGGCGCATAAAACCGATGATGAAGGAATCCTGCCAACGCTCCTGACCGAACTTCAAACTGCGCTTACGTTCGACCCGGACAATCAACTCGCAAAGGATTTACTGCGCGACATCAGCTATCAAATCCCCGAAGCCGTTCAACAAAATGAGGACGAAAGTTTTACGCTTCTCGCCCTGACCGCCACACCGATTCCCCCAACACCCTACGGTGGAATTCCGACGATCACGCCTCGACCCACGCTCGAGCCTGCTCCAACCACCCAAGCCATCTCCACCCCGACGGTTGATTCTGCCCCAACTGAAGCGCCTGAACCCGCCGCGCGGAATCCCATTTGCGGAAGCGCCTTTCTGCTCCCCGCATTATTGGGCATGGTGTTTATTGTAAAACGCAGGAAATAACCCCCATATTCACAAGTAAAAAAATGGCAGGTTGGAGCAATCCAACCTGCCAACCTGTAAACCTTCGAACAACTATTTCACCCCTGCCACTTTCAATCCATCCTGAAGAATCGCCTGGACTTTATCGGCGTGCAAAGTTTCGCAATACACGCGCAGGATCGGTTCCGTGCCGGAGAAGCGGATGAGCATCCAGCCGCCATCTTCCAATTTGAATTGATACCCGTCCACAGTAATCAGGTCGGTCACCTTCAAACCGCCAAGCGTTTCAGGCTTGTTGTCCATGATGATCTTCTCGCGCGCGGCGCGATCACCTGTGAAGGGGCTATCCACCCGGTCGTAGAAATACTCCCCGCCGACTTTTGTAAACAGGTCTTTCAGCAATTCGGTTGGTTTCTTGCCCGTCTTCACCATGAAATCGAGCATGTACAAACCCGCCAAAATGCCATCGCGTTCAGGGACGTTGCCGCGGAAGGCGTAGCCGCCGCTTTCTTCGCCGCCGATGAGCGCGTTCGTCTCGGTCATCTTTGGCGCGACGAATTTGAACCCCACACCCGTTTCATGGACAGGCACACCGTACATCTCGCCGAGTTTGTTCAACATGCCCGTCGTCGAAAGCGTTTTGACAATGTCGCCGCGCTCGCCGCGAATTTCAAGCAGGTAATAGGCAAGCAGGGCATACACGCGTAATTGATTGATGAATTCGCCGTTTTCGTCGCCGATGCCGCAGCGGTCTGCGTCGCCATCCAGGATCAACAACACATCGGCTTTGTTCTCGGTTGTCGCTTTCAAACCCATGTCAATATTCGGGCGGATGGGTTCGGGTCGCTTCATTTCGGGGAAGATCGGATTGCGTTCGTTGTGAATTTCGATTACCTTCGTCTTGCCGCCGCTGAGCAATCTTGTAAACCAGTTTGCGCCGTTGCCCCACATCGCATCCACCATCACGGTGAGGCCGGCATCCTTGATTGGCTGGAGATCGATCAACCCATCGCGGGTGAGATGCTCGATGTATGGAGTCGCCGCGTCGAATTTGACGATCTCGCCCGCCGCCTCCGCTTCTTTATAACTCTTTCGCTTCACATCCTTGACGTCATTCGGGATTCCCGCTTCGATCTGCTTCAACCCTTCGGGGTCTATCGCGCCGCCTGTCTCATTGCGGACCTTGAACCCGTTGTCCGTGGGCGGATTGTGGCTGGCGGTCACATTTACCGCGCCCGCGGCTTTCTTGTCCACCACCGCATAGGCAATGACGGGCGTCGGCGTTGCGCCGTCGGTAAGATAAACCTTCAATCCATTGCCTGCCAGCACTTCCGCCACGGCGGCTGCGAAATTTTCCGAGTGGAAGCGCTGATCGTGACCCACCACGATCCATTGTCCCTTTTTACCCTGCGACAGCATGTAGGATGCAAACCCCTGCGCGCAACGGCGGACGTTGTCGAAGGTGTAATCTTCCGCGATCATCCCGCGCCAGCCGTCCGTTCCGAATTTGATTTTATCTGCCATTGTATCTCTCCTAAAATAATGATGACGCCAGGGATTATAACATCCGAAAAACGGAGTAATTTACTGGGAGACGATGTATCCCTTCGTGATCCCTACTTTAATCCCAGCAATTTGTTGATGTCATTGATCAGGTTGACCATGTAACTTATGCCGCTGTTTGGAATTGCGAGCAAAATGCCTGCCGTGACGGTAACAGCGACAAGCAGAATGACGACCCATGCAAGTACTGTACCCAACCTGCCCGTCCTGTTCAATAATTGATATTCCCTCCCTGCGGCCAGCGCCGCCGCTGTCAATAATGACGGCATGAAATCTTCCATGAATCGCATTGCCACAAAATAATAGGACATGATGATCGTCATCATAATGATCCCCGAACCCGTCAGGGTGGTGAAAATCCAGCCTTCAGAGAGATGACTCTGCTTCGTTTGCAGCCCGGACCTGCTGGATACAAACAAATTGCGAACAAGACGGATGACAGGTGAAAACAGAAGCAGGATGAACGGCGTGACGTAAAGAAGCCCGGCGAGCCTGTCGCTCGACGCGACGTATTCGATCCGCGTCAGCCAGGGAAAGCGGGAAGCGATCTTGATGGGATGGGCAAAATAGTTATACAAATTCCTCCCGATGTAACTCCCTTTGAACAAATTCTCGAAGGCGGAATAGTCAATATTGGCAAGCTGGTATCGCAGCCCAAACTCGAATATCGAGCCGAAACGCGCCCAGTTGTACCAGCCCAACCCCAGCCCTGCCAGCATCAACGGACCGCCAACTGCCGCAAGGACGGGAAGCCAGGCTTTCGGCGTCGTTGGTTTATATGCCCTGACCATAAAGAACAGCGTGACCAATACAGAGAAAGCCACGGAAGGCAAAATGATGACCCGCGAACCGATGGCGAATCCCCAATGGAGGGAGGCAAAAGCCAGTTTCCACAGAGCAGGCTTCGGGTCTGTGAATGAGGCGTATGCCCAGTAACATCCTCCGATGAAGAAGAATTGACTTCCGAGAATCGCGGCTTCGTATATCCTCGCTCCCTTCATCATGATGGTGATGGGAGTGTATAACCCGACTGCAAGCAATAAAATGCCGAGTAGGAAAATTCCGCCATTCCGAACCGATCTTGCCCAGAATGTACCCGCAATCAATGCGGAATAGATGAACAAGCCGCACGCAAAGAACAGGGCGATGTGAAAATCTCCCATGCGTGACAACTGATCCGCGCCAAACACGGTCAGCAGCAATGCAGGGGCGGGTCCCCAGTAGATGTAGAATTTGCCGTCATAGAGCGAAACATCCCAGGGAAAATCTTCGATGCCCAACTCCCTGCGAAGGAAATAATCGTATGGATTCGATAGCGAGAGCAGGGCGGCGGATGGTTCTTCCTCCAGATGCAACTGCCCCTTTTTGAAACTTTTTGCAAGTTCAATATAATATTCGTATCTGATGGTTGTCTCTCGAACATCCAGCTGGATGAACCAGATATATGCCCCTGCGGTGATGCAAATGACAAACAATGACGCAATGGCGATCTGCGCCGGGTAGGGGAGTATTCGCCCGACGGCTTCGGATGCGGCGTTTTTGAGATCGGTTCCTTTACTTTGAAGAAACGGGAAAACCAATCCGCCAAAAATGAAGACCAGCCCAACGATTAAAAGGGCAACCCGGCTTCTGCCCCAGTCGCCATCATTGTCAATGCCGAACTGGCGCGCAAAAACTGCCAGGGCGACAATCGCCGCCCCTGCGATTAGTAAAACTTTTTTCATTCTTCTTCCTTGGATGTGGCGTCGAGTGACCTGCCCTGATTTGGGCTTTTTCGCAGTTATTGCGGCGGGGTCGTCTCAAGTGTGGGAGGTGGGAAGGGGGATGGCGTGGCAGTTTCGACATCAAAAGGCGTTGGCGTTTCTGTAGGCAGAACCGGCGCTTCGCCAGACATCAAAATCTGCCATGCGATTTCCAAATCCCCGGCAGCGACTACGGGGAAGGCGGGCAGGTTGCCAAGCGCCAAATCCAACCGGGCGATTGCGGCATCGAGCGCATCATCCGGTTTTTCGGTTTGCAGTTCTGCCAGCAGGTCGCGCGCCGATTGAACATCTTCCCGCGCCAGACCGAAGTTGCTTTGCGCGAGATACAAACGTCCGCGCGCCAATGTGTCCAACGCGCGGGACATCATCACTTCATGCTTCAAGTCGAGCAGGGCCTGATTCTTGTTCGTCTGCAATTCGGTTTCGAGCATGGTTTGCATTTCCTGCAATCGGTTGATCGAAACCGTGTGCGCCTCCGCCGACTGTTCGAGCGCGGTCACGCGAACGGTCAATTCGTTGACCTGTGTCCGCAGCGCGGAGATTTCTGTTTGAAGCCCGGTAATTTCCGAAGTGTTTTGTTCCACCGGCGCAATGAACGTCCTGTTGATGTAAGGCAACCCGTAATACAAAGCCGTGCCAACCACAACAATCAACGCAATAATGAGGATCAATTTCAACAACGCTCTCAGGAAAGCGACAATACCCCGCCATACGCGCGAGAGGAGGTTTTCGTCTTCTTCGCTGGATTCATGCCCAGTCCCACTCTCCTCCACCGGTGCGGGCATCGCCTCTTCCTTGACCGGGGTCATGGCTCTGTTTTCTGATTCATTTTCCTGCGCCTCGGCATACGCTTCCAGGCGGGCGAGCAGGGATCTTCCCATGCCCTTGACCTTCAAACAATCGTCCGCGGACTCGAATGGGCGCGCAGCAACGATGTTTTCTGCAATGCTCCCGCTGATGCCGGGGACTTTGGTTAATGTTTCGATATCCGCCGTATTTAGAAATGAAAGGAAGGTGTTCATAAAATCTCCCGTGTTTATTGTACAACAAAATGCTGCGGCAGAGTATCGGGTTTGGGAAACAGGAGCAGGCTGGGGCGGGGTTAAGAGGCGCGAATTCGTCCCCTGTTTTATCTGTTCATAAGGCTGTTTGCCAGCCATGTCCAATTCTTGAGCAAGTCCGGGTTTAAGACTTTGAAACTTTCCAAATTCCCTGAAACGGATAACAGAAGGCTCATGGTGATCGAAAAAACAAAAAGCGCGCCCGCAAAAATTCCGTAGAGTTTTCGCGCAAGCGGACGACGGGTGAGCAGCATACTTCCCTGCCAAAAGCCGATTGCCGCAAGGATGGAAAGGGCGGGGATGAAGTCGAGCATGTACCGCATGGCGGTGAAGAAGAACATTTGCAAAGTGAGGAACGAGAGGAATGCCGAGCCTGCGATGACAGCCAATGTCCATTGAAACTGTTTTTTTATCCCGAACCCTGCAAGGATCGCGAACAACACGAACGGACTTCCGATCAATATTCCCGTAACGCTTTCAGCAAGCAATAAATAAAATTGCGGAAGGTTTTCTCCAAGCCATGCCGGACCCGACCAGCGGGTGGGGAAGATGTATGGAAAGGCTTGTCGTCTTTCCAACGGATTGAAGAAGGTTTTATACAGGTTGGGTGGAATGTATTTTGGGGAAAACGTTTCATCCAGCTGCTTGTAAAGGTTGTAACTGGTGAGTTGATGGCGCAGCCCAAACTCGGTGATGGAGCCGAAGCGGGCAACGTTATACCAGGCATAACCAATGAAGCCCAATGCCAGCGGCGCGGCGAAAGCGAGAAGAAGGGAGACATCCGATTTTTGCCGAGACTTGACCGCTCTGACGAAGACGATCAATGCGATGAAAGTCACAGCGGGCGCCAGCGTTGTCCGCGAACCGACGGAGAGCGCAAGGAACAAACCTGCCAGCACAAATCGCAAAGCGGATGGACGATTGAACGCGCAGACCAGCGAGTACAACCCGCCGAGGAAAAAAAACTGACCGGCGATGATGGCGGCTTCGTATATGCGCCCTTCCACAAGGATGTAGGGCATCGGGTTGACGAGACCTGCAAAGGCAATCGTCAGCAATACCATCCATTTTGGAATTTCGCTGAAATGCTCCCGCCATAATTCAAGGATTAGCAAAGTTAGAAAAATTAGCGTGCCTGACAGGAAAAGAAAGGTCAGCGTTTTGTCCCCGATCCCCGGTGAATAGAAAAATTTTAGGAATGCAAGCAATAAAGCGGGCGCGGGTCCCCAGTAAAGATAATACTTGCCGTTGTAGAAGGTCGCATCCCACAGGACGGGAATGCCCTCACGGTTTTCCGGCTCGTACGGTTCTTCGAGAGCCAGAAGCGCCGGGTCGGGCTGGACTTCCAGCGCGATCTGACCATGGCGAAAGGCTGTGGCGAGCAGGTCGTAATAGTAGGTTTCATTGAACCAATTTGTCCAATATCCGGTGGAGGCGAACCACGCGTAGATTAGAACAATCGTAACGTTCAAAACAACGACGACGGAATAAAACCGCCCTTTGGATGTTCTCACTGCAAGGTCAATTAAACTTCCGCCCCTGTATGGCAGAAAAGCGGTGACCATGAAAATCCCGGCAAGCAATATCAGATAGCGTTTTATTCCCCAAATCGGATTATTGTCCAACCCAATGTGATCGGCGAAAAGTGTAATGAATGTAATGATAAGTCCGAGGAGAACGCCTGCGATTTGAACCCGTTTGATTGTCATTTTCCGGTATTTTATCATTCAATTTGTTTGCTATAATCTCTTCCATGATTTATCTCGATTATGCCGCCACAACCCCCGTTGACAACCGCGTTCTCGACGCGATGATGCCCTACTTCCACGAGCATTACGGCAATCCATCCTCTGTGCATCGTCTTGGTCAAAAAGCCGAGGCGGCGGTGGACGAAGCGCGGGAAAAAGTCGCTTTGGCGTTGGGATGCGAACCCGGCGAGATCGTCTTCACCTCCTGCGGCTCCGAAGCGGATAACCTTGCCTTGCGCGGCGCATCCATGGCGGGACGCAGCGCCTCAAACCGGACCTGGATTTTGACCGCCAAAACCGAGCATCATGCCGTCAGCCGGACCGCCGAACAGCTCGAAAGGGAATACGGCTTCCAACTCGAATGGCTGGACGTGGACGAGCACGGCAGTGTGACACCCGAATCCCTGAATAAAGCGGTTTGCAATAACACCATACTGGCTTCGGTAATGTATGCGAACAACGAGATCGGCACGATTAATCCGATTCCCGAACTTGCCAAAATCGCAAAAGCCAACAATATCCTATTTCACACGGACGCCGTGCAAGCCGCCGCGTATCTTGATGTAAATGTGAAAAAACTCGGTGTGGATCTGATGTCGCTCGGCGGACATAAATTCTACGGACCCAAAGGCGTGGGCGCGTTGTACGTCCGCAAAGGGACGAAACTCCTGCCCCATCTCACAGGCGGCGGGCAGGAATTCGGTCTGCGGGCAGGGACGCATAACGTGCCGTATATCGTCGGCTTTGCCGAGGCGTTGTCTCTGGCGGCAGAAGAACGCGAAGCGCGAACGGCTCATGTCAAGCCCTTGCGCGATTACATCATCGGCTCCGTGCTTGAGATGATTCCCGATTCCAAATTGACCGGTCACCCCGAAAACCGCCTGCCGAATCACGCCTCCTTCGTTTTTAAAGACGCGGACGGCAACCTGCTTTTGCAATTGCTGGATTCTGCGGGCTTCGCCTGCTCATCCGGCTCCGCCTGCAAAACGGGCAGCCCCGAACCGAGCGAAGTCATCACCGCGCTTGGCTACTCTCGCGATTGGGCGCTTGGGTCATTGAGAGTGACGCTTGGAAAAGATACAACTGCTGAACAAATTGATTCATTTCTAAAGGCTTTGCCTGAGCTGGTTGAAAAGACGAGAAAATTGAACCAGAGATGAACGGTGATGAACAAAGATTTCTTGCCGAGGTTGTAGGTGAGGTGTAACTGACCGGAAACTGCAAAAATCGTAATTCCATCCCTGTTCATCTCCGTTCATCAAGGTTAATTTTTGAAAACCAAAATCATCACCCTCGAATCTCACGATGACCTCATCTCCGTCCGCGATAAACTTTCGTGGGCGAAGACGCCGCGTATTCTGCTGGTGTGGCCCAAATATGAAAAGGTCACCCTGCGCCTGCTGGACTTGAAAGTTTTGCAGCGTCACGCGGATTCGCTGGGCGCACAACTGGGCTTGGTCACCCGCCGCGCAAACGTGAGGCGTGACGCCGAATCGCTGGGCATTCCCGTCTTTGATTCCACCGCCTCGGCTCAACGGGACCTTTGGCTTGCTCCTGCTCCGAGAAAGCGACGACTCCCCCCGCCTCCGCGCCGTGACTTGCGCGAGATGCGCGATGAAGTGTATGAAAAAGAACCGGCGTGGCGGACATCGCTCTTCGGAAGGCTGGTCACATTCACAGCGGGAGTCATGGCTGTTTTGGTGGTGGCAGGCTTGTTTGTCCCGCGCGCGGCGGTGACGTTGTATCCCGAATCTCACCTGCAATCGGTCGTCGTTCCCGTCAGCGCCAGCGTATTGCAGACTTCGGTATCCATCACGGGAAGTATCCCGGCACAGGAGTTATCTGTGACGGTGGAAGCGGAACAATCCATGCCTGTCTCGAGCCGGATCGCGATTCCAAAATCGAAGGCGAAAGGGATTGCGCGATTTTCAAACCTGACATCGAACGAAATTGTCATTCCAGCAGGGACGGTTGTCTCCGCATCACCATCCGCCCGCTTTGTGACATTGAATGATGCGCTTTTACCCGCCGGAACAGACGAGTTCGTCGAAATTCCCATCGAAGCGCTGACGGGCGGCTCGGTTGGAAATGTCGAACCTGACTCGATCCTCTTTGTGGAAGGACCGCTTGGTCTTTCCGCAACCGTTGCCAACCCCGAACCAACCACAGGCGGTACGGATACGAGAATGATTGGCGCGGACGAGGAAGACCGCGCGCAGTTGCGTGAAACCGTGATGGAAGAATTGAAGCGTTCCGCCGAAACCCAATTCCGCGCGCAAATTGGAGCGGACGATCTTTTACTTTTGGACGCGCTGGAGATTAAAGAAATATTGCTGGAGGAATTTACGCCGCCCGAAAATGAAGCGGGCAATTTGCTTGAGTTGAAAATGCAGGCGGAAATTTCCGCGCTTTACGTTTTGCGAACCGACCTCGAACAATTGGCGGCAGTCACATTGGGGGCGTCTCCGCGGGGATTCGTTCCGTTTGGCGAAGCGGAGTTTGACCTTGTTACCTCACCTGTAACAGACTCTTCCGGCGTTACGCGCTTTAACTTGGAGATCACCCGAACTTCGCTTCGCGATGTCAACGCTTTTCGAGCATATTCTCTCATCCGCGGACGAGACATCGAGCAGGCGCATGCCATATTGAAAGACGCTCTCGTCCTGCGCGAAGAACCGCAGATCGCCATTACCCCCTCATGGTGGAAGTATCTGCCTTTAATTCCATTCAATATTTCCGTGGAGATAAAATAGACCGTGAGGATTCTCGCAGTGGATCACGGCGAAAAGCGCATCGGTCTCGCCATCAGCGATCCGACCGCCACCATCGCCAGCCCGTTGAAAGTCATCGAACACGTCTCGCGCGTCATTGATGCGGCGCAGGTTGCCGACATCGCCGCTCAGAACGAAGCCGGTTTGATTATCGTGGGGCAATCTTACGATGAAGACGGCAATCCCAACCCCGCCGGACGCCGCGCCGGGCGCTTCGCCGACGAGCTCCGCAATCAGACGGGCATTCCCATCGAAATGTGGGATGAATCTTTCAGCACCCAAACCGCCCGCGCCGCGCGAATCGAACTTGGCGTTTCCCGCAAAAAACGCGCCGGTCATCAGGATGAATTTGCGGCGGTGGTCATCCTGCAATCCTACCTGGAAGCGAATCGTAAATCGTCAATCTAAAATCGTCAATCTAAAATCGTCAATCTGAAATCGTAAATCGAAATGCGCCGTTACCAATATCACATCACCCTTGCCATTCTGACCCTCCTCGCCTTCGCGTGCGTGTTTGCATTCCTCTATTACATCCCCGCCCGCGCATCTTTGCTCTATGGTCCGCCCGCAGGACATCTTTCCATATCCAACCGAATCGAATATTCCGCGCGGCTTCTTGCTCATGGCGATAACCTGACAACCCCCATTGATCCAAACGGCGTCGAACAACGCTTTCGCGTCGAGTCGGGCGAATCGGTCATCTCGATTGCGAACAGACTTGAAGGACTGGGTTTCATTTCCAACGCAAATGCTTTCTTCGATTACGTCGTTTACACAGGCATAGACCTGACCATTCAGGCAGGCGACTTCAACCTCAGCCCCGCCCAATCCATCATTGACATCGCGCAAGCCCTGCAGAAATTCTCTCCGGGCGACGCATCGCTCGTCATCCTTTCCGGCTGGCGGATGGAAGAGATCGCCGCCTCACTCCCAACCTCGGGCCTGCCCATTGACCCCCAAGCCTTTCTCGCCGCCGCGCAGACTCCGCCCCAGGTTCTCTCTCCATTCTCCCCCCCAAGCATGGAAGGATTTTTCTTTCCCGATACCTACACTCTTTCACGCGAAACAACCGTTGACCAACTTCTGGATGCCATCGCCCGCAACTTTGCCGTCCGCGTCACGGACGAGATGCAGACCGCCTTTGCCAATCGCGGACTGACCGTTTACGAAGCCGTCATCCTCGCGTCCATCGTCGAGCGCGAAGCCGTCCGCAAAGAGGAGGCTTCGTTGATCGCCTCAGTCTATCTCAATCGTCTCGCCATCGGCATGAAACTGGATGCCGATCCAACCGTCCAATACGCTCTCGGCTATCAATCGGAACAAAATACGTGGTGGAAGAATCCATTATCGCTGGATGATCTGAAAGTCAATTCCCAGTTCAATACCTATCAAAATACGGGCTTGCCGCCCGCGCCGATCTCCAACCCCGGCATGGAGGCGCTGCAGGCGGCGGCATTTCCGCAAACGACAGGGTACTACTACTTCCGCGCCGCATGTGACGGCTCAGGCTATCATGTCTTCGCTGCCACGCTCGAAGAACAGATCGCAAACGCGTGCCCGTAGAATGTTGGATGAATATATCGTTTCGTTTTTGTGTTTTGCGTTCAGGCTTGTCTATGTTTATGGCTATCCTCCCAAAGGATTGAACGGTTATTGCTCTAAAAATGCAGCGAATGCGGAAATCTCGGCGCGAAGTTTGTGAAATCCCTGGGACGATATTTTGACAAGTTTTTCGAGGCGCTCAGGGTCCAGGTGATGAGTGTACACGTTGCGAACAATATGACGAAACCTGCGCAGTTCGTCGAGAAGTTCACCTGTTTTGGCGGAAATAACGGCAGGGCGGATGCTGGGAATCTCGTTTTTCATTTGCTCAAGTAAAAGCCGATGCCAATCTTCCCCGCGCGGCAGGTCGCCATCTATGATTTCAGCGATCTGGGTGAAGATGCGTTCACAGCCTGAATAAACGCCATGCAGGTTCAGAGCGATGCCATCCAGATAGTAATCATCGTTCGAGCGGCGGGAGCGTTCCCATCCTTCTTCGATGCGTCCAAGCACCCGCTGAATTTCCTCAAGTTCCTGATGATGCGGCGGACAAGGTTTGTGATTTCCGTGTCTTTCACAACTCTTTTCCCTCTTCTTCTATACTTTTGCGCATGGCGGGCAGACAGGTTTCCAATTCCACCAGGTCGATCTTGAATTCGGGAACGAGATAAAGAACAGTGTCCATCGCTTTCAGGTAATCTTCCACGCCGCGCACGGCAAGGTCAATATCGGACCAGCGGTGGAAGCCCACGCGCCGCGCCAGCGACCCGAAAAGGATGACTTCGCTCGCGCCGAATTCGCTTTTGAGCAGTTTGGCGGCTTTGCGGGCGGCGGACATGGCACGCCGGCGGCGGGCGGAGATTTCCGCGCTGAATTTCGCCCTGCGGCGGCGAATTGCCTCCAATGGGCGGTATTTTTTCAAGGCTTCGGGGGAGAGGTCGAGCGCGGTCATGGACATGTGAAAATTATACATCCCTTTTAGCGGGGATAATTCATCCCTGTTATTCCATGTTGAATCAAATGCCCCGCCCCCGCCATCCCTACACCGAAAAACGCAAGAGCCAATCCCTGCCACATGACGGGATTGAGCAGAGTCTGGAGCATTGCGGAGGCGAGATCGCCCGCGTAGTCGAGCAGAAGAACTGGGAGATAATCCGGCATCTGCATGACGAGGACGCGTTGCAATGTTTCGCCGAAAACCGGTACGCCGAGCAAAGCCAGAACGAAGGCAGATACGCCTGTGATGAAAAATGGAATTCCCCACCAGCTCAGCCATTCCCTCCAGGAACGGACGGCAAAAATCGTCAGCGTGAGAAGAAGTATGAGCGGCAGAATCGGGCTGAGGCGCATGATGAGGCGGATGGTCTGCAATCGTTGGCGCGGGTCGTTTTGCGGTGTCGCGCTGATTAATTCAATCTGGTCTGGTATCGCAGCCGCTGTGAATTGCAACTGACTTTGGATCACGGGGGTGAGCATGGGATGAAGTTCGGCAGGCGGGTTGCACAATTCGATCTGCCCGCCCGTTATCAGGCTGAGAGTCATCTGCCCGATTTGAAACAGGTCGCACGCGGGGAAGACGCGCAGCAGCGAGAAGACCGCCTGCACGCCCGCATCCCCGGCAAGGCTGGCTTTCAGGGGAGCGAGGTTCAGTTGTGCGGCGTTCGTCTCCATGTTGATGTAGGCAAACGTGGAATTCAGCGCGTCATCACCCATCGCCTGCAACACTTCAGGGGGAAGCAGGGCGCGGAAAAACGCCTCCCACGCTTCGCTGCCCATGCCCTGCATCACGAGCGGGAATCCGCCCTGGTCCGCGCTTGTGGATGTGATCGCATCCGCCATCACGGCGGGCAGTTTGTCGTAAAGATCCCCGCGCGCAAACGCGCGTTGATAGGTCTCCGCGGTGAAGGCTCTTTGGTCGAAGTTAAAAAGAAAGAGCGAAACAACAGCGGTAAAGATAAATGTGATCGCGCAAAACGCGGCAATGGTTTTTCGCAGGGTTTCCATAATATATGCTCTGTCATTGCGAGCCGAAGGCGAAGCAATCTCCATGCAATAAGGGGATTGCTTTGCGCCTTTGCCACTCGCAATGACATTAATTCGCAGTCAATACCTCGATCAAATCCTGCGTGACGGTTTCTGCGCCGTCCGCGCCGAGCAGGTTCAGCAATTCGTTTGCCAGTTCCGCTTTAAGGTCGGCGTCCTTGCGGCTCCAAGTGCGGCTCTTGACCTCAAGGAAGTGTCCCATCTGCGGCTCCTTCACTTCGTCGAGGTTCACGAAGAACTCCGTATCCTTGTAACGGATGTGCCAGCGCAGGCGGTCTTTTTCAACCGCAACTTCCTGCGCGGGTTTGAAATATTCCCGATAAAAACGCAACGTATGAATGGCGGGCGCAAGAAAGCGGCTTCGTGAAAGCAGCACGTCATGACCGACCTCCCCTTCGCGCTGTTGACCGAGCAGCGTCAGGCGCGAGCGAACGCTTTCCACTTCACCTTTCTCGTTGATGAGATTATCTTCCCGGAAGCGCAGACGTCCCTGTGACGGATCGTCGAAGATGAAATAATTATCGTATTGGAGGTAATGTTTGTGAGCCGTAATCTCGATTTCTTTCCGCTTCATCTTCTGGACGAATGAGGCTGGTTCTGCCACCCTGACTTTTGCCTGCACCTCGAACGACTCTTCTTCCATCGAGCCGCCCAGCGCGATCAGTTTGGAAAGTACCGACTGTTCGCGTTCGATCAGGAAGGCATCTATTTTTTGCGCCAGTTCGCGCGCTTGCTGAAGCAGTTCGGCTTCGTTCAATGTGAGCAATTCTTTCCCGCGCATCAGCCATTTGCCGTTGACCATTACATCGGTCACGTCGGTTGATTTGGAGGCAAAGACCAGTTGGGCGTAGGCATTCATCGGGTCTCGTTTGAAGCGCGGGGAGTTGTGAAGCGGAGAGGTGTCCACCAAAATCAAGTCGGCGCGTTTGCCAGGCTCCAGCGATCCGGTCAAATGCCCGATGTGAAGCGCTTGCGCGCCCATGCGGGTAGCCATCAGGAGGGTCGTGGCGGCTGGGAGGGCGGTTGGGTCGTTGGATGCAGATTTGGCGACGAAAGAGGCGAGGCGCACTTCCTCGAACATGTCGAGGTCGTTGTTCGAGGCGGGACCGTCCGTGCCGATGCCGACGTTGAGTCCGTTTTCGAGCATCCTGGTCACGGGCGCAAACCCGGAGGCAAGTTTGAGGTTGGAGGACGGGTTGTGCGCGATGCCCGCATTGACGTGCTGGAGGGTTTTCATTTCGCCCACATCGATGTGGACGCAATGCGCGGCGATGACCTTGGCTTCGAGCACGCCCTGTTTTTTGACATACGGCACAACAGGCATGCCCTGTTCGCTGCGCATGTTCTCGACCTCGAACGCGGTCTCGGAGATGTGAATGTGCAATGGCACATCATGTTCTTTGGCGATTTCGGCACAGGCGCGCAGGATTTCGGGCGTGGTGGAGTAGGGGGCATGCGGCGCAATCGCAGGGATGATGAGCGGATGCCCCTTCCATTTTTTGATGAACTCGCGCGCGTAGGCAATTGAATCTTCGAACGCGTCGGCATCGGGCGCGGGATACTTCATCACGGATTGACCGCATACGGCGCGCATGCCTGCGTCGGCGGCGGCTTGGGCGATGTCGTCTTCAAAGAAATACATGTCATTGAAGGTGGTCACGCCGCTGCGGATCTGCTCTGCGCAGGCGAGCAGGGTTCCGAGGCGCACGAATTCCGGCGAGACGAACTCGCGCTCCACCGGAAGCATGTAGCCCATCAGCCAGACGTCGAGGCGCAGGTCGTCCGCCAGACCGCGCAGGAGGGTCATGGGGACGTGCGTGTGCGCGTTGACGAGCCCTGGCATGAGGATTTTCCCGCCACAGTCAATGACTTCGCCAGCGGTGTATTCCTTTTTGATTTTTTCTTCTGTTCCAACGGCGATAATCGTATCCCCTTTGACAGCGACTGCGCCGGGGTCATATTGATTGAGTTTTTCGTCCATCGTCAATACGATGGCATTTGTGAAGAGGGTGTCTGCTTTTTGTGTCATTCGGTCTCCTTTTTGTTTTCTTGTAGGGCGGGCTTGCAGCCCGCCATGTTCTGTTCCATGAAAATTGTCATGCTGAAAGCATGACCTGCATTTTTATCTCCAATTCAATAAAATTTCCAACGCTTTCAAATTCTCTTTGAAATCCGTGTATCGGTGTGTGGAGAGTTCCATATCCACGGAGACGGCGCCCAATTCAACGGCATAATCGGCGAGCGTGCCGGTGAAGGCGCAGCCTGTATCAATCGGCGGGAAGGGATACCCTGTCGCTTTCGATAATGCCTTCGCAAATTCGATGGATTTTTTTTCCCAGGGTTCGCCGCCGGGAAAGACGCCCAGCGCGGCGCTGTGATAACTGATCACGGTCTCGACCTTGTGCGATTGCAAAAAATACATCACGGCGCGCGTCTCCGGTTCGGAGCCGGGACCCGTCCCGCCGGTGGTGGGACCGTAACTCCAGCAGCCGCTGCGATTCCAATCCGCTGCCCAGTTGGTGGGGAAGTTGCGGTTCAAGTCCGCGCCGTGATCGTTGACGCGCCCGTCAATGCCATGGTCGCGGGCATCGCCGTCGGGGTTGAGATTGCGGAGGATGTAAAGCGTCACATCGCTGGGAATGATGTCGGGATTATTGTTGATGTGCTGGATCAACTCGTCCGCGAGGGCGATGGTATTCCACTCGTAGCCGCCGTGGATGCCCGCCACGATCATCTTTTGCCTTTCGCCGTTTCCGAAAGTATAGACTTCGATGGGTCTGCCTGAAACCGAATAACCGATGACCTGCGCGCGGCGGTCTCCTGCGTTTTGGAGGATGAACGGTGTGGGAGTTTCCACCACGATCATCGTCGAGCGCGGATTGGGCGTCACGGTTGGCAGATAAAACGATAACGGGTCTGGCGTGTAGGTGGCAGGAAGTGTGGCGGTGTAGCCCGATTCCTGTTCGGGCGATGCGGCGCGCGCGGGTTGTAACGCCCAATACGCCACCAGCACCAGCGCAATCGCTCCCAGTCCGATGATGTTCAACGCCCAAGCAAGGATGACCCACGGATTGTCCTTTTTGCGTCGCTTCGGCGCGGGCATTAGTCCATGTCCTCCATGGTCGTCCGCAGCCAGTTCAGGGCGAGGTTCACGCTCCAGCGCGGCAGGCTCTTGGGCGGTCCGCCGTAGGTGATGCGGTGGGACTTTTCGCCTTTGGGCGTGATCAGCGCCATCTCCGCCGAACGCTCTTCGATGTTGACGACGACCCCGAGTGCCACGTCGGCATGGGAGTCGGCTCGGGCGGCGCGCAAGGCTTCTCGAAGCGTATCAGGCGTGAGGTCCGGGATCGAGGCGGTGTGGGGGATTTTTCGCGTGAGCAGTCCATCCAATCCTGATTCAATCGCCGCGAGACTTAATCCTCGTCTTGCCACTGCATCCAAAGCGACTTCTTCCAACCGATCCTCGTTCGCGCCAAAGACGACGCTGCCGAGCCGCTCACGCACCTGCGACTCGACCCGAGCGATCATCGCGTCGGCTTCGGCTTCGGTTTTCGCCTTTGCCGCAATGCGGACATCCACCACGCCCGTATGCGCCGCAAGCCCGACGGTGGGATTGTTGAGCGTTTCGAGGTCGGCGATCTTTTCGTCAATCATGCCTTCGCCGAGACCCGCGCAATGCAGAATGCGGACTTTGAGAATTTGATCGAGGTCGAATCGCGTTTGCAAATACGGGATGATGGACTCGTGCAGGACGTGTTCCATTTCGTTCGGCACGCCGGGCAGGGAGATGACCGCCCTCACCCCTTCGCCCCTCTCCCGCTGGGAGAGGGGTTGGGGTGAGGGACGTTCCACAATGAAACACGGCGCAGTGCCGACGGGGTTGCGAATCCCAATTGCGCCTTGCGGCACATACGCCTGTCGTTTTTGATTCTCGGACGGCTTGCGCCCGTAGCGTGAAATTGTTTCAACGACCTGCTCCCACAAATCTTCGCGGAATTCCGTTTTTACGCCCAGCGCTTTTGCAACGGCTTCGCGCGTGGGGTCATCCACGGTGGGACCCAGCCCGCCGGTGGTGATGACGATGTCGGCGCGTTCCATCGAGTTGCGAATCGACTCGGCAATCCGTTCCACATTGTCGCCGATGGTGATGGTGCGGTACAAGTCCACGCCCAAGCCGCGCAGCGTGAGCGCGATGTGGCGCGTATTCGTGTCCACGATCTCGCCGAGCAGTATTTCCGTGCCAATGGTGATGATTTCTGCCGAGGTCATAATCAATTCCCCCCTCTCCCAGTTTGGGAGAGGGGCAGGGGGTGAGGGTTAAACCACATTGTACTCTTTTATCAAACGCCCTTCTTCGAAGCGTTTCAGGTCGAGCATCGAAACATCGAGCGTGGAATATTTTCCGTCCAAAATATATTCGCTCATTAACTTCCCCGAAATCGGTCCGTGCATGAAACCATGCCCCGAAAATCCCGTGCAGAGGGTGAAGCCTTTTACGTCCGTGCCGCCGAAGATCGGGTGCGCGTCGGGCGTCACTTCGTACAAGCCCGCCCAGTGCGAGGCGCGGCTGGCTTTTTCCACGAGCGGCATACGCTCGATTGCCGCTTCCAAATTTACCAACTCGAAATCTTCATCCACGTTCTGGTCGAAGCCGGGCTTTTCGTTTTGATTGCTCATGCCGATCAGCAAGCCTTCGCCTTCGCGGTGAAAATACAGCGACTTTGCAAAATCAATGACAAACGGGAAATCGGCGGGGACTTCCTTCAGCGGATTGGTGGTGAACATTTGCCTGCGGAGCGGGACGATGGGAAGTTCGACTCCCGCCATTTGACCGACAAGCCCCGCCCAGGGACCCGCCGTGTTCAAAACCATGCGCGTCTGGACTTCGCCCAGGCTTGTTCCCACACCCCGAACCTCTCCTCCGCTGACAGTGATTCCCGTCACCCCGGCTTTGGAGATGGCTTGCACGCCCATCTTCTGCGCCGCGCTGACGTACCCCATCACGACGCCGTTCGGGTCCACGATGCCGTCCTTGGGGTTGAATGTGCCTGCGATGGCGTCGTCGAATTTCATCAGCGGCAGTCGCGCGCGGACTTCGTCTCCGCTAAGCAGTTGGGTCGGCACGCCGAGGCGGTTTTGCATTTCCACGTTGTATTTGAACGCGGCGGCGTCTTTTTCGTTTGTCGCCACGAGCAGGTATCCACATTGGATGTAGTTGACATCCTGCCCGATCTCTTCCTTGAAGCGTTCGAGCATCGGCAGGCTTTCTTGTGAAAGTTCGACGTTGATCTCGGTGGAGAATTGATAGCGTACCCCGCCCGCGCACCTGCCCGTTGCGCCTGTTCCAAAGAATTCTTCCTTTTCCAGCAGGACGATATTCTTCATGCCGCGTTTCGCAAGGTGATACGCGGCGCTTGCCCCCATCACGCCCCCGCCGATGATGACGATATCTGCTGTTTTTGGTAGGTTCATGGTGTCCTCTTAATTGTAGGGCAGGCTTTTAGCCTGCCGCCCTCCGTGTATTTGAATCGTCACGCTGAAAACGTGACCTACGAACTCCCTCATCCCCAACCCTTCTCCCATCGGGAAAAGGGAGTCTGATTCCACCTCTCCTTGCGGGAGAGGGGATAGGGTGAGGGCTAAAACTCGATCTCCCGCCCCAATCCCATTGCTTTGGCGTTCTTCAACGCCAGTTGAGCGGCGATGGCGTCCTGCACTGCAACGCCGACGGATTTGAAATACGTGATCTCGGTTTCCGATTCCCTGCCCGCTTTTTTGCCGAGGATGATCTCGCCCAATTCCGCGCGGACGTGCGCTTCGGTGATCGTTCCGTTTTGTATTGGCTGGATCAAATCGCCTGCTTCGGCAAGGACGGCGGAGCGAGAATCCACGAAAACGCTGGCGCGGACGATGGTCTCCGCTGGCACTTCCACCATCTCCGGGGTGTATGAACCGATGGCGGAGATGTGTACGCCGGGCTTGAGGTCGGCATCCGCGAAGACGGGCGTGGTGGAAGTGGTGGCAGTGCAGATAATGTCCGCATCTTTGACGGCGGCTTGGGGCGTTGGAGCAGGTTCGAGCGTGGAGGGAATCGGTCCTTGTCCCGCCATTTCGTTGACGAACGCCTCAACCCGCTTTGGGTCTGAATCAAAGACCCAAGCCTTTTCCACGCTGCGAACCGAACATGCCGCTTCGAGTTGGGTGCGTCCCTGCGCGCCCGCGCCGAAGATGGCGACGACTTTGCTGTCTTTGCGGGCAAGCAGATCAATGGCGGCGCCGCTTCCCGCGCCCGTGCGGATGGCGGTCAATGAACCTCCCTCCAGCATGGCGGAGACGTTGCCCGTGCCTGCATCGAACGCGAGGACGGCGGCTTGGATGTAGGGCAGTCCGCGCGCGGGGTTGTTCGGGAAAATGGATACGATCTTGACGGCGAGCGCGTCCGCTTCTTCGGTGTGGACGTAGGCGGGCATGAAGATGGCGAGCGCGTCATGGTTTGGGATTGGCAGGCGCGTCCGCAGCGGCGCTTCTGCCTGCCCGTCGGAGAGGGAGGCGTAGGCTTGTTTCATGGCTTCGATGGCGCCGCGCATTGGCAGCGCTTTGCGGACATCCTGCGCGTCGAGTATCAGCATGGTCACTCCTTTTGCAAGACCTGACAGGTTTCCCAGAACCTGTCAGGTCTGATTGAGGTAACAAAAACGCAGAGGACATGATTGTACCTCTGCGTTTGCGTGTGTTGCAGGCTTTCTATTCCATGCCCAGGTAGGCTTTTTGAACGGCTGGGTCGTTCCTTAGGTTGTCGGCTGTATCGCTGGTGATGATTTCGCCAGTCTGTAGAACGTAGCCGCGATGGGCAACCGACAGCGCCATGTGGGCGTTTTGTTCCACCAACAGGATGGTGGTGCCCTGCTGGTTGATCTGCTGGATGGTGTCGAAGATCAATTCGACCAGGACGGGCGCAAGACCCATCGAGGGTTCGTCCATGAGCAGGATGGAGGGGCGTGTCATCAGGGCGCGTCCGGTGGCGAGCATTTGTTGTTCACCGCCGGAGAGAGTGCCTGCGACCTGGTTGCGGCGTTCCTTGAGGCGCGGGAAGAGGGTGAACACTCTTTCCATATCATCCTTGATCCCTTGTGTGTCGTCGCGGCTGTAGGCTCCCATCTCCAGGTTTTCGGTGATGGTGAGGCTGGTGAAGATTCCGCGTCCTTCCGGCACCATGGAGATTCCCTTGTACACGATTTCGTGCGCCTTGTATTTACCCAGATTCTCGCCGTTGTACAAGACGTTTCCCTCGCGCGGCTGGAGCAATCCGCTGATGGTTTTCAGCGTGGTGGTTTTTCCCGCGCCGTTGCCGCCGATGAGGGTGACGATTTCGCCTTTTTCAACGTTGATGGTGATACCCTTCAAGGCGTGGATGTTGCCGTAGTAGGTGTGAACGTTATTGATATTTAATATGGACATCTTGAACCTACTGTTCTCTAGGATTTTTTGTTGCCGAAACGCTCGTGGGCATTTTCCATGCCCTCCGTGGCGGCGCCGCGTCCGAGGTAGGCTTCGATCACGCGCGGGTTCGACTGTATCTCTTTCGGCGTGCCTTCGGCTATCCTCTGTCCATAGTCCAGCACGGTGATCTTTTCAGAGATTCCCATAACGACTCGCATGTGGTGTTCGATGAGCAGGATGGTGATGCCGAGTTCGTCGCGCAAACGATGGATGAAGGCAGTCAGGTCTTCAGTTTCGCGCGGGTTCATGCCTGCGCTGGGTTCGTCCAGCAGGAGGAGTTTCGGTTTTGTGGCAAGCGCGCGGGCGATCTCGAGTCGCCGTTGTTCGCCGTAGGGAAGATTGCGGGCGAGCAGGTCTCCTTTGCCTTTCAAGCCCACGTAGTTGAGGAGCCTTTGCGCTTCATCGAGGGCGCCCTTCTCCTCAGCCATCATGCCTTTTGTTCGGATGATGGAACTTACCCATGAGGCGTGGAGGAATTTGTGCTGTCCAACCATGATGTTTTCGAGCGCGGTCATGTTGGCGAAGAGACGGATGTTCTGGTAGGTGCGTGAAATTCCCAGGCGGGTGATCTGGTCCGGGCGGAGATTTTGGATTTCCGCCCCCTCGAATGTGATCGTGCCTTCGTCGGCTTTGTTGAAGCCGGTGATACAGTTGAAGAAGGTGGTCTTTCCCGCTCCGTTCGGACCGATGATGCTGACGATGGATTTTTCCGGTATTTCAAAATCCACCGAGTTGACAGCAACAAGCCCGCCGAAGCGTTTGGTCACTTTTTGGGCGATCAGAATGGGTGTCATATTGTCCGCCATCCTTAGGAGGTCGTTTCCGATGGTATGGGAGCCGCTTCTTCCCGGTGAAGTTCGCGGCGGATGTTCTGCGAGGGCCAGAGTCCTTCCGGCTTGGCAATCATGACCGTGACCAGCGCCGCCCCGTACAGGAGGAAGCGGAACTCGGAAACTTCGCGCAGGAGTTCCGGCAAACCGATCAAAGCGATCGCGCCGACGACCACGCCGGGGATGCTTCCCATGCCTCCGACGATGATCAATGCGACCACATTGATCGAAACGATCAATTGCATGCTGGAAGCGAAAATGGAACCCACCAGCGTGGCGAAGATGGCTCCACCCAAACCGGCAAACGCCGCCCCGAGCATGTACGCGAGCAGTTTGGCTTGCACCAGTTTAATGCCGAGCGCTTCCGCCACATCCTCATCCTCACGGATCGCCATCCACGCGCGTCCGAGACGGGATTCGCGCAGGCGGTAGGAGAAGAATGCGATTAGCAGGGCGCTGGCAATTGCAATGAAGTAAATTTCCTGGGGTTTTCCCAGCTCAATCCCGTTACAAACTCGCGGAACGTCCACCGCGACGAATTCGCCCAGCGTACCGATACAGGGTTTTTGAATGCCGATAATACCGCGCGGTCCGCCGAGATATTTTGCCATGAAGTCCGAGCCTGCAAGCAGGCGTACGATCTCGCCAAATCCGAGCGTGGCAATGGCAAGGTAGTCGCCGCGCACCCCCAGCACGGGAACGCCGAGTAATCCGCCGAAAAGCATGGCGACCAGCACGGCGATCGGAACTGCAACCCAGAAGGATACGTGCTGTAAGCCGAATTCTCCATACGATGTCAGCAAGCCGACGGTATAAGCGCCGATGGCATAGAACGCCACAAACCCAAGATCGAGCAGTCCCGCAAAACCGATTTCGATATTAAGCCCAAGTCCCATCAGGATGTAAAGGCTGATAATAACCACAACTTGGGCAATGAAAGGTCCTGCCGCATTCGGCAGCATGATTACCACATACGCCAACAGGATGATGCTGGCGACGCGCAGGGACAGTTTTCCTTTTTGGGGAAGTTTGTCCACCAAATTTTGAACTTTTCCAGCCTGTGATGACCTAAGGACGGAAACAAGAATTGTGCCGAAAAAAAAGATCAAACCGCCGTTGGCGGTGAGACCTGTCTGGCTGAAAAGGTATTTTGCGGCTTTTTCGATCCCGCCACTCTGATTAACCATGATGACGCGGAACAGACTCGAGAAGAGCGCCATGAAAATGATCACCATGACGGCGTTGACGATGGGTTTGCGAATGGACGGTGAAAGGAGCAGGAACGCGCCTCCAACCAGACCTGCAACTGTTCCAAAGACCAGAATCTGCCACACGCCGTCAGTTCCCTGTCCAAACGTGAGCAGTTCCAACAGCGCCGGAGTCACGTTCAAGAATACGGCGCGAAGGTTGACCTGGCTGGAGAAAAGGACGAACAGCGCCAGCACGATACCCGTGAACAGCCCGGCAAACGTCCCCGCTAAAAGGTTGGATACCGCTTTGTTGCCTTCGAGCAGGTCAGAGGTCCGGCGGGAGGCGATGAAGCCTGCCAGAACGCTTGTGGCAAGCAGGAGGAACATTCCAAGTGAGATGACGTCCTTGACGACATCCCGCTTGCTAAAGATTTCCACCATGCCAACCAGGCAAAGGAATATGCCAATGGCTCCCGCGACCAGCCCAATCTTGATGGAATTCCAGATGAAGTTTTCTTTTTTCATTGAATTCACCCTGTCAGGCTTTCTTGGATGTCAGGCGTTCGCCCAAAATACCGGAGGGGCGGAACAACAGGATCATCACAAGCATGGTGTAGGCAATGGCGTCCTTGAGCTGGTAGGGACGGATAATGCCGAGACCGTCGAGGAAAAGGGCGGGTCCAACAGACTCGAAAATGCCGAGCACCATGCCGCCAAGCATGGCGCCGGGGATGTTGCCGATGCCGCCCAATACAGCGGAGGTAAATGCCTTGATGCCCGGGGTGAAGCCCATGAAGAAGTTGACCTGGCGATAGATCAGCGCGTATAGCACGCCCGCGGCTCCCGCCATGGCGGCGCCAATGGCGAAGGTGGAGACGATGATACGGTTTACGTCGATGCCCATCAGGGCGGCTGTGTCCTTGTCTTCGGAAACGGCGCGCATGGCTTTTCCGATTTTTGTGCGCATGACGACGATATAAAGGATCGCCATGATGAGAGCGGCGGCGATGGCGACAATCACCTGCACTCTCAGAATGCCGATCCCAAAGATGACCCATTCGCCTTCCAATGCTTTAATGGGGGGGTAGGCGTATACGCCCGGTCCAAAGAAACCGCGGAAGGTGTATTGCAGGAAGAATGATGCGCCAATGGCGCTGATGAGCGGCACAAGGCGCGGAGCGCCTCGCAGGGGGCGGTAGGCAACCCGCTCGACGAGCATGGCGATGAGAGCGGACATGAGCATTGCGAATAATATCGGGATCAAAAGACCAAGCACGGGGTTTGCGTCAACAAAACCTACGGTGTTCAACCAGGTGGCAAGAAAGTAGGCGCTGAATGCCCCGCTCATGAAGATTTCGCCATGAGCAAAGTTGATCATGCGTAGAATGCCGTACACCATTGTATAGCCCAGAGCGATCAGGGCGTAAATGCTCCCCTGTGAAATTCCAAAGACAATAAAGTCAATCCACTGCTCGCCAGTGTATTTTCCGCTTTGAAGTGTGAAGAATGTGCCCAGCACTACGATCAGAACAATCAGGATGCGGAACCCCCACATAAAACCGCTTATGGACCAGTCTGTTAGTCGTTCTCCTAGTGTCGTTCGCATGAACCGGCTCCTTGCTAAATGATATTTTGGGGTGAGGCAGGTATCCTGCCTCACCCCTTGTCTTGCTGATGAATATTACGAACTAGGGATAGATCTTCTTGGGATTCGGGTTGTCAGCGTTCTGCGGATCCCAGGAAGCGGGGTCTGAGTTCATGATCTCGTAGATCGCGATCACAGGAGCGCCGCAGTCACCGGAGGGCGAGCAGGAGAGGGAACCGGTCACACCCTGGAAGTTCTGGGTGGCGTAGATGGCGTCGCGCAGCGCCTGGCGGGGGACGTAGATGGTTCCATCGGCTTCCACAACGGCGACCTCTTCAAGAGCAGTGAAGAGAATGTTCGCGGCATCGTAAGCGTGCGCATGGAAGACGGAAAGCGGAGCGCCGCCGTACTTGGCGTTGTGCTTCTCGATGAATTCAGGATATCCACCGGGGAAGGCGCCGAAGTCCGGGCTGGAGAGGTACATGCCTTCGGTATTTGCGCCGCCCGCTTCGAGGAAGTCAGCGGTGAAGATACCATCGGAACCGGCGATCTTGACATCTTCGAGACCGGCAACATCACGGATCTGGTTGACGATATAACCACCCGCGGCAACGAACACCGGGAAGTACACGAATTCGGGCTCAGCAGCGGCGACTGTGGTCAACACAGGGCGCATGTCTGTAGCGTCTTTTGCGACTGCTTCCTGGGCGACGACCTCACCACCGAGGGCGGTGAACTCATCAGCAAAGACCTGCTGGAGGGCTTCCGCGTAAGCAGAACCATCGTGGATGGTCGCAGCCTTGCGAACACCGAGGACATTGTAGGCAAACTCAGCGACAGCCTTACCCTGGAACGCATCGCTGTGGGCGGTGCGGAGGTAGCCGGCGTAGTCAGGACCGCGGTTCGGGTCAGTCAACAACGGACGGGTGTTGGCAGGGGAGATCGTGGTCAAGCCTGCGTTGGTGATCGCGGCGATACCGCCGACCGTTTCATCCGAGCAGGCGGAACCGATCAAGCCGACGAGGGAGGTGTCGGTCGCAAGTTTTTGGGCAGCAGTGGCGCCGCCTTCAGGGGTGCAAAGACCGTCTTCCGTGGTCAGCAGGATGTCATGTCCCTGGAACTGACCGCCCATATCGTCAATGGCGATCTCGACACCGCGCTTGGAATCCTCACCCAGGCTGCTGTCAGCGCCGGAGAGAACGCCCCAGTAGGCAATGTGGACGGGTTCATCGGGGGCGATTTCCACACAACCCAGCGCGTCGGTGCACTCGAACATCGCAGGTTCTTCTTCAGCAGGCGCTTCGGTGGCTACCGGTTCTTCGGGCGCGGGCGCCTCTTCGGTGGCGGCGGGTGTGCCGCAGGCGGCGAGTATCATGCTGGCCAAAACCAGCAATGACAGTAAAGCGAGCAAACGCTTGTTCATTTCTGTACTCCTCCAAGTATGTGATTAGGTGAACTAACTTTCCCGCGTGTGCGGGCGAACAACCAGCAGACAATGCTTGCCTTTGTCGGCACCACCTCCTTCCCAGTGGATTTCCTGCTTATTTAGAAAGAAAGCCCGAAAAACCCTGCCCGGATTTTTAAGGCTTGTTTCCAGACCGCTCTCATAATAATAAGGCATTGCCATTGATTATTAAAAGTCAATAATAAGTCGGATTCCCGGATAGGTCAAGAGTTTGTGTATAGACCTTTTAATATTTTCCTAAAAAAGCGCGCGATTTTAAAGAAATTCGCAAATTTTTACAGATAACTCCCCGTCCATCGAAAATCTGTTTACAAGTTTGCCGACAAACCTCGTTGTTAAGGCGTTCAATTTTTATCCTGGGGCTTATACAAAAGTTGTTCCCGTATCCTCAAATCCGTATTCCGGATTTTCATTGCCAGGTCCGCGGCGAGATTATACATCAGGCGATAACCCAATGTAGGATAGGTTTCACACAGCATAATGATTTTATCGCGCGGGATCAAAAGCAGGCGGGTATCTTTTTGCGCCGCGCGCGCCGTGGCAGACCGCAGCCCTTCATCCACGAGAGCCACCTCGCCAAACGACTGGCCCCTGCGCAGGCGGGCAATCGCAGTTTCGGTTTTGTTATTCGAACCGGAATTCCCGCGATTGATCAGAATATCCACCTCCCCCTGCATGATGACGTACAGCTCCTTGCTTCCGCTGTTTTCCTGAAAGATGACATCGCCCGCGTTGAACGCAACTTCGTGACATAAATTTCCCACCAATTCCAATTGGGTGGGTGTGAATTGATAAAAAATATCGCTTTGTTTCAAAAAATTGATGACATTGGTCATATCCGAAAAATCCTTTCATGAGTGTGGCATATTCGTGGATGCAGCGCAACGACGCGACGCCTCATTGACCTACGGGTAGGTCTGAATCAACCAATCGAGCGGATCCACCTGGATGCCGTTGACCCACAATTCCCAGTGCAGGTGTGCGCCGGTCACGCGCCCCGTCCCGCCGACCAACCCAATCACATCGCCCTGCTGAACCATCTGCCCGACCTGAACCTGGATCGCAGACTGGTGCCAGAACCCGCTGTACACGCCCCAACCATGGTCTATGACAGTGGCATTCCCGCGCACCGTCCATGGACCGGCAAAGACCACCCTTCCAGTTGCGGGCGCGGTGATAGCCAGTCCGTCTCCGCCTCCAAAATCCAGCCCGGTGTGAAAGCCATTAACCCGCATGTCTGTACCTTGACCGATGTATGTGCGGCGGTTTCCGTATCTTGAAGTGAAGTAAGTTGATTCAGCGTAGGCAATGGCTGGAGAAATAAAATCTCCGCTCCACAGTTTGGTTGGTGTGGCAGGTGACGTTAGTTTCACCAACTCTTGTTGTTCCGACTCTGTCGAAGTGGGTTCGATGGTCGCGGCGTCGACGTAAAGAAGCGGGTCGTCCGGATAATTCCCGGAAATGATCAGGATCAATTGCTCATGGACTTGTGTGGTTCCATCTGGAAGGGTTGCTTCCAACCGCAAAGGATACACGCCCGGCTCCAGCAAAGCATGGACGCCTTGCAGGGCGGTCTGTGAGCCATCCTCATCCTGGAAAAAATTCAATGGATGATCAACAAGCACACCGCCCAATTTGACCTCCGGCAATGCTTTGACTTTAATGACGCCTGTGCCTCCCTGCTTGATGGGCAGGTCTCGAATTTCCGCGCTGATGAATGCCGAGGGCAGGCCGCCCGTGCCTTCTCCGTTATTTTCGCCGGGAGCAAACAATGTATCATCCGGCAGTCCGTCCCATGTGCCATCCAATTCGTTGATGCTGACGAGAGACCAGACATCCGTATCGTTTTTCACTGCCAATTCAAACAGGGATTCGCCCGCTTTGGGCGAAAGTCGTTTTTTGTTCGGGTTTTCCGATTGGACGGGAATGATCATGCTGACGCCCACATAGAATTCACTCGGGCTGACAACGCGATTGAGTTTCCTGAACAGGCTTTCAGGCACTTGCGTTTGCCGCATGAGACTGCGATAGGAATCGCCGAAGTTGATGAACTCCGTGCTTAGAACCCCGACAACTCCTTCCAAGCCCGGAATGATCAATTGCTGACCCGCTGTCAGTTGATTCGGGTCAGTGATGCCATTTGTGGACATCAACTCGTTCATGCTGACGTTGAAACGCGATGCTATCGAGGAGAGACTGTCCCCTGATTGGACGATATATACCGGACCCGTCCCATTCTGAGCCTGCACGGGATGCAGGGGAGCCATGATTGCAAGCAATAATAAGAGAGCTGTGAACTTACGCATTCTTGAATTCGACCTTGTCGCCAATTTCATAATCTTCCCAGTGATCGGGGTGGATTTCCAGGGTGTACCTGGCGTTCGCTTTTGGAAGGTAGGCGGGACGCCATGATTTTGCAATGACCTTGTCCACGACCGTCATATCGGAGTCGATCCAGAAAACGGCAAGGTCAAAGGGGACGAAGAACATGTGGATGGACGTGTCGAGGCGTGAATCACGCTTCTCGACGAGGAGCAAGCCTGCGTCGGGGGAGAGGCGGGGGCGAAACATCAGCCCGCGCAGTTTGCAAAGGAAGGAGTCGCAAAAGCCCACGCGCGCGGGCTGTTCGACGGGTTTGGTCAGGTTGTTTACATGAATGAAGCGGGGCATATCTATATCGCAAAACAGGGCGGCGCGCGGGCCGCCCTGTCAGAGTGAAATTAATTCGTTACGGTCTTTGGCTGAAAACTTTGTCCACACTATCCATCAATTCCTGCGGGCTGAACGGCTTGGCGATGTAGTCGTCCACTTTGGCGATGTGCAGACCAAGTACCTTGTCTATATTTTGCGCTTTGGCGGTGACGACGATCACGGGAATGTCGCGCGTGGCGGCGTCGGCTTTCATTTGTTGGTATACTTCCCAGCCGTCCATGTCGGGCATCATCAGGTCGAGCAGGATGAGGTCCGGGAGCATCTCGCGGATCATCTTGATGCCTTCCAAACCGCCTGCCGCGCCATGCACTTCGAATCCGCGGCGCCCCAGGATGAGCCTGATCAAATCGATCATTTCCGGTTCGTCTTCGATACACAGTATCTTTTTGACGGTAGTATGATCCATAACTCTCCTGTCTCTTGGTCTAGTTTACCATAAAACAAAATTGGCGATTGCGATGAAAATCATTACCTGGAATGTGAACGGAATTCGCGCCGCGCTTGGAAAGAACGCGCTGGATTGGGCATTTGAAAAAGAACCGGATGCATTGTGCCTTCAGGAAGTGAAGGCGAGACCGGAACAGTTAAATGAAGAACAACGATTCAGTTTGAGGTTGCCGTATGAATGGAATTCCGCCGAGCGCGCGGGGTATAGCGGGGTGGCGACGTTCTATAAAAAGAAGCCGGATGAGATCGTGACAGGGATGAATGCCCCGCAATTTGATGTGGAGGGACGCGTCATTCAGACCCGTTGGGCTGGTCTGCGGCTCTTCAACATTTACTTCCCGAACGGTCAGCGCGGACATGACCGCGTGCGGTACAAACTCGAGTTTTACGCGCATCTATTGGAGTTGTGCAAGTCGCTTCATGAGAAAGGGGAGCAGGTCATCATCACGGGCGATTTCAACACGGCTCATAAACCGATTGATTTGAAAAATCCAAAAGCGAATGAGAAAACGTCCGGGTTTTTGCCGGAGGAGCGGGAATGGGTGCGGAATTTTTTAGACAACGGCTTTGTGGACGCCTACCGCCGCCTCTACCCGGAACGTGTCCAATATACATGGTGGACGTACCGCCTGAATGCGCGGGCGCGAGACATCGGCTGGCGGTTGGATTATTTTCTCGTTTCCGAAGCGCTGATGCCGCGTGTGCGGGATGTGGCTATCCACGACCAGGTAATGGGGTCGGATCACTGCCCGGTGGAATTAATTCTTGATTAGCACGAACATGTTGTCGGTATGGGGAAGGTTGAGGGGTTTTGCAGGCAGGTTTCGGGTCGAAGGGAAGCGTGTTAGAGAATCATATAAAAAAACGCGGTTTCGCCGCGTCAAAGGGGTGGAGTTGGTATAATCCGACTGCAATCAAATTTGGAGGATTCCGTGAATTCCCGTAGTCAATCGTTTTTTGTGTACTTTCTCTTGCTTGTAGCCATTGGAGCCATGTTGTACATGGGCTTCCGTGATAACAACGCTGCAACCGAGCCGTTGACCATCAGCAAGGTGGCGCAGCAGGTTCAAGGCGGCGATATTGCCCGAATTATCGTTCAAAACAACGACAGCATTCGGGTGGTCACTTCCGACGGCGCTGAGCTTGAATCCCGCAAGGAAGCGGATACGACCCTTGTGGAGCAACTCCGCACTTTTGGAGTGACGACCGAACAACTTGCCAAAGTGGATATCGAAGTCAGCGCGCCGTCGGTGTGGGGCGGCTTGTTGAGCGGCGCGTTGTATCTCCTGCCGATCATCTTCATGGGCGGTTTGCTGTGGTTTATTTTCCGTCAGGCGCAGGGCAGCAATAATGCCGCCATGTCGTTTGGAAAATCCCGCGCGCGCATGTTCAGCGGCGAGCATCCCACCGTCACGTTCGCAGATGTGGCGGGCGCGGAAGAATCCAAGCAGGAACTTTCCGAAGTGGTCGAGTTCTTGAAGGAACCGCAAAAATTCATTCAACTTGGCGCGCGCATTCCGAAAGGCGTTTTGCTGGTGGGTCCTCCCGGCACGGGGAAGACCCTGCTGGCAAAAGCGGTTTCCGGCGAGGCGGGCGTGCCGTTCTTTTCCATTTCCGGTTCGGAGTTTGTCGAAATGTTCGTGGGCGTGGGCGCGAGCCGCGTGCGCGACCTGTTCGATCAAGCCAAGCGTCACTCGCCCTGCATCGTCTTTGTGGATGAAATCGATGCGGTGGGACGCCAGCGCGGCGCGGGGTTGGGCGGTTCGCATGACGAGCGCGAACAGACCCTTAACCAGATGCTGGTCGAGATGGACGGCTTCGATACGGATACGAACGTCATCATCATTGCCGCGACCAACCGTCCCGACATTCTCGATCCGGCGCTTCTTCGCCCCGGTCGTTTTGACCGCCGCGTGACGCTGGATCGCCCCGACGTGAAAGGGCGCGAAGCCATCCTTAAAGTTCACGTCAAAGGCAAGCCGTTGGATCCGCAGGCAGACCTCGCCGCCATTGCGCGCGGCACGCCCGGTTTTGCCGGAGCCGATCTGGAGAACCTTGTCAACGAGAGCGCCATTCTTGCCGCGCGGCGCAACAAGAAATCCATCACCCAGTCCGAATTGGAAGAAGCCATCGAACGCGTTGTGATGGGACCGGAGCGCAAGAGCAGGCTCATTTCGGATGAAGAGAAGCGCATCATCGCCTACCATGAAGCTGGTCATGCCATCGTAGCCAATGCCATCGCTGAAGCGGACCCCGTCCAAAAAGTGACCATCGTTGGTCGCGGACAGGCGGGCGGCGTGACGTGGTTCCGCCCGGACGAAGATCGTATTCTCATGTCCCGCAAGAAGATGCTTGCCACGCTCGCCATGGCATTGGGCGGACGCGCCGCCGAAGAACTGATCTTCGACGACATCACCTCCGGCGCTTCCAACGACATCGAGCAGGTGACGCGCATGGCGCGCGCCATGGTCACCCGCCTTGGCATGAGCGCCGAAATGGGAACGCTGGTGTATGGTCAGAAAGAGGAATTGATCTTCCTCGGACGCGAAATCTCCGAACAGCGCGACTATTCCGAAGCCGTCGCCGAGCAAATTGACCGCGAAGTCCGCAAGATCGTCGAGGATGCCTACAAGACGGCAAAGGCGACCATCAAGAAATATCGCAAGCAATTGGACATGATCGCCCAGAAACTGCTTGAAGTTGAATCCCTTAACCGCGAGGACTTTGAAAAGCTCTTCCCGCCCCCGCAAGGCAAAAAGAGCGGCACGCCGCAACTTGCGTAAAGTGCGTGATTTGTAAAGCGTAAAGAGCCTCTCGATTACCGAGAGGCTCTTTCAATTTTTTTATTACGCATTACGAAGGGTTGGCTTCCTTATGCTGCCTCACCAACTCGCGCCTTAGAATCTTGCCAACGGTGGTCTTGGGCAGTTCGTCCCTGAATTCATAGTGAGTGGGGACTTTGTACGCGGCAAGTCTTTCCTTGCAGAAGGCTTTGAGTTCCTCTTCCGGCAGCGTCTCGCCGGGTTTGACCACGATCCACGCCTTCACCGTCTCGCCGCGATAGGCATCGGGGATGCCCGCCACGCCCACTTCCAAGACCTTCGGGTGCGCGGCAATCGCCTCCTCCACCTCGCGGGGCCAGACCTGATATCCGCCGGGCTTGATGAGTTCCTTCTTGCGGTCAACGATGTAGAAATAACCGTCCTCGTCCACGCGGGCGATGTCGCCGGTGAAAAGCCAGACCTTGCCGTCATTCAACTTGCGAAGCGTATTGGCGGTTTCGGTGGGCATATTGTGATAGCCCTTCATCACCTGCGGACCGTGGACGACGATCTCGCCGATCTCACCCTGCGGCAGTTCGGTCTCGCCATCGTCGAGGCTGATGATCTTTACTTCCACGTCGGGCAGCGGCATGCCGATGGAGCCGGTCTTGTTCACGCCTTCCAGCGGGTTGCAGTGGGTGGCGGTTGGCGCTTCGGAGAGACCGTAACCCTCGAATACCTTGCCGCCCGTCAATTTTTCGAATTGCTCCTTCGTCTCGCGCATCAGCGGAGCGGAACCGGAGATACAAGCCTTGATGGAGGAGAGGTTGTACTTGCCCGCCTTCACGTCGGGGTGATTGTTGATGCCGTTGTACAGCGCCGGCACGCCCGGGAAAATGGTCGCTTTGTATTTGGCGATGTTATCCAACACATCCTTCAGGTCGCGCGGGTTGGGGACCATCACCATGCTCGCACAGGTCGCCATGGCAAAGTTCATGCCCGCCACCATGCCATACACATGGAAGAGCGGAATCGCCATCAACACCACTTCCTTGCCGACTTCCACATTGGGCATCCACGCTTTGATTTGAAGCGTGTTCGCCACCACATTGCGGTGCATGGCAACCGCGCCTTTCGAGATGCCCGTGGTCCCGCCCGAATATTGGAACAAAGCCGTATCGTCAACGCCAACTTCCACGTTCGGTTTTGAGGCGTTCGCATATTTGGCAAGCAAATCCTGGAACCAGATGTCGCCGTCTCGCAATCCGCCCGCGATCCTGAATCCGCCCTTCTTTTCCTTCGCCAGCGTGAACAACACGCGCAGCACGGGCGGCAGGGTTTCCTTCAAATTTGTCACGATCAATTGTTTGATCTTTGTTTTGGGCTGGGCTTTTTTGATCGTCTCGTAGAAATTCGTCATCACGAACATGTACTCGATGCCGGCGTCGCTGGCTTGATGTTCGATCTCCGGGGGCGTGTACAACGGATTCGTCGCCACCACCGCCGCGCCCGCTTTGAGAATGCCGTAATAGGTCATCACGAATTGCGGCGTATTCGGCATGAAAATCCCAACGCGGTCACCCTTCTGGACGCCCATGTCCACGAGCGCGGCGGCAATGCGGTCGGTGATCTCATTCATCTCTTTGTATGTGATAACCGCGCCTTTGAAGATCGTGCAGGCGCGGTCCGGATATTTGCGCGCCGCGTCCTCGAGAAAATGGAACAACGGCACGTTCGGATATTCGATTGTGGTGGGCACCCCCTTGTCGTAATGCGCTTGCCATAACTTGCTGTCCATGCTTCCTCCTCCGTTTGGTCGTTGGTGAAGATGCTACAAGGCAAGTATATACGTGAAAATATCAAAAGTCAATTACAACACCCGGTCTTGCAGCAAGTTACGAATGAAACCTTCGATCTCACCCGCCGCATTTTCATTTGCAGGATTGAACCAGCGAATCTGCGGATCGGATTCCTTGAACCAATTCGCCTGCCTGCGGACAAAAACGCGCGTAAGACGCTTCATCTCCGCTTTTGCCTGTTCGGTGTTCAATTCACCTTTTACCACTCTGACGCATTCCCGATACCCGATTGCCGACATGCTTGGCAAAGCGGGCGAATAACCGAGTTCAAGCAGACCTTTTACTTCGTCGAGCAATCCATCCGCAAACATTTTTTCGATGCGTTCATCCACACGCTGGTACAACTCCGCGCGCGGACGAGTCAGCCCGATGGTTATTAAATGATAAGGCGAGCCGCTTTGCCCGCGCTGTTCGGAGAATTTTCGCCCTGTGGTAAGGATGACCTCCAAAGCGCGGATGGTGCGGCGGACATTTCTCAGGTCAATATTTGAAGCGGCTTTGGAGTCCAGGGTTTGGAGTTTTGCGTATAACCACTCTTTGCCTTTTTCATTTTCCAACTTTTCTAAAACATTTCGTAGTCTCGTATCCGGTTTCACCTCCGGCGGGGTCCAGCCTTCCGTCACCGCGCGGATGTATTGCCCTGTCCCGCCGACCAGAAATGGCAGTTTGCCGCGCTTGCGAATCTCCGCGATGATCTCCCGCGCCATTTTTTGAAAAACCGCCAGGCTCAGGGTCTCATCAGGAGCGACAATATCAATTAAATGATGCGGAACGCGCGCCATTTCTTCGGAGGAAGGTTTGGCAGTGCCAATATTCATGCCGCGATAAAAAAGACGCGAGTCCACCGAGACGATTTCACCGTTCAACCGTTCCGCAAGTTGGATGGCAAGTTCTGTTTTTCCAACCGCGGTGGGACCCACGATCAGGATCAGGGGAGGTTTTTTCATTTCAAGCAATTATAAGACGGGACGCGCTTCATATTTAAAATGATTTCCCAACTCATCATCCTTTGTTCTTTCTGGTAAACTCGAAAATCAAAAGGAAGTTATTGAGGTGATACCGTATGCTTAATTGGCAGGATCTTATGACGGATATGTTCGTCCAGCATTTGCAGGACGGGTACAGGCGCATGTACGGCGATATTGACAGCGATTTTGGGCGGATTGTCGCCTGGTGCGGCAGGCTCTCGCTCGAAAATATTTCGAATTCAGACGCGCTCTATCACGACATTAACCATACTGTCATGGTTTCCCTTGCCGGGCTGTCCATCATTGAAGGGAAGCATTTACGCGAAGGTGGGGTGACTCCGCGCGACTGGATGCACTACATGATCGCAGTCTTGTGTCACGACATCGGGTATGTCAAAGGCGTGTGTCGGGCAGACACCGGCGATATGTTCGCCACCGGGGTCGTGGGGGAACTGATTCGCATTCCGCCTGAAGGCACAGACGTGTCCCTGACCCCGCATCACGTGAATCGCAGCAAATTGTTCGTGCGCGAACGTTTCGGCACGACGCTGCTCGATGGAATGACGGATCATCTGGACGCGGAGTTGATCGCTTCCTACATCGAAATCACGCGCTTTCCTTCCCCCGAAGGCGAAATGTATCAGGATACCAAAGGGTTGGGCGGATTGGTGCGGGCGGCGGATTTTATTGGGCAGCTGGGCGACCCGGATTATTTCCGAAAATCCCCAGCCTTGTACTATGAATTTCAGGAATTGGGGTTGAATGAAAAGTTTGGGTACAAATGCCCGAACGATCTTAGAAAAAAATACGCCAGTTTTTATTGGGAACGGGTCAACCCGTATATTAAAGACGCGCTCGTTTACCTGGGCATGACCCAAAGCGGCAAGCAATGGATTGCCAACATGCACTCACATGTATTTGAATCCGAGCATGGGCAACAACAGGCTTGATGGTTGGATCTATTTTGCCCCTTTTGAATATTCGCGGATATTGTCCGTGACTTCATCGAGCCGGGCAATATCCTCTTCGCTCAACTGCCAGCCTGCGCCGCCGGCGTTCTCCTCCGCTTGGAGCGCGTTCTTTGCGCCGGGAATGGGAAGCGCGCCCTTGCAGATCACCCAGTTCAAGGCGACCTGTGAAACGGTCTTGCCGTGATTTTGCCCGACCTCCTGCAATGTTTTGATCACGGGCGGAAGTTTACTTAACAATTCCTGGTATTGCGAGGCGCGCACGCCGGGCGGCGGATTATCTGCCGAATATTTCCCCGTAAGCAGTCCCTTTTCCAATGGCGAGTATGCGATCACGCGAACGCCGAGTTCCCCGCATCGCGCCAGCGTGCCGTTTTTTTCCACTTCACGGTTGAGCAGGCTGTAATGCACCTGGTTGGACGCCAGCGGAATCCCATGTTGCGCAAGCGCGGAGTACGCCCTCAACATGCGCTTTTGCCCAAAGTTCGAGACGCCAACCGTGCGCGCCAGTCCCTGCTTTACACATTCGATCATCCCTTCCATCATGGTTTCGGGAGTCATCAGCGGGGAGGGCCAGTGGATTTGGTACAAATCCACCGATTCCAGCCCCAATCTTTCCAAACTTCCTTTTAAAGCGCGGGGCAAAAATCCTTTCACCAACCGCCACGGCCATGGAAAGAACTTTGTCGCCACCAGCACGGGCTGGTCGGTTTCCTTTAGAAACCCGCCGAGTAGAATTTCCGATTGTCCCGACCCGTACACTTCGGCTGTGTCGATAAACCGAATTCCGAGATTCAACGAAATGTCGAATGCCTCCCGAATATCCTTGTCTGTATGGGTCTGCCCATACCCCCAGATGACACGATCTCCCCACTGCCATGCCCCCAAGCCTATTTGAATGGCGTGCAAAAAACGGGTTTCGTTGCTCACTTCGGTCATTATTTCTCTCTTGGAATCCGGGTTCAGGCTTAGGCTGCCGTCAAGCACACCGATTCTATCTTAAAAAATTGATGCTTCGAAAAATTCAGGTTACAATTCAGCCCGCTCAAAATTTATCGGAACTAATGGAACGCGAGCCCCTGCGGGGGGATGGGTCTGGCGCTCCCTGAGTTCCGGGGAGGTTCCCGTGACATCCAATTTTCAAAAGCGGGATGTGGAATCCGCTTCCAGCCTGAACGAGAGGCTGGGTCTGTCCTTTTCAAACCTGTCCCTGCTGATACGCGCCCTTACACACCGTTCCTACATTAATGAACATCCCGAAGCGGTCGAGGATAACGAACGCCTTGAATTTCTCGGCGACGCCGTCCTCGATTTCATCGTGGGCGAGTGGGCGTATCACCGCTTCCCTGAGATGAAGGAAGGCGACCTGACCAAGATTCGTTCCTCGCTTGTGCGGAATGAACGGCTCGCGGACTTTGCCCGCCGCCTGAACCTGGGGCAGGCGCTTCGGCTGGGACGCGGCGAAACATCGTCGGGCGGTCATCATCGGGAGAGTTTGCTCGGTTCTGCTTTCGAGGCGCTGATCGGCGCCTTGTATCTTGACTTGGGACTGGAGCGGGTGATTCGTTTCATGAAACCCCTGCTCGAATGGATGAGTCCCACCATTCTGGATGAACTGCATGATCCCAAAAGCGATTTGCAGGAGTTGACCCAATCGCAAAAATTGGGAATGCCCCAATATCACGTCGTCGCCATCAATGGGCCCGACCATGCCCGCACCTACGAGGTGGAAGTGAAAGTTGCAGACGAGATAAAGGGCAGAGGAACAGGATCAAGTAAAAGTTCCGCCGAGCGAGCCGCCGCCAAGGATGCGCTTGATCGCATCAATAGATAAAGTCATCAAGCATTTAAAAATCCAAAATCGTAAATCTGAAATCATACATTCAAATGCCTCTTCGCCTGAAATCCCTCGAACTGCAAGGATATAAAACCTTCGCCTCGCGCACATTATTCGAATTTGCGGGCGGCATCACTGCCATTGTCGGACCGAACGGTTCGGGAAAATCCAACATTGCGGATTCGCTTCGCTGGGTTCTGGGCGAGCAGTCCTACACGCTTTTGCGCGGCAAGAAGACCGAGGATATGATCTTCTCCGGCTCGGAGCATCGTCCGCGCGCGGGACTGGCGCAGGCGACCATCACGTTCGATAATTCCGAACAGTGGCTTCCGCTTGATTTTTCGGAAGTTGCCATGGGGCGCATTGCCCACCGCGACGGGCGCAACGAATACCTGATCAATTCGCAGCACGTCCGTTTGCGCGAAATGAACGAACTGCTGGCGCAAGCCGGTTTGAGCGAGCGGACATATACCATTCTTGGTCAGGGGCTGGTGGACGCTTCGCTTGCGCTTAAAGCCGATGAGCGCCGCCGACTGTTCGAAGAAGCCGCGGGAGTGGGGTTGTACCGCGCCCGCCGCGAAGACGCCTTGAAACGGCTCGATAACACCGAGCGCAATCTCGAGCGCGTGCTGGACATCATGTCCGAGCTCGAGCCGCGCATCCGCAGTTTGGAGCGGCAGGCGAAACGCGCCATTGACTTCTCCCGCGCCCAGGCGGACTTGAAACTGATCCTGCGCGAATGGTATGGATTTCACTGGCACCGCGCCCAGCGCGACCTGACCGATGCGCGCGAAGCCGTCCGCGCGCAGGAAGCGCGCGTGAGTGAGACAAAAAAATCATACGAAAAGGCGCAGGCGGAGTATGCGAGTTTCCGCGAGCGGCTTTCGGAATTGCGCGCGCACCTGAACGAGTGGCATCGCAAAGCCGCTGATCTGCATACCCAGCGCGAAGCGCTCAGCCGCGAACTCGCCGTCCTCGAAGAACGCCGTCGTTCGCTGACCGCGCAGCAGGCATCCATCCTTTCCGACCAGGAACACGCGATGAACGAACTGCATCTTGCGCGGGAACGTTACCAGCAAGCCGAAAGCGACGTGGCGCAGGCGCAGGGCGAATATGATGACGCCCAGGCGCAGTTGACCAACGCCCAAAACGCCTTGCAAACCCGCCAGTCCGAGCGTTCGGGCATCGAAGAGCGGATCAAATCCATCCGGGATCAGATCGAAGCGCTCACGCAGCGGCGCGCCGAAAACAACGCGCGTCTCGACGAATTAAAGTCGCGCATCGAAATGCAAACTCAAAAGATCGCGCAGACGCAAAATGCGATTGCATCCGCGGAGGCGCAAGCCGAAAAAGCGGCGGCGCAGTATGAATCCGCTCGCAAGGCGCGCGAGCAGGCGAACCTTGCCTTGCAGGAGCTGGAAGACAAGGCGCTTGCCAAACGCGCCGAAGTGGATCGTCTCGAAAACGAGCGCCGCGCCGCGCTCGAACAACGCACAAAGGAAGAGTCGGAACACTCGCGTTTGAAGGCACAGATCGAGGTGCTGGAGCAATCCGAGCAGTCGCTGGCGGGGTACGCGGAAGGCGCGCGTTTCCTGCTCGATGCGGCGCGTTCTGAAAAACTCAACGGCGCGCGCGGCGCATTAAGCGCGGCGCTCGATGTGCCCGCCGAACTCGAAACTGCGATTGCCGCCGCGCTTGGCGACACGCTCGATGCGGTGCTGCTCGATGATGCCGAACTCGAAAACGCGCTTCAATTGCTTGAGTCTGATGGAGCGGGCAGGGCGGCGCTGCTTCCAATCAATCAGACCTCCGAAGTCATAAAGGCTTCGGAGGTCTCAGGCGATGTTCTGGGCGTCGCCTCCGAACTCGTCAATGCGCCGGAGGAAGTGCGCGGCGCGGTTCGATTGATGCTCGGTCAAACTTTGATCGCGCGTGATCGTTCCACTGCCCGCCGTTTGATCCGCGACTTGCCGAAGCACGCCCGCATTGTGACATTGCGCGGGGAAGTCTTCCGCGGTGACGGGTTGGTGATCGCCGGAAAGACCGCCTCTTCCTCGACCTTGAGCCGGGCGCGCCGAAAACGGGAATTCGACTCCGCCTTGAGCGGACTTGTCTCACGACTCGATGAGTCGAACGCGCTCGTGGAGCGGTTGTCGAATCAGCTTGCGGAGGCGCAGCGCGAGTTAATGCAGGCAGAGACCGATGCGCGCGAAGCCCGCGTCCGGTTGGGGGAGGCTCAGGAGACCGAGCAACAGGCTGGTCTGGAGTCGGAGGCGATGGCGCGTCAATTGGAGTGGCAGAAGAGTCAGTTGAGTCAATTGACTGCCGAGGCGCAGGAATCGGAATCCATCCAGAAGAAGATCAGTGAATCGCAGGTGGAGGTCGAGAGCCAATCGGCGCAGGCGCAGGCTGAGTTGAAGATTGTGGCGGCGAAACTCGCGGAAATCGAGGCGGGCGAGTTGCAGGAACAGGTTTCGTATTGGTCCACTCGCGCGGCGGTTGCAGAGCAAAGCCTGAATGCGGCGCAAGCCAAGTTGAGGGAACGCGGCGATGAAACGTCGCGGCTGGATGCCCGCCGTGTGGATTTGGCGGCGCGTTTGCAGGAAGCCGAGACTTCGTTGAACGGACTGGATGCGGAAAAGAACCAACTGCGCGAACGCGAGTCTTCGTTGAATGCGGAGATCGATGCGATGCGCGTGCAGATCGAGCCTGCCGAAAAGGATTTGGAAACGGCGGAGCAGGAGGAGGCGCGGCTTCAGGAAAGCGAAGCCAACGCCCAGCGCGGATTTGCAAATGCCGAGCGCCTGCTGGGGCAGGTGCAGTTGGAACACACCCGCAAGCAGGAGGCGTTGGATACCCTGCGCCAGAAGATCACCGACGATTTCGGTCTGGTGATGTTCGATTACGCGGCGGATGTTTCGGGTCCTGTGCCTTTGCCAATCGAAGGTATGGTCGAGCAGCTGCCTGTGGTGACGGAACTTGCGCCGGAGATCGAAGAGCAGTTGGCGAATCACCGCGCGCAACTGCGGCGCATGGGACCGATCAACCCGGATGCGAAAGCCGAATACGACCAGGAGAAGGAACGTTACGAGTTCATGAAATCGCAGGTGGAAGACTTGCGCAACGCCGAAGCGGACTTGAAGCAGGTCATCGCCGAGTTGGATGAGTTGACCAAGCAGGAGTTCGTCAAGACCTTCGATGCAGTGGATAAGCAATTCCGCGAGACGTTCGTGCGTTTGTTCGGCGGCGGCTCGGCGCGGTTGGCGTTGACCGACCCCGAAAACCTGGTGGATACCGGCATCGAGATCGAGGCGCGTCTGCCCGGAAGGCGCGAGCAGGGACTGGCTCTGCTCTCCGGCGGCGAGCGCAGCCTGACCGCAATTGCGCTGGTGTTCGCCCTGCTGAAAGTGTCGCCGACGCCCGTCTGCGTGATGGATGAAGTGGACGCGATGCTCGACGAAGCCAACGTGGGGCGTTTCCGCGACCTGCTGGTGGATTTGAGCAAGGATACGCAGTTCATCATCATCACGCACAACCGTAACACCGTGCAGGCGGCGGACATCATCTACGGCGTGACGATGGGACGCGATTCGGCGAGTCAGGTCATCAGCCTGCGGCTGGATCAGGTGACAGATGAGATGTTGAAGCGGGGGTAGGGGGCGCTCGATATTTAGGCGCTTCCTGCAAGGATTTCCCGGCTTAATTCGAAAGTTTGTTGGCTTAACCTGAAAGTTTCTTGGCTTAACTCGCAGATTTCCTGGCTTAAGTTGACGCCAAATAGCGGCAGAAAAACCCGCCTCAGAACTCTGAGACGGGTTTCTTGTTGCTTGTTACAAATTATATTACGGTGTCGGCGTTGCTTCGAATTCCTTCAACGCTTCCGCTTGTGAAGTTTGCTGGACGCTGGCGGCTTCAGTGGCGGCGGTGATGAAATTCGGCTCGGTGGGAACCCGTTCGCGCCAGATGTCGAAGATTTCCACATTGTATTCCTCGCGCGCGGTGGTCATCAGCCATTCGCGGAAGGCGGTATCTTTTGCGCTCTCGTATTGGTCGGCGGTCAGCGGGCGTTCCTGCCTGGCGACAAGTTGAATGATGTGGAACCCGAACTGACTTTGAACGGGCGTTTCTGTGATGTCGCCGGGATTTTCAAGCGCAAAGGCGGCGTCTTCGAATTCGGGAACCATGACGCCGCTTCCGAACCAGCCCAGATCGCCTCCGCTTAAGCCGGAGCCTGTATCTGTGGAAAGTTCCTTTGCCAGTTCGCCGAAGTCTTCACCGGCTTTAATCCGCTGGACGATGCTTGCCGCCAATGCTTCATCCGGGACGAGGATATGGCGCGCCCAGACCTGCAGTTCGGCGCGCGGCACGTCGGCGGTTATTTCTTCCCTGAGTTTATTCTGAAGAAGCTGTGTTTTGAAATAGGACCGATAGAAGGCTTCATCGAATCCGAGGGCGGCTAATCTCTCGTTGGTTTCCGCCAGCGAGGTTTGGAAGCCTTCGTAGGTGTAGGGCGTGGAAGTCGGTGACGCGGTGGCTGTCGGACCGGTTGTCGGCGTGGCGCTGGGCGCGAGGGTGGCTGTGGCAGTTGGCGGCGTGGTGGGAGAGGCGTCGCCTGCCGGGGTTGCCGTGGACAACGGCGTCGCTGTGACGAGAGGCGTGGGACTTACCACCTTCAATGCGTCGGCAGGGATCTCCGGCATGATGATCTGTGTGGGGGTGATGGTCGGCGTGGGGGTCCCATCCGGGAAATAACGATACGCCTCCTGAACGACCCTGTCCACTTCCTCTTCGCTTAGGACGATGCCGCGTTTTGCCGCCTCCTGGCGGACGATCTCCTCGTTAATCATCTGCTCCAGCACGGATGTGCCGATTGCCTGTGGCGAATCGAGGGTGTATTCGATCTGCTGTAACTGGGCGGTTACGTCCATGCCGAAAAATTGCTGATACTGGCTGTACTGACTCCAGTCGTTGATCAATTGCTGGCGTTGCAGGCGCACCCGCGCCTCGAAATCCTTGACCAGCAGGTTGGTATCTCCAACCCGCGCCACAGGGCGTTGGAGTTTGAGATAATTGATGTCCAGCCAGCCGTACAGTAACAACAGCAGTACTGCGCCTAAAACCCCGAAGAAAATATACAGGATCAGGCGGGTTTGCTGCTGCTCGCGTTGAAGGCGGGCGACATGTTTCTTATGATGAATAACGGGCTGGCTGCCCGATTCCTTGGACATACGATACTCCTTTAATGGGAATCCGAAAGTTCTACTTTCAGAAGGCGTACGCTGGTTGATCCTGAAGTAGAACTTCAGGATTCCCGGACGCGGCGAAGTTTTCAGACAGTCTCTAACATAAATTTCGGGGCATGGGGATTTCCCATGCCCCGAAAGGATCATCCGGCAATCAGGAGCGGGTATCTTCCACGGACCTGTTGCTGAAGGGCAAAAGCGCCACGTGACGCGCCTGCTTGACCGCCGCCGCCACTGTGCGCTGGTGCCTGGCGCAGGCGCCGGTCTGCCGGCGCGGGCGGATGGTGCCTTCCTCGGTTACATACTTTCGCAGAAGATCGATTTTTTTGTAATCGATCGTCAGGGTCTTATCGGCGCAAAACTGGCAGAACTTGGGTTTGGAAAAGAACCTGCGTTCTCCGCCGCCTCCGCCGCCCGAAGTGGTGCGTTCATCACTCATTAGATATACTCCAAAACGTACTTGTGCCAAACTATATCAGGCACTAGAAGGGAAATTCATCCTCTGTATTGCCGCCTGCGGCATCAGAGGCTGCGCTCACAGATTCCTGCGAGTTGTTGTTCGAATCGCGCCGGTCGCCAAGCATCATCATCTCGCTGGCAACGACCTCCACACTGGTGTGTTTGACGCCTTCCTTGTCGTCCCAGCGGCGGGTTTGCAGGCGTCCTTCCACATAGACCTGCTGCCCCTTCACGAGATACTGCTTGCAGATTTCCGCCAGGGTTCCCCATGCCACGACATTGAACCATTCGGTTTCGTTATGGCGCTCGCCGTCCGCGCTGTTCCACGTGCGGCTGACCGCCACTGTGAACGTCGTCACGGGTTTACCGGAGGGGGTGTAGCGCATCTCTGGGTCCTTCCCAAGATGCCCAATGATCTGTACCTTATTAAGACCTCGGCTCATGTTAAACTCCTTGGCTAAAACTACCGGGCAATTCCAACTTCAACTATCCAACGACGGAAAGCATGTGGCGCATGATCGACTCTTGGAAACGCAGATTGCGTTCGAGTTCGGACGTGGCGGCGGGGTCCATGGTGACGTTCAGCAGAACGTATTGACCTTCGCGGTGCTTGTTGATGATGTACGCCATGCGGCGGCGTCCCCACACCTCAGCCTTGTCCACGTTGCCGCCCGATTCGCCGACCCACCCCTTCACCTTGTCGAGCACGCCGTTAAAAGCGGTCTCGTCCAGGTCGGGCTGGATGATGCACATCAGTTCGTATTTACGCATTGGGAAAACCTCCTTTCCATGGGTTTGTTCCAGTTCAAGCCGTGGGCGTGCCTGGAACGGAAAGGCACGTATGATTATGTATAACGTACCTGTGTTTCGCGGGCGAAGTTTACCACAGAATTTGAATATTTTATTTGATGGCTCGATCATTGGATCGAGCCTTCCATCACTCGCCCGATCCCTCCTAACAAAAATGTAAAGGAATGAATGCGGAGACGTGTAATAAACTAAAGAAAAAACTGCATGGGAGGAGCGCATGCGCAGCACATCCACTTCAAAAAAGAAATTCGACATCCTTGAACCAAGCC